>NZ_JABBVZ010000033.1 GCF_012933365.1 Sulfobacillus harzensis | reverse complement strand
AAGTTTTTATTTCGCCATCCGGGTCGCGAAGTCCTTTTTGCGCCGGATGTTCGGGACTATTCACACAAGCTGCTAGGCGTACGAAGAACCGAAAACAAGGTCTTCCACATCGCGTTGCGGATCATGTTCCAAGAGGGACCATTTTCCCCCACTTTCCAAAAAATCCTATACCATCGGCCCATTCTTCAAGGTTCCCTGCAAGGCTCGTACTGAAACTGGCCTGGAAATACACGATTTCCGTGAATTGATTCGCACACCATTCACCGCCTGGCCCATAACTTACTCGCTCCCTACGAGGCCGGGCAAACCGTTTAGGCTGTGAAGGCGCTCGCCCTCTCTTAGCCGGCCGTGGTCATCGCGGAAATGCTGGGCGTGCGGATAGAACCGCGATTTAGTCAAGCGCTGGGCTCCGGTGTTTACCCAGACCCTGGATACGCGCCACCATGAAACCCTATATAGAAGGGAATCAAACGGTGATCGCGTTCCGCGACTACGTGCGAAGGATTGTTTTCCAACGCCCCATCTCCGGCGACCGCCCCCCGAAGATAACCTATTAGACCTGGGCATCTTGTTGGTGGTAACGGTTGGACCGGCCATGCGCATTCAGGACTTTCACCTTGAACGAGACGTCCCCATTCCGTGTGCGAGGCGCTAGTCTGGCCAATCCATGGGCACTGGCTGACCATAATGCGGTACCACCAAGGTCACGCCAGCCTGCAAGGCCAAATCGGCTGCCTGGCCCACATCTCCGAGATTGTTCGGATAGGTCTCAAAGTGCATGGGAATGAGGACCCGTGCGCCCACCTCCACGGCTAGGTCAACCGCCTCTTCAGGGTGCAGGTTGCCCACCAGGTCTTGGTTCTCACGCCGATAGGTGCGCCCGTTGATGGGCAGTAGCAGGATGGTCACGCCCAGAGCCTTTAAGGTTTCCGCCAACTTCGGGTACATAATAGTGTCGCCGCTGTGGTAGACCACCGCCGAGCCTGCCCGGATCGCGTAGCCCAAAAAGCGGCCATCGGGTTCGCCAAAGTGATAGCCTTCATCCATGTGCACAGCATGCAGCGCCCGCACCGGGGTCACCTCAAGTGCGCCCACGGTGAAGGACACATTTGGCACCGCTCCCTCGAGGTTCATCAAGCGCAAGCTTTCCGCCTGGCGCCGAATCGGCTCCGGCACCACCACCCGCAACTGAGGCTGATGTTCCTGCAAGGCGCGAAGCGTCCATTCGTCCAAATGATCATGATGCTCGTGCGTTGCCAACACCGCGTCCAGTGGGCCCAGATCGTCGGGACCGACGACGGGTTTCCGAAGGCGGGGATCGGGGCGTAAGAATAAATCAACCGCGATCCGGGCGCCGCCATCCTCCACGACAAATCCCGCTTGTCCGTACCAGCGGATGGCCCTCATTTGCTCCATGTCCCAACCCACCATTGATGCGGCGGGACTTCAATCTGCTTTTGGCCGTCGAGCATCCCCGAGGCTGCGGATGCCTTGAGCACTGTGCCCCCGTGATTCATGACCATCATCTGACCGGTCGTCGATACCGCCGCCTGTCCCACTGATCCCGAAAGCTGCACCCGCGGGGAAACCTGAAGATAGCCAAGAAGACTCTGGTAGAAGCGTACCAGGCCGTCCACCTCGCCTGCCGACGCTTCGAGCCCAAGAGCGTTTACCACCACCGCGCCGCGGCCGAGATTGTGGCGGAACAGCACCGCTTCGCCCGTATCCAACTGGGCCAACACCTCGGCTGCCACGCCTTTCAGACTGACAAAATCGGCCTCGCCGAAAATCTCGAGATCGGCCCCGATACGACCGATCATCTTGGCTGGACCCGAGAAGCGCTCCTTGACGTTGTATTGGCCGGTGCGCTCAACCCCTAAGAAAGCGGCCGTGTCGGGGAACCAATAGGTGTAGGAATACGCCAGGTACAAGCGGCCCCCTTGCCGCACCCAGTCCTCGAGGCGCAGACGAAGCGGTTCACCGATGCGCGGAGCCACCAAAAAGAGGGTGTCGCAGCCATCCAGTTCCGGCAGTTCAGGTACATCTTGAACGAATCCGCTGGCAGGCGGGATCGGTTCGCGGATCACCAGCGGGTTATACCCCAACTGCGCCAAACTCCGCAACATGCGCGAGGCCACTCGGGTCATGAGCTCCCCTTCTGGTCCCCGTCGGAACGGAATCACCTCCGTCTGCAAAGCGGGAACCAGCACGCCAATCCGATCCGGATCGACCTGGCCGAACTGCCGAGCTGCCTCTCCAAAACTTTTCATCGCCTTGGCGGTCGGTTTAGGCGTGCCATCGGTTTTGAGCAGGCCAAACCGCAGTTCAAAGGGATGATGGGAATATGGCATGGTGGTCGGCAGTTCAAAGTCAGTGAGACACCATCCCCATGCCCCAACGGCCCCGGCCATCAGCGCTCCAGCCAGCTGAGAGCGATAGAAGGCTCCTTGCTGCTCTCCGGTTCCAAAGGCATCGGTCGTGCCGAATTCCTCCAACAGCACCGGACGCTTCCCTTGACCCATGGCACAGTGCACATAAGAGGCCATGGCCACTTCCGCAGCGTCGGGAGTTTCAGGATAGACATGAGGGCCCACAATGTCCACATACTGCTCCAACATGTCGACCTGAATCCCGTTGTTGGCCCCCATGGCATTCCAAAGCCCATCGCCCATGGTGATGGGGCGCCTCTTGGGATCATGCTCCCGCACCGCGTGGGTCATGCGTTGAATCCAAGGCTCAAAGACCTCCGGGGTGGTAAGTCCCGCGTACAAAGGCCACTCGTTGGTCAGCACCCAGCCCGAAACCGTCGGCATCGACTGAAGACGCGAGACGCTGCGGCGGATAAAAGCCTCCTCGTGTTCCACCATCCAGGCATCTGTCCATAAATCCCGGCCTTCACGCCAGGCCGGATCCCAATTGCGCCCTGACATGTGGCCTACCAACAAGGTCGGGAACGTCTTCAATCCATATTCCTGACAGAGATTCAAAAACTCGGCCACCCGTTCCCAAAGCGCGGGGTTGTCCACGCCCGGCTGAGGCTCAAAATCTGGCCAGTAAATAAAGAATCGCAAGGTATCCAGACCGATGTCCCGAGCCCAACCCAGCTCTTGCCGCACGGCCGCCGCGTCCCATTGGCTCCACATGCGGGGACCGCCCACCCGACTCCAATAGTTAGCTCCCAGACTAAATCCCGTCATTCTGCTCACCTCTCCTGATGTCGAAGGGGCGGGTCGCCCCGCCCCGAAAAATCGCCTAAACCCGGGAGTTCTGCACGAAGTCCCGATACCACAGCGCGCTGTCTTTTAAAATGCGCTTTTGGGTGGCATAGTCCACGTACACGATGCCGAAACGCTTGGAGTATCCGAACGCCCATTCAAAATTGTCCATCAAGGACCACAGATAGTAGCCCTTAAGCGTGCTGCCTTCGGCAATCGCTTGCCGCGCCGCCTCGAGATGGCTTCGAACAAATTCTATCCGATCGATGTCGTGGACATGCCCATCTTCACTGACCACGTCCGGATACGCGGCGCCATTCTCCGTGATGAAGAGCGGAATCTGGGTATACTCCCGATTTAGCCGCATCAACAGCCGATAGAGCGAGTTGGGATGGACTTCCCAGCCCATGTCGGTCATGCGGTCCAAGGGTACCGGCACGTTGCCCAGGCCCATGAACGAATCGCCGGGGTCGTCGTACACCACCGCCCGGCTGTAATAATTCACGCCCAAAAAGTCGATGGGGACGGCGATGGTCTCCAAGTCACCCGGCTTGATGAAGCCATAGTCCTGGACATAGGGCCGGAAGACATCCATCATGTCGCTGGGGTAACGGCCCTTGAAGATGGGGTCCAGGAACCAGCGATTTTGGAACCCGTCTCCTCGCTCCGCCGCCTTAATGTCGGCTTCACTGTCCGTCTTCGGGTCCGTCACATTGAGATTTAAGGTAATGCCGATTTCACCCTTGAGATTGAACGCACGATATCCCTTGACCACCTCGCCATGGGAGAGCAGCAGATGGTGGGAGGCCAAGACCGCTTCCCGCCAGTCGCGGTGTCCCGGTGCATGATGCCCCATTCCATAACTTAGGAAGGAGGCGCACCAGGGCTCATTGTGGGTAATCCAGGTGCCGATGCGATCGCCGAAGTGCTTAAACAGCACCTCCGCAAAGTCGCTGAAGTATCCGACGCTGTCCCGGTTGGCCCATCCGCCGCGATCGGCCAGCCATTGCGGCAAATCCCAATGATAGATGGTCGCCGCGGGAGTGACGCCATGCTTTTCCATCTCATCCAACAGCCGGTGGTAGAAGGCAATGCCCTTGTCGTTGACCTTGCGGTCCTCGGTCAAAATGCGGGGCCATGCAAACGAGAAGCGATACGAGTCGAGGCCTAGGCTCGCAATCATCGCCACATCATCGGGGTAGCGATGATAATGGTCGCAAGCCACATCCCCGCTTTCGCCCTGAACGGTCTTGCCTGGGGTATGTGCAAAGGTGTCCCAATGGGAGGGAATACGCCCGTCCTCAAAGGCCGCGCCTTCAATTTGATACGAGGATGTGGCCACACCAAAAATGAAGTCCTTAGGAAACGTGAGTTTGTCTGTCATGCTGCACCTCGCTTCAGATAGTGGCCCGCTCGACGGCAATGGCGCCCGTCTGCGGGTGATAGCAGGCCACCTGGTGTCCGGGTTCTATCTCGGTCATCGGTGGCATGGTTTCCCGACATTCATCGGTTGCGTAAAGACACCGCGTGGCGAAGGGGCATCCGCGGCGGGCTTCGCTCAAATCCGGCGGCTCGTTAACCCGCTCGGGGAGTTTGCCGTGGTGCTGACTGCCGGGCGTTGCGGCCAGCAGCAGGCGGGTATAGGGATGACTGGGGTTTCTGACCAATTCCCGCGAAGCGGCCGTTTCCATGATTCGTCCGGCATAGAGCACCATGATGCGGTCGCCAAAATAGCGGGCCGAAGCCAAGTCGTGGGTAATATAGAGAAACGACAAACGGAATTCGGCCTTAAGCTCGTTCATGAGTTTCAGAATGCCGGCGCGAATAGACACATCCAGCATAGAGATGAGCTCGTCAGCCACCAGAAAGGTGGGCTGCACGGCAAGCGCACGGGCGATCGCCAAGCGTTGCCGTTGACCGCCGGAGAGTTCGTGCGGAAACTTTTGCCGCGTCTCGTCCACCGGGGTTAGGCCCACCCGCGTAAGCAACTCATCCACCACGGCGCTCACCCGATCCGCGTTTCCTCCACGGTGCTTCTTAATGGGAAAGGTGAGATGCGCCTCCACGGTCTTGATGGGATTCAGCGACCCGAAAGGGTCCTGAAAAATCATCTGGGCTTCACGACGATATCGCACCAGGGCCTTGCCCTTGATGTGGGTGACATCGCTTCCCGCTACCCGGATGGTGCCCTGGGCCGGCTCCAGGATGCGGAGCAGCGACCGGCCGATGGTTGTTTTGCCGCTGCCCGACTCGCCAACCAACGCCAACACCTCACCACGTCGGATGGAGAAGGATACGTCATCCACTGGGCGGATCCACTGCCCGCCCCGGACCGGAAAGCGCATGACCAGATTCTCCGCCTCAACTAGAAGGTCGCTCTTGTCAAGAGACATGAACAAATGCACCTCGCTTCTCCGGGTCAAATGCATGGCAGGCAATCAGCCGCCCGCCGGTTGCGATGGGTTCCGGACGCACTTCTCGGCAAATGGGCTGGGCCAGCGGGCAGCGAGGATGATACGCACAACCGGAGGGCAACTCCACAAGATTGGGCGGATGCCCGGGGATGCCCTCAATCTCCACATCCTCATGGGTCAAGCGGGGAATGGCCCGCATCAGTCCGCTGGTATACGGGTGATGATGCATGTCGTGTTTGCTGAGCCCCTGGCTTTCGGTCATCTCCACCACCCGGCCAGCGTACATAATCGCCACCTGCGATGCCAGTTCCGCCACTAGACTGAAGTCATGGCTGATAAACAGCACGGCAAAATGCTTCTCGCGCTGCAATTCCTTGATTTGGTCTAGGATGGAACGCTGCACCACCACATCCAAGGCCGTGGTCGGCTCGTCCATAATCACCAGGCTGGGCTCCAGCGCCAAGGCGATGGCAATCACGATGCGCTGCTTCATGCCTCCCGATAATTCATGCGGATAGCTCTTGGCATGTTTACGCGCAATCCGCACCATGTCCAAGAGTTCAAGGGAGCGGTTGCGGGCTTCCTGCTTGGACATGCCTTTACGGTGCGACAAGAACACATCCATCATCTGCTGCTCCACCGTCATGACCGGATTCAACACCGTCATGGCACTCTGGAATACCATCGCCATCGAGTTCCAACGGAACTGGCGAAGCGTCCTCGCGTCCATTTGATAGACGTTCTGGCCATTGACTAAAATTTCCCCACCGACCAAATGCGCCGATCCCTTCAAAAGCCGCATAATCCCATTGGCCAAAGTGGACTTGCCGCTACCTGACTCCCCAACCAATCCCAAAATGTGATCCGGCATGAGGCTCAAGTTGATATGGGAGACGGCCTGCACCGAGCCGCGAGCCGACTCGTAGGCGATGGAGACATCCTTGACTTCCAAAACCGGGGTGTTTTCACTCATGGCGCATCCTCCTTTCCCGGCGTGGCAGTTCGCGAAGGCGCGGATTGGTCAGCTGGTCCATGGCGTAGTTCATGAGCACCAAACTTAATCCGACCAAGGCGATGCCCAAGCCGGGAGGCACAAACCACCACCAGGCGCCGGTCAACATGGCGTCGCCTTGCGAGGACCAATAGAGCATCGTACCCCAGGAGACGCTGTTGACATTTTCCAATCCTAAGAACGCCAGCCCTGACTCCGCCAAGATGGCCGCTAGACAGGCATACATAATGTTGGAGGCGATAATCGAGGTCATATTGGGCATGATTTCCGTCACCATGATGCGCAAATCGGAGGCTCCGGACAGCTTGGCCGCAGTCACGAAGTCCCGCTGGGCCAAACTCATGGTCTGGGCGCGAAATACGCGAGCGCCCCATGCCCACCCAGTCAACCCGATGACCAGACCGTTAAATTCGGGGGAACTTTGGTGCACATACGATTCAATTAGAATCAACAGCGCCAGCCCCGGCAGCACCAAGAAGATGTTGCTCAGGAAGTTTAGCACGGTGTCCACCCATCCGCCCTCATAACCGCCGGTCACGCCAATCAAAAGGCTCAACACCGTGGCCAGGAGGCCGGCCCCGATGCCCACCTCCAAGGTGGTCCGAGCACCATAGATAAACTGCGAAAAAATATCCTGACCCTGCGCCGTAGTACCGAAAAGATGCGCTCCGCTGGGCGGAAGATTGGCGGTAAAGGCGGTCGAATTCGGCGGATAGGGCGCGATGAATGGAGCGAATATCGCCATCAGCACGAAGAACAGGAAGAGAATGACACCCACGGTAGACTTGCGGTTGGAAAACATCACGGCGGCCATGCGGCGAATGCCTGGCGGTCGGCGCCGAACCGGCCCTGCAGGGGCCGTAGGAGACGCCAAAGGGGTGTTAAGCGTTTGCTGTGCCATTAGTGAGTCCCTCCCCCTGTCCTTACCCGCGGGTCAAGCCGCGAGTAAAGAATGTCGACCAACAAGTTCACGACCAACACCGCGACGGCAATAATGAGGAAGGCGGACTGAATCAACGGCAGGTCCTGCGATAACACGCCATTGGTTAACTGGAATCCAATCCCCGGATACGAGAACACCTCTTCGGTAAGAATCGAACCGCTGACAATGAGTCCCATGGCCAGTGCGAAGCTCGTCACCTGTGGCAAAATAGCGTTTCTCGCCGCGTAACTGGTCATCAAGCGCCAGTTAGAGACGCCCTTGGCTTCGGCAAACACCACATAATCCTCGCCGAGGGTGTTAATCATATTGTTGCGCATCCCAATAATCCAACCGCTGACAGACCCTAAGAAGACCGTGATGGCGGGCAAAATGGCGTGGCCAATAACGCTTCCAATAAAGGGCCCATTCCAACCGGGGGTGACGGTCGAGGAATACGCATGGCCGAGCGGGAATACGTGGTACAGAAAGGCAAATAGGAACAACAGCATCGTTCCGGTCCAAAAATATGGCATGGCTTGAAGGAACATGGTGGTTACCGGCAGCGTCGAGTCCAAGAAGCCGTTGCGTCGCCACGCAATATAGATGCCTAACAGCGTCCCAATAATTACGGCAATCACCGTCGCGGCGCCAACCAGTCCAATCGTCCAGGGAAGACTGTGGGCAATGACGGTTGTCACTGGTGTCGGGTAATACGTGTAGGAAAGGCCCCAGTGTAAGGTGACGAGGTTCTTAAGATAGGTCAAGTATTGCAAAATCAACGGCTGCTTGGAGAAGCCAAACTCCAACTCCAACGCGTGCAATGCCGCCGGATTGAGCTGACCTTGAAACTTCGCGAACATGGCCAAGGCAGGATTGCCTGGCATCATGCGCGGCAGAATAAAGTTAATCGTCACGGCCGCCCACAATGTAACAAAAAAGAAGAGAATCTTTTGTGTGACGTAGCGCACCGACTTTGCCCTCCTTCAGACGGAGCGATCGGAGAATTTCGCCTCAGGCGAAATCTCCGATCCATCTCCGATGCGGTTCATAAGGTCCGAGAGTCGAGTCGTTATTTAGCCGGCTTCAAATGCATGACCACAATTTCCGGAGCCGGCCAGCTGTACGGAGCCGAGGTCACATAGGGGTTCGATTGGGTTGGCCAACCGGTGTAATTGGCCGTACTGTACTCGTCCCAAAGGGCGCCGTCCAACAGCGGGATAATGGGCAGTTGGTTGACCAATGCCTTTTCCACGGTCTGGATAGCCTGAATCTGCGTCTGCGTGTTGGTGGTTTGCGCATACTGGTTCAGCGCATTGTTGACAGTACTGTTGTTGTAGCCCTCCAAGTTCCAGTCACCCTTCGGATCCAGCGAATTGTAGAGCGCATAGTAGGGTGTCGGCCCCGGGTTGGTCCACGACATGGCCAAGGTGTACTTGCCGCCCTGCAGGTTGGACACGTATTCACCGTAGGAGTCTTGCACCACGGTGGTCTTGATGCCGACCTTGGTCAGCTCCTGGGCCATCATGGCGGTGTCGGCATCCCAGTCGGACCAACCCGACGGCACCTGAATGGTGAAGTTGAGGGGTTGTCCAGACGGCGACACAAAGACGCCTGATGCGTTCTTCTTATATCCAGCCTTCTCCAAAATGCTTTCCGCCTTCGACGGACGATATGTCTCGCTGGTGGGAAGTCCCGGGGCTAGGTACTGTTGCTGGGCCGGAAGAATCAATCCGGTGGGGCTGGCCGGCTTCTCGTAGCCGTACTCACCCTTGATGCCCATCTGCTGGCGGTTTAACGCCACGTTGATGGCTTGGCGCACCGGCAAGGTCAAGAGCGGGTTCTTCAAGTTGGGATATAGAGCTACCAGCTCATACGGTGCGAAGAAGTACTGGTTATTGGCACTCTTGGAGGTGTAGACCCCCTTGATGTCGGGAATGAACTGGCCGCTCCAGCCAATTTGACCCGCTGCCAACGCGGTGTTCAAGGCGTTGTTGCTGTCATAGGCGGGAACTTCGATTTCTGGAACCGGCGGTTTGCCGAGATAGTAATTCTTGTTGGGAGTAAACTTGTAGTCCTGCGAGCTGAAAGACGAAAGCTCGTAAGGACCTGTGCCAACCGGCTTGGAGTTCAAGTATTTCGCGGGGTCGGAAATCTTGGACCAGATGTGTTGCGGTACAATATAGGTTTCCAGCACGTATACGCCAAACGGCACGTTGGCATCCTTGAAGTTAAACACCACCGTGTTCGGTCCGCTGGCGGTCACCGACGTGAGGTGCTGCCACACGCCCGACGTGTCCAAAGCCGGGTTAGCCTTCAACAGGTTAAAGGTATAGACCACGTCTTTGGCACTAAAGGCCGTGCCGTCAGTCCATTTCACATTACTACGCAGCTGGACGGTCAACGTCTTGTCGCCATTGCTCCAAGCGTAGGATTTGCCCAACAAGCCGTATTAGTGGTTGGAAATGGTGCTGAAGTAGAACAACGGTTCATAGATGAACCCATCCGTACCCGGGTTTGCGGAAGACGAAAAGGGGTTAAAGTTTGCGGTGTAGGATCCGTACGGCGCCGGCGCCATGACTAGAGGTTGGGCCGTGGTGCTGCCAGATGCGTTGCTGGTGGTTGAGCCACTCCCACAACCGGCGATAACCGCAGCCATGCCCAATGCTGCTGCGGCCGTCAAGGAAACCTTGCCAATGTTCATCGTCGTTCCCTCCTGAGACCTCTCTTAAAGAAACCAGGAACTTTCTAACTGAATGCACCCAATATTTCAGAATTATCTTGTTAAGTCATTCTCTTTCGGAACTTCGTATGTATGTTATACTAACCAAGTCAAGAGTGCACCGTGAAATCATTTCCAATAGACGATTCCGTGGAGGGTAAAAAGCATGTCCACAACTGTTGACGCATCGGTGATGCGCAATGTAAACAAACGCACAGTTTTGGGCCTTTTGTATCAGCGGAAAACGATCTCGCGGGCCGATATTTCCCGCCAAACGGGCCTGAATCGGGCTACCGTTTCCTCGCTGGTTGACGAATTGATTTCCGACAAATTTGTTGTGGAAGTGGGAACAGGAACCTCGAGTGGAGGCCGAAAGCCAATCATTTTGCAATTCAACGCCGACAGCGGGTACGTCATCGGTGTGGACGTGCAGATTACCCACATCACCACCGTGCTTATCAATGCAGGCCGGCAAATCGCCTTTGAACGCCGGCGCGACATTGACCGGCAATCCCCGTTGCTCAGTCGCGAGCAATTGACCGACTTCATTGTCGAAGAAATTCAGTTGGCCAAAACCCACTGCCCTCCCAGCCCGCACGGCCTCATGGGCGTTGGCGTGGGCTTGCCGGGCCTGGTCAATCATCATCAAGGCTACGCCCTCTATCTTCCCAACCTTGGTATTAATGATTGGGCCATCGCCGACGCCATCAGCCGCCAGGAAACGCTGCCGGTGTTTGTCGACAACGACGCCAATTGCGGCGCGTGGTGGCAATATTTAACAAGCCGTGTACCCCATCAACTATTTATCAACGCCGGCATTGGCCTAGGCGTCGGCGTCATCATCAATGGTCATCTCTATCGAGGCGCTGACGGCATCGCCGGCGAAGCTGGCCATCACAGCATTAGCCCGGTGGGAGAAGACTGCTCGTGTGGAAACATCGGTTGTTGGGAGCAATATGCCTCCGAGCGTGGGTTGGCGCATGCCTTGCAAGAACGCGGCATCGATGTGCCGTGGCCATTGCCCCCGGATTTTGTTGATACCGCTTTTCGAGCTGCGCAATTGGGAAGTCACGCTCATCAGACGGCCTTTGAGATTCTGGGCGAGCATCTTGCCGTGGGTCTGGTCAACCTTCTCAATATGCTAAACCCCAGTGCTGTCTATATCGGCGGGACCATCGCGGATGCGGCGCCTTTGGTGCTCCCCACCATTCATGCTGCCATTGAATCGCGGGCATTGCGGAACAATCGCCGCGTCACGGTGGAAGCTGTACCAGCTAATTCGGTGGCGCTCGGAGCCGCCGGTTTGGCGCTGGCCCAATCGATTGACTTGCTGCCCACCTCCTTGGTTTAACGCCAAATTCTCGGGGCGGAGATTCTCACCTCTTGAGGATGCCGCCCCTGCTTCTTAAAATATTGCCAAAGGACTTTCTCTCTCATTTTCATCCTGTCTAGTTGACCCCGCTTGCATCCTTTAGAGGTGAGACGATGATGGAGCCTCGTTGGCATCGTGATCCCGAGACCAGGAGTCATAGCCCTGGCGCCATTGAGCCTACCCTGGTATTGAAAGACGGTCCGCTTTTTTTCGTGCAGTCTTCAGACGGGCAGCCGGCATCGTCCGAGGGCGGTCTCTTCTTTAAAGACATGCGCCTTATGAAACCCCTCTGCTGGACGCTCGGAGGACACCCGGTATCGGTCCTATCAACCCATCTATACGCGGCCCACCGCGGCGAGGTTGATTGGACCAACAGCCCTCTCACTTGGGATGGGACCACCCTGTTGCCGCTCACGCTGCACGGGCGGATGACGTTTGTTCTTGCGCATCAACGGTTGTTTATCCGTATCCGCTTAAAAAATTTTGCTCCGATGGCGGTGGCCGTCCCTTTCGTGCTCGACCTGCACAGCACCTTCGACGACATTTTTCAGGTACGCAGTGTTGTCCCCCGTGACCATTCGCGCGCTCCCATCATCCCCGATATGGGGACCCGTGAGGTACGCTTCTCACACGTGGGACAGCACGGGCGCACCCGGACTTTCAGTGTGGCTGTAGAACCCGATCCCACCGCAATCGACGTCCCGGCATCGGAACGAGCCGCCATGACGTTTAAGCCAAGTCTTTCACCGGGGGCCAGCGCCATCTTCTCTTTTGAAGTTGCCCCTACAGACGAAGAGTCCCGGCGGCCGAGCGCGGCGGCGCTGAGCCGCAGGGTCTTTCGCGCGGCCTTGCATCAATCCCGACAGGCCATGTCTTGGGTCCATGCGGTCACCCAAATTGATACCGACAACACGGACTACAATCGTGTTCTCGAGCAAAATAGCCACGACCTGCGTGCGCTCATTACCGCATATCCCGAAGGCCGCATCGTGGAGGCCGGCATTCCGTGGTACGTTGCGCCATTTGGACGGGACGCGGCCATAACGGGGTTGGAAGCGTTGCTGCTCACGCCCGGTCTCGCCCAGGACAGTCTTGCCTATTTGGCCCATTGGCAGGGAAGCCGTTTGGACCCCAGCCGCGATGAGGAGCCGGGAAAGATATTGCATGAGTTGCGCCAAGGCGAGTTGGCGGGTTCCCGACAAATCCCCCATACCCCCTATTTCGGCTCGATTGACAGCACCCTATGGTGGATCATCACACTGTACGAGACCTGGCAGTGGACGCAAAACCATCACTGGCTTGTCCGTCTGGCTAAACCGTTGGAACGCGCGGTCGGCTGGATCTTGGAGTATAGCGATCCCGATGTCGACGGATTGCTGGAATATCAACGTCAGGCCGAACATGGGCTTGCCAATCAAGGTTGGAAGGACTCGGTTGACTCCATCCTTGACACCGCCGGACACGTGCCAGCGGGCCCCATCGCCCTGGTCGAAGTCCAAGGCTTGGCCTTTGCCGCCTTAAACAAAGCGGCCGCCATGCTGGCCATGTTGGGCAAAGGATCGTTGGCCGAACAAGCCCGTCGACGGGCCGACACCATTCAAGCGGCCTTTTCCGCGCAGTTTCTCCCCCTGGCTGCCGAACCTCCTGTCTATGCGTTGGACGGGCAGAAACAGCCCGTTCGCGCACTGACATCCAATCACGGTCAGCTTCTGTTTACTGGCATCCTTCCCTTGGATGAAGCCGAATGGCTTGGTCGGCGCCTCCTTCGGCCTGACATGCTGTCGGGCTATGGCATCCGCACGTTGTCGAGCCAATCCCCCTTCTACAATCCCATGCATTATCACAACGGGTCAGTTTGGCCGCATGACAATGCCATTATTGCCTGGGGCTTCCGCCGCATTCAGGCTTGGCACGCTCTCCAGGTGGTGGCCGATCAGGTGTACCAAGCGGCACGTCACTTCCCGGCGGGGCGTTTGCCGGAACTGTATTGCGGATTCTCCCGGCGGGGAGCCGCCGGTCCCGTCCCCTATCCGGTCGCCTGCTACCCACAAGCCTGGGCGGCCGCAGCCCCCTTCTTCCTGTTGCGCCAGTTGTTAGGCCTGGAAATCGTCGGCCCGCGCCAAATCATCCTAAACCGTCCGCTGTTGCCCCGATGGCTAAACCGCATTACCATTCAAAACCTAGAGGTGGCTGGCGGTACAGCCGCTTTTCGCCTGACCCGCGATGCGGTGGCGGGAGGCGTAACGTGCACGGATTTAGGCGGTGATGTCGCCGTCCAGACCATGGCGTCCGCATAAAACCCTTACCAACAAAGGATTTCACCGCCGCTTCTTAAGTCCGAAAAAACGTCCGAGACGAGAGAACCGGGAATGCGAAATGCAAACCATGATTGGCGCCGTGGCTGCACTCGTCCTTTTTCTGGCTGCGGTGCCCGCCTACGCCCACTCCGCGACCTCGCCCAGATCCTGTCAAGACGCGGTCGGGGCCTCCTGCATCAGCAAACTACCCCTGCAGGGGGGCGACCATTTTTGGGGACCAATTTACCGGACCATCTGGCTCCCCCCGGCAATCCCGCCATTTGGCAATACGACACTCTCCTCCGCATCACACACCCTTCACTGAGGCGTCTGTCCCGGCGGCCCCTCAACGAACCCAACGGCATCGGGAGCGGACTTTTATTCGTCCCCAAGGCCAACATCCACTTCCCACGCTATTCAGTGCTAATTGTCCAGGAGCATCCGGGAGAGGAGAGTGAACAATCGCCAGGTCTTCGAGGTTCGGGGGAACCAAGTGCCGGAGAGCACATGGAAAAGAGCGGTCGACCACGGCTTTTCCATCTTTTTCGATTTCGCCATGGGGGCGGATACCCGGATGCCGCGGGTCGTGGGACCACTCCTTAAGTTTGCTATAGACCCAAAGAGTATCCAGCGCGCGTAAATCGTCCGGCTTTCCCGAAAGAAAAGCGACCTCGGAGGTGGGGGATCATATAGCCAAGCGCACTGCATACACCGACAGCGGTAGACGTGCCAACGGTCGGAGGCCTCCTTCCGGCCCGGCCCGGCAAACGTCGTGTTGAATCACACAAGGCGGAAACGATCGGGCGCCGCCGGTTCGTGCCTGGGGCTCCTCTCGTGGTTGTGCTATACTTCCGCTGAGACCACAGGAGGGATAGCATCATGGGCGAACCGATCGAGACTATCGAAGGCTGGTATGCGCTTCACGATTTCCGCCGGATCGACTGGAACCGGTGGCAAGCGTTGTCGCCAGGCGAGCGCGCCGCAGCCCGGGACGAACTGAGTGCCATCTTAGAGGAATATCAGAGTGTGAAGGCCGATGATGGCAGCTTTGCCCTGGCTTCAATTCTAGGACATAAGGCCGATCTCTTGTTCTTACACTTTCGCCCCGATCCGAAAACACTGGGCGAATTGGAATTGCGGTTGGATCGGAGCCCTATGGGTCCGGTGCTCAGCCGCCCCTATTCCTATGTTTCGATGGTGGAGTTGAGCAAATATCTAGCCCGCGGCATTTCCGAGGACCAAATCCATACGACCTTGAAGCGACGGTTGGAGCCTGCCATCCCCGACGCCCAATATCTCTGCTTCTATCCCATGAACAAGCGCCGGCAAGGCCAGGACAACTGGTACATGACCAGCCGCGATGAGCGTCGGGAGCTTATGAAAAACCACGGCGTCATCGGCCATAAGTATCATGAGCAGGTGATTCAAATCATCACCGGTTCACAAGGCCTCGATGACTGGGAATGGGGCGTGACCCTATTTGCCGATAGTCCTTTGCCGATTAAGAAATTGATTTATGAGATGCGCTTTGACGAGGCCAGTGCCCGCTTCGCCGATTTCGGCCCGTTTTATGTAGGACCCCGCATCGACGCCACGACGCTTCTTGCGCGCTTTTCCTAGCCCGCCGCGTCCAGCCCTTGACGAGGCACCGGCTTGAAGCTCTTGGTCATGGCCAGCACTTGAGTGGGCGTCGACTGTTGGCCAGCGACGCTCATCACCATGCCCCGATCCTCAAAATCGGCCATGGCGATGGTTCCGGAAACCACGACCAATCCGGGCTGTTGGGGAAGCCCGCGAATGGCCAGAAGCGACCGCATGGTGCTTAAAGCGGCTTGACGGGAGGAATCTTCAACTAAGTACATCCACTGATTTCGTTTCGCGGACAATAAATGGCGGCGGAGCGACCAATGAGCGGTGGTCCCCGCAAGCGACACGGGCGATCCACTCAGCGGTGGCAGGCCACTCGGCCCGAGCATGTTGTACGACGCCAATAGATTGTATACGGGCACCGAATTTCCCTGAGATGCTATTTTCACCGCACTGAATGAGACCAATACGGTGCCGGTCTTTCCGCTCATGAGTTTCGGATCGTTAAAGGGCAGCGACTGGCCTGGAGTTTTCACCACACTCACACTATAAGAATTATTGGTTGCGAATCCATAGGCACTGGTATGCGGTGCGTGCGGCAGCGTGGTGGGCGCCAACAGGGAAAGATGCGTGCGCGGACCCACCCATGCCATCGCCTGGCGAATCACGGGGCTCCAATGGACCGGCCTTGAACGGGACGCCAGCGTTGGCGGAGTCGCGGCATGCCATCC
Organism: Sulfobacillus harzensis; assembly: GCF_012933365.1. Taxonomy (GTDB): domain Bacteria; phylum Bacillota; class Sulfobacillia; order Sulfobacillales; family Sulfobacillaceae; genus Sulfobacillus_B; species Sulfobacillus_B harzensis. The sequence goes on along the minus strand of NZ_JABBVZ010000033.1, from coordinate 23,467 downwards.
GCACCCGCCCACCAGGAATATGATGGCCGCCGACCCCAGTATGGCTTGCCGCTGTCTCGTCATGTCCCCTCACCCACTCAAAAAGATTAACGCAGCTTAACACGCTAGGGTAACCAGGTTTTACTGGAAAAATAGATACGTTGGCCAGGACGACTGGACGCAAGAACTTAATCGTTGTATGATACACCTTGTTTTTTGAAAGGGGTGCCGCATGGAGCGTCCCAGTCTCATTGCTGCAGTGGAATATCAAATCGCCATCTTTTTGCGCCGGGCAATTTTGTCAGCGCAAAAGCATGGGGGTGTCGATCGCTCCGCCTATCTCCTTTTGCGCCACCTTGAAGAGCGTGGGGCTTTGGGCGTCAAGGAATTGGCGTTGGCCTTCCATCTGGATGTCTCCACCGTCAGTCGCCAAGCCTCCGCATTAGAAAAAAAAGGCTGGGTGCAGCGCGTTCCCGATGTTCATGACCATCGCGCCGCCAGTTTGGAGATTACCTCCAAAGGACGTGAGACACTACGCGATGAGAAAGCCCGGCGAGCAAATCTGTACCGCCGGCTTTTGAATGGTTGGTCGGACGAGGAGATTCAAACCTTTTCCGAGCTTTTGGCTCGACTCAACAACACCTTTCTGGATTAATTTTTTGCACGATGATTGTACGATACAACTAAGCCGAAGGAGAGAGACTTCGCCGTGAACAGCAGCGCGGAAGCGTCCGCAGGCCATTCGCCATCGCAGCGGTCAGGCTTCTTCAATCAGCCTATGGCGGTCTGGGCGGTTGCTTTTGCCTGTGTCATCGCCTTTATGGGTCTCGGGTTAGTGGACCCCATTTTACCGCTCATCGGGCGACAACTACACGCCAGCCCTTCTCAGGTAGAGCTCCTATTTACGAGCTACAACGCGGTCATGGCCGTCGCCATGTTGATCACAGGGGTTGTGTCGACCCGGCTGGGTTCCAAGGGCACCCTCTTAACCGGACTGGCGATTATCGTGATTTTTTCCTTCTTAGCCGGACATGCCGGATCGATTGGCCAAATTGTTGGATTTCGTGCCGGATGGGGACTAGGCAACGCGTTCTTCATCGCTACCGCATTGGCCGCCATCGTGGCAGTGGGCCGCGGGGGCACGGCCCAAGCCGTGATTCTCTACGAAGCGGCGTTGGGGTTAGGCATTTCCGTGGGACCGTTGTTGGGCGGAACACTCGGCAGTATTAGCTGGCGGGGGCCGTTTTACGGGGTCACCGCTCTGATGGCCATCGCCTTCATCGCCGTTGCTGTCCTCTTGCGTGGCGTGCCCAAACCCGAACATCGCACTTCGGTTGCTGATCCCATTCGGGCGCTGCGACACCGCAGTCTCCTTACCATGGGCGTTATGGCGTTGCTCTACAACTTCGGCTTTTTTACCATTTTGGCCTATACGCCGTATGTGCTCCCGCACTTAAGCGCGCATGGACTCGGGTTCGTGTTCTTTGGCTGGGGCGTATTGCTTGCGGTGGCCTCAGTTTTTGTCGCGCCTCGCCTGCAGAGCCGTTTTGGCACCTTGACCACCACCTACGCTATGTTGGTGCTTATCGCCCTGGACCTGGCGACCATTGGCGTTTTCGCCAACGACCAGTCGGTGGTCATTGTGGCGGTGATTATTTGCGGTGCGTTTTTAGGCATTAACAACACCTTGGTGACCACCGGGGTCATGAATGCGGCGCCCGTGGAACGGCCAACAGCATCAGCGGCCTACAGTTTTGTCCGCTTCATTGGCAGCGCCATCGCCCCCTGGTTGGCCGGTAAGCTGGGGACTCTCTTCAGTCCTCACGTCCCCTATTATGTGGGCGCCTTGGGTGTGAGCCTCGGCTTAGTGGTACTCATTTTGGGACGCAACTCGCTTCGCCATATTTACTGCCGGGCTGACGTCAGCCCCGTCGCTCTTGTATACTAATCGTCGGATTTAAGGGAGGTTATCAATGCATACCACGTCGCTCCGGGTTCGCTTCGGCGAAACCGATATGGCCGGTCACGTCAACAACGCCGTCTACCTCAGCTATTTGGAAGAGGCTCGCATTCAGTTCCTGCGAGAGGCCCTGCACCTGGACGGCATGCCGCTTATTCTGGCCTCGGCACGCCTTGACTTCATCAGCCAAGTCTTCTTCCCCGACCAAATTACGATTGAAAGCGGCGTCTCGCGCTTTGGCCGCTCCAGTTTTGATATCGTCCACCGCCTCTACCGAGAACCGGATCACCAATTGGCGCTGGAGGGGTTGGCCACGGTTGTTTATTTTGACTACCAGCAACAAAAGCCGGCCCCGTTCCCGGAGGAATGGCGGGACCAGCTTCAGCCCTATTGGACCTCGGCTCCTGCGGCGCGCGCTTAATAGCGCGGCCGCTCAAGGGGCGGCCGGCCGCGGTCAATGTACGTCAGAATCCCGCCCACCAAGGCCCAAAGCCAAATGACCCCGCTGATGGGAAAGACAAAGGGGGTCAGAATCCCAAAACTTAGCTTTTTCAGCAAGAACACGACCAACAGCACGGCGAGTTGAACCACCCCGGAAAACCACTTGCCCATAATGAGGGTGCCGACGCCTGGCAAAAACAAGTTGACAACAATCCCGACACCCGCCAAAATCCGTCCCATGGTATTTCACCGACCTTCCTACGGAGCTCCGAGATACGACCTATGCTCCTCAGTCAGCTCTATTATGGCATACCGCACCGACGAACGCCCGCGCCCACATTGTTCCTCCTGAACGCTATCATGGAGAAGGATGCTGGGAGGTCAAACGATGCTCACACTCGTCACGAGCCCCCATCAATGGGAGGAGGCGCTGCCTCTCTTAATGGATGCCATGGGCCGATGGAGCGCCGTGTCTGAATGGGGACGCCGCTATTTAACCGATCCCGAGGATACGCTTTGGGTATGGGAGACGCCCCGGGGTCCGGTCGGGGTCATCGGCTTTCATCGCCAACCTGGTCGCTCCGCGGAGATCACGCATATCGCCATCCACTCTCCATGGCGCGGCCGTGGTCTTGGCCGTCAACTCATCCAAGCAGCCTGGTCCCGCCACCCGGACGTCGAGCAACTGGTCTTAGAAACCGACGACGACGCCATCGCCTTCTATCGCCGCTTGGGCTGGGATTGCCAGGCCATTGGCCCGAAAAAGCCCGGGTGGCGGACTCGATATCGCTGCACCTGTTCCCGCAATGACGCGTCAGGCAGTATAGTGGATGTAGGATCCCATTTCATGAGAAAGGATGACGGTGCATGACCGAGCCTTCTCTCCCCATTCAGCACTACTATCATGACGACTTTTCCTGGTGTTATGGCTGCGGCACCAACAATGCCTCCGGCCATCACTTTGAAACCCGCTGGGATGGCGAGGAAACGGTGACCGAATATCTCCCGCGCCCAGAACATACCGCCATTCCCGGATTTGTCTACGGAGGTCTTTTGGCCTCGCTTGTCGATTGCCACAGCACCGGTTCGGCAGCACTCGCGCTCTATCGCCAGGAAGGCCATGAACCGGGGGACGGCGCCCCGGTTCCCCGCTGCGTAACCGCCTCCCTGCACGTGGAGTATCTCAAGCCCACCCCGATGGGCGTGCGTCTTCAGGTTCGCGGTCGCATTGAGGAGATCAGCGTAAAAAAAGCGGTGGTGGTCAGCCAGGTCGCCGCGGGCGAGCAAGTGGTGGCCACAGCCCGGGTCGTGGCGGTGCGGGCCCCGCAGACCATGACCGGTTAACGGAAATATTTTGAGAAGCTAACCCAAGGCTCGCATAAAGATTTATGATATTCTTCAAATCCGCAATCCCTGGAGGGGTTCCAATGGCCAAGTGGAGCGAGTATAAATGCTTTGATTGCGATCAGATATTTCTGTTGCCGGCGGGCAATAAGGCGTCCACCTGTCCCCGCTGCGCATCCGACCGCATCCAATATGGCGGGGATCGCCAATTAGTGGACGAGAACAGCTAATTCGACAAAACAAAGCCTCCCCTTCCCCGAAAGCGGAGGCTTTGCTCTGGTCCTTAGCAACCGGTCTCGGACCTCGTGCAGTCGACAGCAAGACAACGGTGAACTCAAGCATTGACAACCGAACCCACGTGCAAGGTCCTCGGCCAGAACGAGGACAGAGCCGGGTAGGCAGGCCCCCCTGCTACGAAACGTTACAACTCAGGCAAAGAGCGGAGCAATGAGACTTCCCGCTCCCATTCCGATCGCCGCGGCGATGGAGGCCACCGCCAGAAACGAGATGGCCGATCGCCACCAGCGTCTTCCTGTGCTGCGAGCCGTTGCCGATCCTAAGCCCAACGCTGTCAGTACCGAGAACATGACCACCCACACTAAGGCGTGCCTCGGATTTTGGCCGAATATCACCGGTAGAACGGGTGGAAGGGACCCTGCGGCTACTGCTAATGCCATCAATCCAGCATTCCTCCACGGGCTCTCGAAGGATTCGGGAACAATACCCAATTCATCGCGCAACATGAGCCGGAGCCACAGGGTCTTGTCGCGTTGTAGGTGCGATCGAATCATCGCAACCTCTAGGTCAGACATGCCGCAGCTCTGATATAGGCGTCGCATCTCCTGCAACTCTTCGTGCGGCGGTTCCGCGATCGCCCGTTGTTCTCGGCGGACTTGCACCTCGTGATAGCCCACTTCGACCCGTGTCGAAAGGTATGACCCCAGCACCATCGAAGACACCGCCGCAGCAATAATGGCAGCTAAACTGCTTCCCAGCACGACGCCACGGGACGACCCGGCGAAAATTAGCCCTGCCACAAGGCCAACCGTTGCCACCAAGCCGTCGTTCATACCAAAAACCATTTGGCGTAACGTCGCACTACCGCCGCCGTGCCATGCCTCGGCCTGCTCTTCGGGAAGTGACTCCCAGAGTACTCCCGGTTCCATGCGAATCCCCTCCTGGTCAGGCTCCCCTCATTGTGAGCCGATGTGGACTTTGTGAACCCGTTCTAACGAAGTTGCCTCGGTCTCACTTGGCTACGGCATCATACGAACCTTGGCCTGGAGGGGTGCATCGGCGGAATGGTCATCTCCCACCGTCCAAAATCGGATCAACCCTCAGGCTCGTCGTGGAATTTTTTTCCACACGCCGGGACAACTCACTGACCGGGCAACACCTGGATATCGTGATCTTGCCTAGGGCTAACAAGTGAAGCCCGTGCTGACTTGGGAGGGAACCGTATGGCCACACAGATGACCGAAGAAGAGAGGAACCGTGCGCGCGACCAAGTTCGCGTGTTGAAAGCACAGCATCGTCAAAACCGGTGGCGCCTGTTGTGGCTGCTCGTCGGGCCCGGTATTCTTGTCATGCTGGGTGAGAATGATGCACCGTCCATGTTGTCGTATTCCGCCACAGGCTCACAATTCGGCGTCGGATTCTTCCTGCCGTTTGTGGTACTCACATTCGCGATGGCGTTCGTCGCCCAAGAAATCACGGTCCGCCTGGGTGCCGTCTCCAAGACCGGTCACGCCGATCTCATTTATCGGCGATTCGGGCGGTTCTGGGGCAATTTCGCCATGATCGACTTGCTGCTCACTAACGTGATGACCCTCATTACCGAGTTTGTCGGCGTGGTGGCGGGAGCTGGGTTCTTTGGCATCCCCGCCTGGGTCGCCGTCGCGGGCGCCTTATGCCTTATCGTCGTGACCACGCTCTTCCGCCGCTATTGGCGGTGGGAGCGGATCACGCTGGCCTTTGCCCTGTGCAATCTGATTTTCATTCCGGTCGCCTTTCTCGTTCACCCACCATGGGGACAGGTGGCGCATGCGATAGTTACATGGGGGCCACTGCCGGGCGGCATCACAAACAACACCATCGTGATTCTCTTGGCCGATATCGGCGCCACCATCACCCCGTGGATGTTGTTTTTCCAACAGGGCGCCGTGTCTGACAAGGGGTTGTCGGTGAAAAATATTCGTCACGGGCGTTTCGATACGGCACTTGGGGCGTTGCTGGCGGCTGTGGCCGCCATGGCGGCGATTATCGCCACGTCCCCCTTGTTCCTCCACCACATGAACGCGGCCCAATACGGCGCCGCCCAATTCGCGCAAGCGCTCCGCCCCTACGCCGGCCGCATCGGATCCACACTTTTCGCCATGGGTATCTTAGAAGCCGGCTTGGTAGCAGCCATCACCATTTCCACCTCCTCGGCCTACGCCTTTGGGGAGGTCACTCGCCGTGCCCATAGTCTCAATCGGTCATTTCGCGATGCCCGAAGTTTCTACGGCGTGCTCTTGCTCGTGGCTGTCTTCAGCGGCGCTGTGGTCTTGTTGCCGGGGTTTCCGTTGGAACTAGTGGTGATCATTGTGAATGTGGTCGCCGTCCTCACCATGCCTCCCGCCATCGGGTTTCTGCTCATCTTGGCGAATGACCGCGACGTCATGGGCTCGCATCGCAATACCTGGCTGCTAAATATTCTGGGGATTGGCGTCGGGGTCTTTGTGTCGCTTGCGGGCGTCCTCTACGCGATCACCGTCATTTTCCCGGGATTCCACCTTTAAGTAAGAAAGGAGTGTGAAGGTCATGATGGACGCCGAGTTGTCTCCGAGCGCGATCGAGCGGGTTGATGACACAGAGTTGTTCGAAGCCGCCGTGGCCGAGTACCGCGAGTCCGCTGCCCACATCGAAGGGCTGAGCCTACGACCGCTCGGATCGGGCCTAAAGAGCCTTATTTGGGGTCTGCGTCTCTACGTCCTCTTTATGGTTGTGGTGGTTATTCTCAATATCGTGCAAACCCTCCATTGAAAATGAAATCCCTAAAGCGCCTCGCCACGCTGCAAGGCGCTTTAGCACGCCGGGACATGGATATGTCTTCCGGGCTGATAATCAGGGATAGTCCAGGTCAAGAGCCCCCCCTCGCGCATACGTCGGCAGACCCGGGAGTATCATCGCGATAGTGGTGTGTGCGCGCGTGCCCTGATAAACGAAGGCGCCCGACCCATGGGCTGGCGCCTTCCCTATCAGCGCTGACGCCTATCCCTAACCCTTGACTGATCCAGCCAACAAGCCCCGCACGAAATAGCGGCCGGCAATGAAATACACCAGCAAGGTGGGCAATGAGGCAATCAACGTGGCGGCCATCAGCACGTTCCACTGGATATGCTGACTGCCCGACAGATTCACGATGGCCACCGTCACCGGCTGCCAAGGCGGCAAGGTGATGCTGACTCCGAAGAGAAAGTCGTTCCACACCTGGGTAAACTCCCAAATGCAGGCCACCACAAATCCCGACACCGACAACGGCAGCATGATGTACCAGAAAATCCCCCAATAGCCCTGTCCATCAATTTGCGCCGACTCCAAGATGTCTTGCGGGATCTCGGCGAAAAAGTTGCGGAAAATTAGGGTCATAATGGGAAGCCCGTAGACAATGTGCGCCAGCGCTAATCCGGGAATGCTCCCGAACAGGTGAATGGCGGCCAACACCTTAACCAAAGGAATCAAGGTGGACTGATACGGGATGAACATGCCCAAGAGAATGATGAAATAGACAATGTTGGCGCCGCGAAACTTCCACTTGGACAAGGCATAGCCGTTAATCGCACCGATAAACGAGGCGATGATGGTGACCGGAACCGCCAGATAGACACTGTTTAAGAGGTCCGGCGATACCACGTGCCATGCTTGGGCCAAGCCGGAGAAGGCAATGGGATGCGGCAAGGACCACATGTGCGAGAGGCTCACGGCGGCATTGTGCTTCAGACTGGTGACCACCAGCATGTAAACCGGGAGCAGGAAAATAACCAAGAAGAAGGTCAGCACCACATAGAGGACGGTGCGACCCGCAATGCGTTTGGCGGTCATCCTCTCGCCTCCCTTCTGAGTGTCGAAATCAGATACGGCACCACGAAGATTAGCACCAAAACCAACAGCACAATGGCGATGGCTGCCCCTTGCGCAAAGGCGTCCGCGTTAAAGGTGGTGTCAAACATGTTGAGTGCCGGCAAGTCGGTGATGAAGTTGGGGCCGGGTCCGGTCATGGCATAGAGCAAGTCGAAAACTTTAAGCGACGAGGCCATCAGCAGGATGATGGCAGTCACGGTTACGGAGCGCAACTGCGGCAAGATTACCGAGAAGAAGGTGCGCCAGGGACCCGCCCCATCAATCACCGCCGCCTCTTTAATTTCCTCGGGTATGGCCCGAAGGCCGGCCAGATAAAGCGCCATGGTAAACCCGCACCACTCCCACACCGTAGCGATGAGGACGGCCAAAAACGCCACCGGAAGCCCCCCGTTGATGGAGAACAGGTGGAACCCGCTGGGCGTAAATCGCGGCGACAAATACCACTGGGGAAGCTTGTGGATGCCAAAATGCTGCAAAATGAGGTTAATGCCGGTCTGGGGGTTGAGCAGCCAGTCCCACACCACACCCGTTGCGGCTGCCGAGACCGCCATGGGATAGAGATAAATGCTGCGAAAAACGCCTTCCAGCTTAATCTTTTGGTCCAGCAGCACCGCCAAAAACATCCCGACGACAAGACATAGAAGAACAAACCCGATCGTGAAATACACCATGTTGCGTAAATCTGACTGAAAGCGATACGAGGAAAAAATGGCCCGAAAATTCGCCAGACCATTGTACGACATGTTTACGATGAAGGAATTCCACTTGGATAGGGAAACCCATCCGGTCCAAAAGATGAAGGCGTACACGAACACGCCGAGCAAAATCAAAGTGGGAATAAGCGTAATGACGGCCCACGCTTTGTCCCGCGACAACCGCCGCCGACGCTTAACCGGCTTTTCGAGACCTGGTTCGACCGCCGCTGACGGTTCAATGGTACTCATTTAAAACCCTCCATGACAGCGGCGGGTTCAGACGGCAATGCCGCCTGAACCCCCGTTTTTCCGCACTCTCCGTTAGTTCAACGGATTGGCACTGGCTGCGCTCTGAAGCGCCTGAACAAACTGGTTCACGTTGCCACTGGCGGTGAATTGGCTCATGGCATTTTCCAGGGCCGTGGTGAAGCCGGGGTTCAAGGCCCCTTGGCCCGGAATCAAGACCAGCGGATCCTTCTTGTACGATTTCATCGCCGACTTCGAGTAAGCATTATATTGCGCCGGATTGGCATCCAACCGCGGCGAGAAAGTGCCCTTCAGGGGGTTGAACTTTGCCTGACCCGCGTTCGATCCCAGCACCTTCAAAAAGTCGATAGCGTTGGTCTTTGCCGTCCCGGTCAATCCGGTCGGCAGACCAAAGGCGTCGGAAACCGCGGCGAAAACGCCCTTGGTGCCGGGCGTTGGCGCCCATCCGAACTGCTGGCCGGGCGTCAGTCCCGCCGTAGTGGTGAAGTATCCTGCCGCCCAGTCACCCATCACGTTCATGGCTGCCTGGCCTTGCGCCACCATTTGGTCCGCTTGCGCCCAGTGCAGCGACGACGCATTGGAGTTGGTGTACTTCATCACCTCGAGATAGGTCTCCGAAGCTTGCTTGACGCCAGCGCTGTTCAGCGGAATTTTCCCGTCTAGAATGGCGTCGTAATTCTTATAGCCGACTGTGCCCAAGAGAATGTCGCTCCACAGCAAGGTCGTCTCCCAGTTGCCATGGTTAGCCACTGCGAGCGGCGTGATGCCGTGCTGCTTCAGAATCTTGGCCTCACTAATGAACTGCGACCAGGAGGTCGGCGGCGTGAGATTATATTGCTTGAAAATCTTGGTGTTGTACCAGAGAACGTTGGCGCGCTGCATGTCCACCGGCACGGCGTAAATCTTTCCGTTGAACATCGCGAGGTTCAACAGCGACTTGGGATAGTCGCTGTACCAGCCCTGCTGTTTAAAGAGCGAGTTGAGCGGCTGCAGCTTGCCCGCTTCCACCCAGGACTTCAGTGACCCGTTGCCCACGTGCACTTGGAAGGTTGAGGGGGGCTTGCCGGCATTCATGCGGCTGGCCAAGACGGCCTTGGCGTTGGAACCAGCCCCTCCCGCCACAGCGTCATTCACCACTTTGACGTTGGGATATTGGGCCTTAAAGGCCTCAAAAAAGGTATTGAGCGCCTTGCTGCTGGCAGTGCCTGTCCACCAGCTGAAAATGTCGACGGTGTTCGACGAGGGACTAGACACTTTGCCGGTACTCGAGGACGAGCCACATCCGGCCGCCACCACGGCCACGGACAAGAGTCCTGCGGCCCCGAGCGCTATCTGCTTCCGATTCATCATTGCCTCCTGTCAAAGACAAGCAATTTCTACGTGAATTTCAGCATAAAGCTCTATGAGATTCCGCGACAAAGCGCTGAGTCTCATCTGGATGATAAACCAAACAATTCCTCAGGTACAAGAACTTTGTAAAATATTTTTACTATGCTCGTCAAACCTGGCTCTTTTTTCGAATGAGAATTGCGCTGTGGGTGTGCAGGCGCTGGCCCGGGTCGAGCCTCACAACCCCAAGGGCCTCCGGATTAGGGAGATTCGGCGCATTTACCATGTTGGTCTGCGGTTCGACACACACAAACCGCCCCCGTGCGCCATCATTCCAGACCATCCAATACCGAAAACGCGGATCGACGCGATAAATTAGCGACACCCCAATGTTCGCATCCCGAATCGAAGCCTGGTTGACCTGGCCGGGATGGGCGACCGTGTAGTGGTTGTCGAAGGACTCGACCATCGGATTCGCTCCCTCGGCTTTGAACGCCTGTTCGACGCGATCCAAGGGCAGAACGGCGCCGGTGGGAAGCGCTCGGTCGTCTAATTCCAGCCGTTGTCCAATATCCACTGACAACCGGCAATCCTCGATGGCACTCCCGGGATTGAAGGGAAAAGAAAATGCGGTGTGAAAGCCCAGCATGACCGGCATGGGCTCCGGGCTCCGATTACGAACCCGAACCCATTGCGACAACCCGGCGGCCGACAGCGTATACGCAAGCGTCAGCTGAAAGCGGTGCGGGAAATAGGTGTAAAAGGGATGACCGACATCAACGGCATGCGTCAGCACCACGTAAGCGGCCCGTCGCGTGAATCCCCGGCCCAGCACCTTCCACGGCAGCTGATTGAGGAATCCGTGGATAAAGTTGTGCCGGGCTGGCTCGTTGATGGGAAATTGATAGGTGCGTCCAAAGAGCGTAAAGGTGCCGTCCGCATAGCGATTGGGTGGGAAAAGTATGGGGATGCCATACACCCCCGGATGTTCGGAAAAGCGTTCGAAACTCTCGGGCTCTCGAAGAAATGACCACCCCGCGTCCGGTCGGCGAAAGGCAACCACATTCCCACCCCAGCGGGGCAGAACCACCGCCTCGTACCGGCCAAATTGCAGGGTAACCGCGTCTTCGCCTAAATAGCGGGTTTCTCCCCTAACTCCCGACCGCATCAGCTCTGTACCTCCTCCGTGACCTCGCGCACCCCATTGCCGGCTGCGCTCACATAAAAGCTTGCTTCACGGCCAACGGCCGTGCGATAGCGCTCTTGCACCGCCTCTTCAAAGGCGCTTGCCTGGTCCGCCTTTACTAAGGCCAACGCACATCCGCCAAATCCCGCCCCTGTCATCCGCGCCCCAAGACAGCCTGGCGCTTGCTGGGCGGCTTCCACCAAAGCGTCCAATTCAGGTCCAGTCACTTCATAAAAATCCCGCAAGGATTCATGAGACAAATTCAACAGAAGGGCAAATCCGGGCAAATCGCCCATTCTGAGCAGCCGCACGGCTTCTTTTACCCGAGCGTTTTCACTCACCACGTGATCGACGCGTCGGCGCAACACGGCACGGTCGATGAGCGGACGATAGGCCTCCCACAGATCAGGACTCAGGGTAGCCAGCGACAGCACCGACTTGTCCCGTTGCCGCAAGATCGCCAAAGCCTCCTGACACTCCTCGCGCCGCAAATTGTAGCGCGACTCGGCCAGCTTACGCTCCTTGTTGGAATTGATAATAATTAGCCGGTAGGCGCCCAGATCTAACGGCACGTATTCAAAGGTCAGGCGCTCGCAATCTAGAAGCACCGCAGCATTCTCACGCCCGGCGGTGACGGCAAACTGGTCCATAATGCCGCACTGCACCCCGACATAATCATTTTCCGCCCGTTGCGCCATCCGCGCCAATCCCTGCGGGGTCAGAGGGCGTCGGAGAATGGCTGCCAGCGCAAATCCCGTCACCACCTCGACGGCGGCCGAACTCGAGAGCCCCGCCCCACTGGGCAGGTTACTAAAGAAGAGGAAGTCCATGCCGGGGATTTGCCATCCCTGCTCACGCAAAACCCAGAGCACTCCCTTGGGGTAATTGGCAAATCCGTGTTCCGGCCGATAGCCAAGATCTCCATCTTTGACCTCAATCTCTTCGGGAAAGGCGCTCGAGGCAAATCGGAAGGCTGCATCAGCGCGCGGGCGGGCCAAGAGCCAAACCCCTAATTCGAGCGCCGCCGGCAGAACGCGTCCCCCGTTGTAGTCGAGGTGCTCCCCAATCAAGTTGACGCGTCCTGGGGCAAAAAACCACCGCACTCCCTCGAGGCTCCCCCCAAACCAATCCGTAATTTCCCCAATCCTAGATTGCACTGCGGTTACCATTGCCCGTCCCTCCTGGCGTCTTGAATGGCGCGGCGAAGAAGCGGCGCGGTCTCCTCCACCGAAGCGGGGTTGGCAGCCACGCCAGCTCCGACCTCCGAGGACGCGCGATATTTGATTTTGTTTGGGGCGTACAAAAGCGGGTAGAACTCGACATGAAAATGATAGGCATGAGCCTTAAATGAGGTGTTGACCGGGGCCTGATGCAGAGCCATCATGTACGGCATGGGTTTTTGGTAAACGCGGTCCAACCCGGATGACACCGCCTTCAGCATCCAGGCGAGTTCCTGGCGCTCGACTTGATCCAGATCTAAGAGCGAGCTCTTATGTGCTCGCGGAGCCACGAAGGCACCAAAGGGATACTCGGTAAAATACGGAATATAGCTCACCATATGTTCTGTCTCGGCTACCTGCCGAGGCCCGTTGCCCTCTTGGTCGTTTAAGTCGCACACCAAACAATGGCCGTGTTCTTGATGATAGCGGTGGCTGGCGTCCAATTCCCGCTGCACGACCGTCGGCACGAAAGGATAGGCATAGAGTTGCCCATGCGGGTGTTCCATGGTTGCCCCCACTTCCGCTCCCCGGTTCTCAAACAAGAAAATGTACCGGATCTGCGGATCCTGCCGCAAGTCCCTAACCCGCGACACCCACAGATCGATAAGTTTCTCGATCTGGCTCACGGGGAGTTCAGGCAACGACGCGTAATGATCGGGCGAATATAAAACAACCTCACAGACGCCATACGCGGGGCGAACTTGACGCCATGCTTCCAATCCAGACTCAGGCATGGTGGGATGAATCGATAATACCGGGAAATCATTGGCATATGACAGAACCTGATAGTCCTCGGGAACCTGTCCCGACCCCGGACAAAATGGGCATTGGGCCCCTTCCATGGCGGGCCGCTTTTGTCGGTTGGCAGCCACCATCACCCATTCGTCCAACAACGGGTTGTAGCGTATTTCAGCCATTGTCTCGTCCTCTCTTGAGTCTCAACCAGCAGTGTTAAAATTTCGGGGAAAACAAGGAATGCAGCACCATGGTGGCAGCCCCAATCAGCGTGGCATCGGAGACCGTGCTCGGCATCACCCGCAAGTGGGCGCCGGCCGTTTCGACAGCAACTTGCCGCACCCGCTGAACCAGCGGATGCCAAAAGTATATTCCGGCTCCACTGACCCCACCCCCAATAATGACGGCGTCCGGATCCAACGCGTTGACCAGTTGGCCGATGGTGTTGCCGAGATGCGTGCCGGCCGCGTTAAACAACGAGCGCGCCAGACTATCTCCGGCACTGGCCGCCTGATAGATGGTATAGGCGGTCACACTGTCGAGATCGCCCCCGGCCACCTCCGGGATGAGGCTCGGTATGCCGCCCCGCACCGCTTCCACCCCACGGCGGGCAATAGACGGACCTGACGCCACCGTCTCCAGACAGCCCTTCTTGCCGCAGGCGCATGGTCGCCCATTGGGCTCCACCACCGTGTGGCCTATTTCACCGGCACTTCCCGAGGCCCCCGTCAACGTTTCCCCCCGTACCACGACGGCTGCACCGACCCCTAACCCCACGTTGACGAACAAAAAGTCGGATCCCGCGCCTGGAGAGCCAAACCAGCGTTCCCCGGCAGCCATGGCCCGTACATCGTTGTCCACGAAGACCGGAGCCTTAAATCGCTCTTGCAGCGTCTCCCGGATAGGAATGTTGTGCAATCCGAAGTTGGGCGCAAAGATGGCCGTCCCGGCCTCAGCATCGACTATCCCATGCATCCCAATTCCTACACCCAGCCACTGATCAAGCGTCATGCCTTCGACGCTCAACATATGCTGCAAAACCGTATCCACGCCGTCGCCTAGAATGGCGAGGAACTGATCGGGGCTGGTCAAACGCTTTAAGGGAAATACCTGCCGCACGATGGGCGCGGCATTCAAATCCGTCGCGCCCACACGGACCTCGTGAATGCCCACATCCACACCAATAACAAACCGCGATCTCGGGTTCAGGGCCACGGGTACTGGGCGGCGACCTCCCGTGGAGCGACCCGGAAGTTCTTCCATCACCAATCCCTCGGCAATCAAGTTGCCCACCAGATTAGTGACGGTGGCCTTGGTCAATCCCGTTCGTTCCGCAATTTCGGTGCGCGGCAAGGGACCGGCCTGGCGAATGACGGAAAGGATGGCAGCAAGGTTGAGCCGCTTCATGGTCGGAGCCGATGCAGTCAATGGTCGCACTCCGATTCCCCCTAAATTTTGGAACATCTTTGTTAAACATTTTAACTTATTTGTTTTGGCGGTTCAATATGACGAAAATCCGAATCGCTCGCCATCGCCCTTACCCTTAACGGGGTTCCGCTGACGCCCGGCTCACGGCGACCCAGAGGCTCAGCCCAGCCAATACCACCACCGACAGCAGCACCACCCGCGTAGGATGCCGACGTCCGAGCGCCGCAACCATCGCCCCAATCGCATAGGCGAAAAAAAGCGCCAGACGCACCGCCGCCCCTCGCGGCCAACCCTGCCCCCTGAACCCCATCAGCAGGTCGTCCATCATTTGCGTCAAGGTACTGGTCACCACCGTGGTGATGGCTCCCGCGACATGAAGATGCTTCGCCAATCGGCTTTGCACCCCCATCCCGAAGCTTCCCACCACAATCGCCGCGATGTCGCGTCCCATGAGGACAAGCCCACTCAAAAACACCAGTGAAAAGAATTCCAAACCCAGCCCGATAAGCACGGAACGCTTGCTGAAAGAAAGCCCCAGGGGCCAGGAGGCAAAAATCGCACCCAGCGCAAATCCACAAAGACAATAGGTCGAACGCATGGCTTGCGCTAGATGGCCGCGAGCCAAGGCAATCGACAACAGCACCAAATTTCCCGTCATGTTGGCTATGAACACGTGACCCAGGCGGAAATATCCGAGTGCGTCCACAAGGCCTGCCACCAGCGTTATGGCAACGACAATCCCTGAAGGGTTCCGAACGGACAATCTGTAATCCTCCCAGTTCCCGGTCCGCCACGGAGGCGGACCGGCAGCCCATCATATGGTAGGCTACCAACAAACTGGTTTAAGGATTCTCGTGGTCGGGTGATTTTGCCACTTTTCCCGTGCCATCTGTCCACAACCCTTGACTCACAATCCTCTCCTTACCAACGAGTGGTGGTGACCCGCCGCTCCGTGTAGAAGAGAAATGCATCCGTCCCGGTGGCGTGGAGGTCTCCATAGAACGAATCCTTCCAACCCGCGAAAGGGAACCAGGCCACGGGGGCCGCGACGCCAATGTTGACACCCACCATTCCCGCCTCGATGTGGTCGCGGAAATACTGGGCGGCAGCGCCAGACTGGGTATAAATGGTGGCGGTGTTGCCGAAACGCGAGCGGTTGGCCACCTCGACGGCCGCCGGAAGATTCGGTTGCCGCATCACACTTAGCACCGGTCCAAAAATTTCCTCTTGGGCAATACTCATCTCCGGATGCACGTCATCGAACAAGCTGGGACCCAAAAAGAAACCCTGGGCAGGCACCGGATGGCGGCGTCCATCGTACACGAGCCGGGCGCCTTCGCGTTGCCCGCGCTCAATGTAACGAACAACCCGGTCGCGGTGCGCGGCGCGAATGAGTGGACCCATCTCAACCGAAGCCGCGGTTCCCTCCCCAACGGCCAAGGATTCTGCCCGCTGGGCCATCGCCTCCGTCAGCCAATCCCCCGCTTCCCCGACCGCAATGACCACCGCCCCAGCCAGACAGCGTTCACCGGCCGAACCAAAAGCGGAGCTGGTCAATGCGTCAATGGTGCGCCCACGATTGGCATCGGGCATCACTACATGAAAATTCTTGGCCCCGCCTAATGCCTGCACGCGCTTCCCGTAGGCGGCTGCCGTTTGATAGACGTGTTTAGCCACGGGCTCGGATCCCACGAACGACACCGCGCGAACGACGGGATGGCTGAGGAGTCGGTCAACCACTAACCGACCCCCATGCACAACATTGACAACCCCCTTAGGAACGCCAGCTTCTGTTAAAAGCTCCAGCAGTCGAAGCGACGTAAGCGGCGTGCGCTCCGATGGTTTCAAGATGAAGGTGTTGCCCGACACAATGGCCGGCGGGATCATCCACAAGGGAATCATGGCCGGAAAGTTAAAGGGCGTAATCCCGGTCACAACGCCCAAGGGCACCCGGAGCATGAACACTTCAACTCCCGTGGCCACGCCTGGCAAAATCTCGCCTTTGAGTATGCTCGGGGCGCCCGCGGCCAGCTCCACCACCTCGATGCCGCGGCCCACCTCGTTATAGGCGTCGGACAAAATTTTCCCGTGCTCGCGAGTCACCATCTCCGCCAGTTCCTGATGATGCCTTTCCAAGAGGTCGCGATAGCGGAACATGCAGCGAGCCCGCTCCAAGATGGAGGTGCCGGACCACTCGGCGAAGGCTTCCGCGGCCGTTTTGACGGCCTGGTCCACCGCCCCAAAGTCGTCGAGGGGAACATCCCCTAGCACCTCACCAGTCGCAGGATTGTACACCTGATCCCATTCGCTCGCGTGCGGCTCGACCGCCTCACTGGCAATACTGTGCGCGATATGCTTGGCCATGAAGCATCCCTCCTAGTCCTGGTATTGAATGCGAGTTGAGGGCACTGCTGCCAACTCGCTGTGTGTTCCATACAGGGATTGCAACGTCTCACCGAGGACCTCGAGAGCCTCGGTTACTTCATTGGCGGTAACGGTCAGGGGCGGGGCAATCCGAATGACGTTCCCGTACAGTCCGCCCTTGCCAACCAGAAGGCCTCGTTTTTGGGCTTCCTCCAGCAGTTCGGCAGCTAGGTCGGGGGCTGGCTTCTTGTCCTTTAGAACAATCTCAAGGCCCTGCATCAATCCCTTGCCGCGCACATCGCCTAGAATTGGGAACCGATCGGAGAGATCCTCTAATCCCTGACGCAGTTGATTACCCCGGATACGCGCGGCTTCGGTGAGGTTCTCCCGCTCCATCACATCCAGCGTCGCCAACGCAGCCCGCATGGACAGCGGATTACCCCCGAAAGTAGAGATGGTGGGGCCTTGATAGGCGTTGGCCACCTCGTCAGTCGCTATCGTCGCGCCAATGGGAAGGCCGTTGGCGAGTCCTTTGGCGAAGGTCATGAGGTCGGGGTGGACGCCGTAGTGGTCAATGCCAAAGGCTTTGCCTGTCCGCCCGAAGCCGGTCTGCACCTCGTCGTCGATAAAAAGCGCCCCGTACTTGCGAGCGATGGCCACCGTTTCCTGGAAAAAGGCCGGGGGCGGTGTAATGAAGCCGCCGACGCCCTGAATGGGTTCGGCCAGAAAGGCGGCCAGACGTCCTGAGGTGCTGGTGCGGATAAAGTCGTCTAGATCTTTGGCGCATTCAAGGCCACAGGTGTCCGGCGTTTTTTGAAACGGACAGCGATAGCAATAGGCGTTATGAGCTTGCCGAATGGGCAGACTCATGCCGGAACCGGCCAGCTTCCAATTAGCCTGTCCGGTGAGTCCCATCCCCACCTGCGAGCGTCCCGAATAGCTGTGGCGCAAGGTCACCACCTCTTGGTTGCCGGTTGCCAGCTGCGCCATGGTAATAGCGGTTTCATTTGCCTCGGTGCCGCTGGTGGTAAAGAAGCTCTTCTTGAGTTTTCCCGGCGTGATGGCTGCCAGCCGTTCCGCCAGGTCCACCATCGGCTCCGTCACATAAAGCGTTGAGGTGTGCACCAACCGGGCTGCTTGCTCGCTCACCGCGGCGGTCACTGCCGGATGAGCATGACCAATGGACACCGTTAAAATGCCACCAAAGAAATCCAGATACGACCGGCCCATGTCATCCGTTACCCGCCGACCGTCCCCTCGCGTCAATACCAAGGGATCCGTGTAATATGTCGACACTCCGGGCGCCAAATATTCCCGTTGCCGCCCTGTCACGTCGCTCATCATGCCACCTCCTCAATCTCTTGCCCGTGATTATAATCGCGCCGTCTTCCCTTTTCCCGCGCCATTCAGTATGATTTTTAGAACAATTATTAGACACTTTGTAAGGAATGCCGATGATTACCATTCAGGATGTTTTGCGGCGCCCGGTCTTTCAGAGAGCCTTAGTGGCGGCCGGAAAAGAAAGCCTCAGCCGGCCCATCAGTTGGGTCCATGTCGGCGAGATCCCTGATATTGGGCACTATTTGCAGGGCGGCGAACTGGTGCTGGCGACCGGAGTCGGTCTATCGTCGAAAAGTCAGCGCACCGCCTATTTGGCCGGGCTCATTGACGCTGGGGCCGCCGGCTTGGTGGTGGAACTGGGGAGCTATTGGAAGGCTGTCCCCAAGGATTGGGTTCTTTTGGCCAATCGGCGCGACTTCCCCATTATTGTCTTTCCCGCCCCCGTGCGGTTTCTCGATTTATCTCAGGATATCAACAGTCTGGTTATCAGCCGTCATCACCGACTGATGGACGACTTGGAGAGCTTGTCGCTCGGAATCCGCCATGCGCTTCTCAACACAGAAGGACCGGACCGGCTGGTGGATCTATTAGCGAAGTCCCTCGGCTTCCCCACGGCCTATTGGCCACGCGATAGCGCCAAGCCACCCGCCCTCAGCGAGGGATTTCCCGCGGGTCCGATGCCGCCCCTGCCATCCGCCCTGGCGATTGGTGCACGTCGCCTAAATAATCAGGTGGTCTGGCAAACCGTGACCGTCTTCAGCCAACCGACCGGCGACCTGTTAGTAGCTTGTCCTGGAGAGACGGTGGACGAGCACGTGTATTTGGCCATGGATCGGACCGCCGCAGCGCTGGCCCAAGACCACATCCGTACCGAAGGCCTGGATCGCATCCACCGGCAGGAAGATGCCGCCTTATTGGAACATTTGCTGTGGGACGCGGCACCGTCCGCCGCATCCTTCCAGCGCTTCCGCACGCGTTTTGCGCTCACGCCCAAGACCGGGTACGGCGTGGTGGTCAGAGCGGGTGCTGGAGGTCCCCTCTCGCAAATGAGGAAGAATGCGAGCCTTCACGTTGGGCACGTCACCCATCAAGACCGGCACATCTGGGTGGTAGCCGGCCCGCGCCCAGTGGTCACGCGCCTTCTTGCCTCGCCCGACTGGGACGCCGTGCCGACGGGATCCTCGTGCTTTCACAGCGACCCTTTCAGCTTGCCGCGCGCGCTCGAAGAAGCCAATGATGCAGCAATTGTCGCGCGCTTGACCGACTTGTCCCCAGTCGCCTACAACGAGATGGGGGTTTGGCGATGGATCCTGGCCACGCCCATTGACCAGTTGAAAACGCTCATGGTGGACCCCGAGCTCGGTCCGATTTTGGTGCGAGCGGACCGCGACAAGCTTATCGAGACCCTGGACGCCCTGTTCAGCTATCCGGATTCCAAAACCCGTGCCAGCCAAGTCCTGGGGATCCATCGCCAAACGCTCTATGCCAGAATCAAGGTGCTAAGCGATATTTTAGGCGAGGATCTCCTCGCCTCACCGCGGCGCTTAAATATCCATCTCGCCCTCAAGATTTACCGATATCTCCAAGCAGCCCTTCGAACCGTGGAGCAATCCGACTAATGCCGAGACGCTCCGTTGGCCGCGCATGCCGCGCTATCCCGCTTTTTTGGCGGCCTTGGCAATATTGTTGAAGAATTGGTTCATGAGGAGCGTCGTGGCCCCTGAGAGAATTTTCTGGGCCACCCCGGCTTGACTTGAGCCCATGGTCGCCACCCCTTGATAGGTGACTTCGGTACCCTTGTCAACAGACTCGAAGTGTACGGCTAATTCCATGCGGATGGTCCCCAACGGCCCCTCTCCCTCTAGCAGCAACCGATATGCCTGATTCTCCACGGCATCCTCAATCGCCATCACGCCACGATATCGTCCCCGCAAGGCGGGAACTCCCATCACCAGCTCCACCACATAGCGGTTCTCGCCCTCGGACTCCATGCGGGTTAAGCCGGGCATGGTGTCAACCAACGTATCCGGGTCCGTTAGCAGGTGATAGCAGACGGAGGGCGTGGCGGCAATGATTTTGCGGCCGCTAATTTCCATCAAAGGCTCCTTTCTGCTCCTTAAGGATGGACACGGAACATAAATATGCGACGAAACGCTATGCTTGCATGTCCGTGGCGTTTGTCGCAATTTTGATCCTACACGGCACCCGTGGCCATCGCCTGCACCATCGCCAAGAGAAGACGCGGCGAAGGGGCGATGAGCTAAAATAAGAGTATTCCGGTCTGAGAGGAAATCGCGTGTCTCTAGTCATTATTCTTGCCATAACGTTGACCGTTTTCCTGGGCGCTCTCACACGGACCATTTTTGGGTTCGGGGAAGCGGTGGTGAGCATGCCGCTCTTGGCATTGCTGCCCCTTCATTTGCCGACCGCCGTAGCGTTGATGGGACTAGTCAGCTTGACGGTCGCAGCCGTTACCGTCACCACAGGTTGGCAGCACATCCATCGTCGGGAGCTAGGATCGGTGGTTCTTGCGGCTCTTTTGGGAATCCCGGTCGGTCTCTGGATGGTGACCTCCGTGTCGCCAAAGATCGTTACGGGATTGCTCGGGGCGGCGCTGATTGTCTACGGCACGTTTTCTTTGTCTCGTGCGCGGCTGGCGTCTGACGACGCAGCGGCCACCATCGCATCCCCCCGTTGGGGCGTGCTGTTGGGCTTCGCCTCGGGTGTATTTGGCAGTGCCTACAACTTTACGGGTATCCCCGTGGCAATTTACGGGTCGTTTCGTCGCTGGCAGCCTCGCAATTTTCGCAGCACGCTACAGGCTTACTTTCTCATCGCCGGTACGCTGATTGTCGCTGGACAAGGTCTGAGCGGCATGTGGAGCCCGACGATGGGACGTCTCTATTTGTGGTCGCTTCCGGCCATCGCGCTGGCCCTCGTCGTTGGAACCCGATTGCAACAACGCATCCCTGCCACAAAGTTTCACCGCTACGTCTATCTCTTGGTCACCGCGCTCGGGACCCTGCTGCTGGTTCGACTGGCACTGCACCTGCCGTAACCTGCACAGCCCAACGACGCTCCGATCACCGGTTTGCCCTCCGGTTCAACCCACTGAGAGAGCCTTGCATCGCACCACCATGGCAAAGTGTCGACCATGTGCAAACCCGGCAACCGATCGAGAAGCATGGCGATGGCAATTTGCCCCTCGTGGCGCGCAAGCGGGCCTCCCGCCCAAGAGACGCGCCGCGCTTCCACCCCCTACCAGGCCCCGAGAAACCTCCCCCCACCTGTGACTTTTTCACCCCTAGGATCCTCTAACTCTAAAAGAAACGCCTCCGTGCTGGACGAGAGGCGATGGAGGGATTAGCCATTCTTCTGCAAAAACCCTGGATGATTCTTGGCGCCGTTCCGATTTTCATGGCAGGTTGCGGACAGGCAACCATCCCCATTGGACCCGCCACCGTGGCCGTTGGGGCAGTTCGGCACATCACCCGCGTCGTGGGAAGCGATCCGCACATAACGGTATCTGGCGGGGGCGTGAATGTGGCGGTTACCTCGGCTGTGGGAAAGACTCTAAGCCTCACCTATCAATTGCCCAAGCGTGGCCGGGTCACCATCGTGCATCGTAGATCCTGGATTATCCAGGTCCACCTGCCACCCCACATCAATACTTCGGGAAAGGCATATCTGCACCTCCGTGTTCCCACCACCGCATCATTGAATGGAGCGACGGCTGGCGGAAACTTGAGTGCCGAGGGCATGTACCGCCGCGTTTCGCTGGAATCCACGGGCGGCAATCTGGATGGCACGCACCTCATCACCAGATCGTTGATAGCCCAGAGTCAGGGTGGGACCATATCCGTCAGCTGGTCCAAGCCGCCGGCCGACGTGAAGTTAGAATCGCAAGGCGGGAACATCGTCATGACCGGCCCTTGGTCACCGTCGTCGTTCATTTCCAGCACTGGCGGCGACATCCATGTGACGGGCAACCCGACAGTGCGTACCGTTGTCCGTCTAACCGCCGCCGGCGGCAATCTCTCCTCCGGGTTTTCGCCCCTCGCGTCCGCCAATAGCGTGAGCGGTCCAATCACCGCGGCCATTGGTCCTCAGTCCACGGTCACACGTGGTGTGCTGGTGGTTCATGCTGCAGGTGGCGACATTTTTCTCAACCCATGAGCCGTAGCCAGTCGCGCGCCCTAGGACCCTAATGTCAGCCTGCGGTTGAGATCCGCCACCCAGTCGTGCCTTCCGGACTATGTGAGGAGATGAACCCAGACATTCGGTTCGGTGTAGGTCCTGCCAATCATTCCTGCACGTAGACGGCTAATCTGAGGACCCGGTCTTCCGGCTCCCCGGGGTAGATGATGGCTCGACGCCGATGGCGCGGTAAGGCAGCTTGCTCAACCCTTGCCATGAAACACTTCAAAGATTCCAGGCGTTCGGACCTTGGAGAGAGGGGGTGGTCCCTTTGATTCAGGCCAAGCGAATCTCCGCCATACTATCGGCGATAACCATGGCCCTAATCGTCGCCGGCTGTGGTCCATCAAAATCAGTTGCATCAACGGCCATCCCTATGCCGACCGTATTCTGGCATCAGGTTGGGCGCGCCATCCGCCTGACGAAATTCCCGCGGACACCAGGCGAACAGCCTTGCAACATTCCCTGGGGCGGCGCCGAAATACCCGGAAGCGGCGTCGCCGGATCCTGCTCGACGGGCATCACGGATCGGGTGCCCTTGAATTTGGCGATCGTCCCCGCCCCCCTGCGGGCCGAAGCTGTCGCGACGGTAACGCTATCAGAGCGATGGGGCATCCGGCATTCCGCCACTTTTACATTCATCCTTAACCGAAACGGCAAGATATTGGCCGAGCGCATCAGCGGACAGCCTCCGCAATTCGAGAAGTAGCCCAAGAACGGCATTGCCCGTAACCCCCAAGGCTACTCGGACTGATGTCCCTGAACGTCGTGCTTTTCACCAATGAGGGTTTTTCATAACTGGACAAATCACGGCTGTGGATAAGTGCTCCCCCTTGATGATGCCCTTTCCAACGTTCTG
>NZ_JABBVZ010000339.1 GCF_012933365.1 Sulfobacillus harzensis | reverse complement strand
GGCACGCTCAACCACCACAAACGCCACCGCCGATCCCGGCGGACTAACCAAGAGGTCGGGGCGTTGGAGTTCGGGCGTTTGGGACAGTATCTCGAATACAAACTCCGTCGTCACGGCATCCAACTGATGAAGATTAGTGAAGCGTACACGTCCCAAACGTGTCCGCGCTGTGGCCATCTCACCAAGGTGGCGGGTCGAACCTACCATTGTCGCGCCTGTGGCTATCGAGCCCACCGCGATGGCGTGGGTGCGGTGAACATCCTCAACAAGGGGATGCATGGGGAGATTCGCCCCGGGTTGATCTGCGTGCCCGAACGGATCACGTATCGCCGTCCCGTTCCCCTCCAGAGAACGTCAAGGCGTAGTTGCGGCTGAACCCCGCCCCTGTTGCTGGTGGGATAAGCGGTGGCGAGTCCGGAGGAACACTCCCAGGGTCTCACGGCCCGCCGACACAGCAACCGCGGTTCCCCCAGAATCTCCGGCCTTCAGGCCGGGGAGGTTCAA
>NZ_JABBVZ010000338.1 GCF_012933365.1 Sulfobacillus harzensis | reverse complement strand
GCTTGGCTCTCGGTTTGCACCCGCACCGTATGTGACGCCGGATCGATGGCGAGCGCCCGGGTGTTCAACCGGACCCGGATGCCCGCTGATTCAATGTCGCCCAGCGTGCGGTGCGCGAGCTGGTGCCAATCGGCCACCTCGCCGCTGAGATAGAAGGGCAGACCGCAAATGCTGTAGTTGGGAAACGCATCCGCGACCAGCATCGTCACGGTGGTGGTGGGATCCACCTCCCGGGCACGCAGTGCCGCGCTGATGCCGGCATCACTGCCGCCGATGATCAGAATATGAGCCATAGGGATAACCTCCTTAGATGGGCGCGGCTTCGTCGGTCCGCATCACAGTGCCGGATACCGGGATCGCGAGTGCCAGGGTTTGAAAGACGGGGCTGTTCCGTTTCGCCGTCTCCACCAAGCGCGTCAGCCGGTCCTCGGCCACGGCGGTCTGGACCGTCCATGGATAGGTCACCGAGACCAATTGGGGCGGCTGATCGTGGCGCACCCCGGTCAGCTGAATG
>NZ_JABBVZ010000337.1 GCF_012933365.1 Sulfobacillus harzensis | reverse complement strand
GCTTGGCTCTCGGTTTGCACCCGCACCGTATGTGACGCCGGATCGATGGCGAGCGCCCGGGTGTTCAACCGGACCCGAATGCCCGCCGATTCAATGTCTCCCAGCGTGCGATGCGCGAGATGGTGCCAATCGGCGACCTCGCCGCTGAGATAGAAGGGCAGGCCGCAGATGCTGTAGTTGGGAAACGCATCCGCCACCAACATCGTCACCGTGGCAGTGGGGTCCACCTCCCGGGCGCGGAGCGCCGCGCTGATGCCCGCATCACTGCCGCCAATGATCAAAATGTGAGACATACTAGATAACCTCCTTAGATGGGCAAAGCCCCGTCGTCCCGCACCACGGTGCCGGACACCGGGATCGCCAACGCCAGGGTTTGATAGACGGTGCTGTTCCGTTTCGCGGTCTCCACCAAGCGCCTCAGTCGATCCTCGGCCGCGTCGGTCTGGACCGTCCATGGATAGGTCACCGAGACCAATTGGGGCGGCTGATCGTGGCGCACCCCGGTCAGCTGAATG
>NZ_JABBVZ010000336.1 GCF_012933365.1 Sulfobacillus harzensis | reverse complement strand
CGTCACCCGCGACGTGTCGTTGCGAACCGTTTCGGTCACGTCCGACAGCGCGTGGGTGGCCCGAATCCCTAAGTCGAGGAGGCCGGAATCCAGGGCCGCGCGCAAGTCACTCACGGCATCCCCCGCGAAAGAGACGAGGCGCTCCACGAGGTGCGGGGTTAGCGAGTCCTGCAATCCCTTGGCCAACGTGACCAATTGCATCAGCGCATCCCAGGTCCCATCCTGTTGCCAAGCCCCGAGTTGGCGGATCATCGCGGCGAGGTCGGCCCCGTGATCTTCGACCGCCCGCACCGTCTCTGCCACCCCCGGCCCCGCTTCCCCGGCCATTTGGCCGAGCCCCACCGCCAGGTGACCCAATCGTTCCGCCAGATGCGGAGTGGCGCTGTCGCGCAGGGCTGACACCAACGACACCATCTCCGTGAGCGCGTTCCAGGTCCCGTTGTGCTGCCAGTCCCCCAGCTGCCGGATCATCGCGGCGAGGTCGGCCCCGTGATCTTCGACCGCCCGCACCGTCTCTGCCACCCCCGGCCCCGCTTCCCC
>NZ_JABBVZ010000335.1 GCF_012933365.1 Sulfobacillus harzensis | reverse complement strand
TAGAACCGGACGTGCGCAATTTACGCATCCGGCTCCCCGATTTCGCACACGTTACACTGTCGGATGGACGACTCGCGGACGTGGCAGGAGAAACCACGGGCACCGCTTGAGTGCCTCCCATGTGACCTTTCCCTTTTGGCTCCGGCGACTCAGTGACCGATACCAATACCATTGGACAGCATAGCCGACGCGCCCCAGAGCAGCGGTCGTGTGCGGCACGCCGAAGTATTGGTAGAATCCCCGTATCTTGGCGTGAAGCACCCGCGCTTGCGCGCGTGGGCGGTCATGCTGGTGCACCCGTAGCCACTGTTTGACCTCCTGCAGAAATTTCTGGCGGCTTTTCGGGCTCGGGAGCCGGACAACGGCCATTCGACCGTGTCGGTCGTGGCTGAGATGGTGCCGGAACCCAAGGAAGTCAAAATGGTGCGGGTACGGCTGGTTGGCACGCCAATGGCGCCGTCCGAAGGGAATCAGCCGCGTCTTCTCCTCAGCCAGTGTCAAGGCGAACTTCCGCATCCGTTGGGGTAGCGCTCGGAGAAATCGTCGCGCG
>NZ_JABBVZ010000334.1 GCF_012933365.1 Sulfobacillus harzensis | reverse complement strand
AGAATTAGGGCGCACCAACGGCGCTGATCCCGGGGGTGCCACCGTCACCAGCGCTCCGATATAGAGATGCGGATAGATCTTTTGGGCCACGGGAATGGGCACCTCCACACAGCCCAAGCTTTGGGGAAATCCGTACTGCGCCCGCAGAAACCCATGCACCGCTTGGCTTTTATCGAAGTAATTAATCCAATGGACCGGATCCGCATAGGACGTGCCGTTGGGATTGATTCCTCGCATAATCTGGAATGTGCGCCGTTCATCGACGGCGTAACTCCCCAGTGTGGTCGGCGTCTCGGGAATTCCGGTGTTCGCAAGCGTGGTCAGCACCACATGCCCAGCCACCCACAACCACAGCCGTTCCGGCAACGTTTCCGAGACATAGATATAGGCGTACGGCGTCGGATTGACCACCGGATGCCGCACCGCCTGTTGGAGCGCCATCCAAACCTGGGGGCCGGGGATGCCATTCACCGGCAGATGCTGCTGGTGTTGAAAGGCAATCACCGCGGCTTGGGTCATAGCGGTCCAGTACCTCGGATTCCAGAGGGATTTCAG
>NZ_JABBVZ010000333.1 GCF_012933365.1 Sulfobacillus harzensis | reverse complement strand
CAGACGCGAATTGGCGTAAGACGAACCAAAGCCGTGGGATCACGTCTTGATGAAACTATGGCACGGGATTCTCCCTGACGTTCTTGGGCGATTCACGCTCCCATGTCTCAACGGGTCTGGCCCTCACATTCCTTCGTCACATCTGGCCCAAGCAGGGAGTTCGACAAACGATCTCGCAACGGGTCACATGCCCTCAAGCGCATTAAGCGCGATACTCCGTGCGTTTGTGAAATCCTACGAATCAGTCGGCATACGGGTTAGGCTTTACGCCGCGGTGGTTCTCCTCGACCTGGCTGGAAGGGTTGGCCAGTGCGGGCCATGGCCACCAAGAGACGCGCCAGTTTGCGGGTCAGCTTCATGATCGACTGCATCGGCGTCAGTCGTTTCCCCTCGACGTTCCGTTTGTGCCATGCCGCAAAGACGGGGTTCGTACCGATTAAGTGCAGGACGGTGAAAAACAAGTGCTTGCGCAACACGGCATTGCCGCGCTTCGCGAGCTTGATGTGGCCTTTGTACTTCCCCGAAGTCCGTTCGGCCAAATTTAAGCCGGCCTTCCGCA
>NZ_JABBVZ010000332.1 GCF_012933365.1 Sulfobacillus harzensis | reverse complement strand
ATTCCGCGGCACGCCACGGGGACCTTGAGTGCGCGGATTCACGAGGATCCCACCTACCGGCTGGCGTGGACGCTCACGCGCCACTTTCAAACCTTGGTGATCCATCGGCGTGGCGCCGCGGCCTTGGCAGCCTGGTGCCGCGCGGCGGAAGCGAGTGGGGTACCGGCCTTTCAGCGATTTGCCGAAACCCTCCGCGCAGACTGGGATGCGGTGGTGGCCGGCATTTCCCTTCCGTGGAGCCAGGGCCCGGTGGAAGGGTTGAACAATCGAACCAAGACGCTCAAGCGGATGATGTATGGTCGGGCCCGCTTGCCCTTGTTGAGCGCCCGGATTTTGCATCGGTAACGCGTCAAGGCCCGCCGCGGTCGGGTATTGGCCTGGTCGCGAACGACAGGAACCGACATGGGGAGCGTGCACCCTCACGGTTCGATTGCGCCATGGCCCAGCACCACCAAAAGTGTGCAAGAGCCATTTCCTGTTGACTAAACACACCAGCACATACGCCTCTTGAATCACCGATACCAAGGCTTGCTCACTACGCCGCCGGGGCTCGAGGAACTCCGGAAAA
>NZ_JABBVZ010000331.1 GCF_012933365.1 Sulfobacillus harzensis | reverse complement strand
ATTCGTCAAAGTCAGGTTGACTGAAATGATAGAGCAGACGACTAACCCTTGACGACCGCAGTGGGACATTAGGCCATCCCGAAAGGGAAATGGCAAAGCAGAGCGAACCGACATCGGTTCGTCTTGCCCTTTTTCGCACGATATTATGTGTGGTGACCGGCGCCGGGCCGTCTCAGGCGCCAACCACCCGAAGGGCCTGATCTCGGTCAGCGTTATATTGACGCGTCGCCTGAGCCAAATTGGGATGGCCGTGGAGGCGGAGTAAGCTCACAACCAAATTGCGCAGGGTCGCCATCACACGCGGACCGTGACCGGTCCGAATTTGGGATCGATCTTCGTCGAACACCACATCGCGAACCCAATGGACTTTGTTTTCGATGCCCCAATGCCCTTGCACGAAGTGCAAGAGATCGTCCGGCGGGGCTTCTTCCGGCAAACAACTCGTGATGCCATAGGCGTACTCGTGTCGGACAGGCTGGCCGGCCAGGTCGGTCGTCGTGCGTTCGATCCGAAAACACTGTTCGACGCGAGGAAACCACCGGTCGCCGCGCAATGCCGTGCTGACCCAT
>NZ_JABBVZ010000330.1 GCF_012933365.1 Sulfobacillus harzensis | reverse complement strand
AAAAACCCATAGAAGGTGCCCACGCCGGGGGTATGCCCGTATTCAAACCCACTGAGGACCGCATACAAGGGACAGCGCTGCAATTGCTGCACCCATCGGGTGATCGACGGTTCCCCGACTTCGAGCATGAGGAGATACGACCGGAGCAGGTCGGCGGGATCCCACGGCCGGGGCCCCCGCAACGAAAAGGTTTCGTGCAGCAATCGCGCCGTGTCGGAGAGGTCGGTCCGCCAGAACTTGGCGACCAGGGCCCAATCGGGCGCGACAAACTGCAGCGCGCCGGGGGCATAATGCCGGCGCAACTGTGCCTGGACAAACGCTTGATAGGCGGGATGCGATCGGACAATCGGGAACACACGTGCCACCCCAATTCCGCGAAGATAGAGCGTGCAAACGCCCTTCTCGGCGATTGTGGAGAGGCCGTGGAAAAGTCAACTTTTAAGGTGCGCGGTGGCTATATCGGGGTACGGAATTGCCAATTCATCGGCCCCGGACGGCGGCCGGGCGTGGGGGCAAATGGCCCTGGCGTTCGGGGCAGAATCCTTGCCCCATCTGCAAAACGGAATCCCGAGAGGCTAT
>NZ_JABBVZ010000032.1 GCF_012933365.1 Sulfobacillus harzensis | reverse complement strand
CTATCCCACTTGAATGGGGTAATTCGCAGGAGCAGGACTTTCACCTGCAAGCTTCTGTACCTGCCAGTCGCACGCAGGAAAAAGGCCCCGAAAACGGGGCCTCAATCTCGTCGGTTTACGCGTAGCGCTCAAGCATTTCATGAATGGAGCGGGACAACTCCATTGCTTCGGAAAAGGGCCGCTGCCAGACATTTCGGCCAAAAATCAGGCCGGTTGCTCCAGCTTTCATGCAGGCTTCCGCCTTTTCCAATGCCGACGCGCCAGCACCTCGTTCCCCGCCGGCGAAAATCACCAAGGAATTACCGGCGGATTGAATGACCTGCTTTAACGCTTCCTCAGGAGTCCAGTCGCGCTGATAGGCCTTGGGCGCCATCTTCAGTTTCTCCGGGTCTACTTTGGGAACGTTGAGTTTAATCACGTCGGCGCCCAGCTCTTGAGCAACGCGCGCCGCATAGTCCACGGCATAGATGGTGTCCTTCCCGCCCTTAGCCTCGATGGCGGCACCGCGCGGATACGACCACACCACCACCGGCATGCCATAACGATCCGCCTCTTCGCGAATGCGCCGAAACTGTTGAAAGTCTTCATCCTGACGAGACGAACCGACATAGAGGGTGTAGCCCACGGCATCCGCCCCCAGTCGCACGGCGTCCTCGACCGAGGCAATCTGCGGAGAAAGAGGCGCCTCGTCGGAGGGGATTTCCGTTTTGCCGTTCAACTTAAGAATCAGGGGAATCTTCCCGGCGTACGCCGGATAATATTTTTCCGCCAACCCAATTTGACAGGCGATCGCCGAAAATCGGCCCTCCACCGCAATACGGAACTGAAAGTGAGGGTCCTGACTTTCCGGTGCATCAAAAAAATCTCGGGGACCATGTTCCAAACCCTGGTCGATGGGGAGAATCATTAACGTGCCATTGGCGGGTCCCGTTTCATACAGCAGGCGATACAGACGCGCCTTCTTTCCTGGCGCCAAATTCAACGAATCCAGGTGGGGCCGATTTGCCACTTGATCCCAGTCCTTTCGTGCTTGGTATCCCCGAGGCTTTCGCGTCCTCGTCGGGAAAATTGTACCATATACCTGAATCTCATTTCGTGACGCAAAGGAGAAGCCATGTCTAACCACACCATAGAGTACCGGCTCAGTGTGCCCAATCCCCGCTCCCATTACTTTCATGTGGAGGCCCGATTTTTAGAGCCCCCGTCCGGACTATTCGACGTGTCCTTGCCTGTCTGGACGCCCGGCTCCTATTTGGTGCGTGAATACGCCCGTCACGTCATTAATTTATCCGCCTCAGCCAATGGGGAGACAATGCCTATCGTTCAACGGGACAAGGCGACCTGGCAGATTGAGGTGCCCCACGGCGCCGATGCCGTGGCGTTCCGCTACGATGTCTACGCTTACGAGCTTACCGTACGAACCAGCTATCTGGATGCCGACTACGGGCTCGCGCACGGGACCACCCTGTTCCTGTATCACCCCGAGTGGAAAGACCGACCGGTGACGCTAACCTTGGATCTCCCGGACGACTGGTCGGTGGCCTCAGGACTGGACGGGGAGCGTGTGTTGAGTGCCCCAAACTACGACGCCTTGGTGGATTGCCCCATCCAAATGGGCCGTCGTTTGGTGCGCTACCCGTTTAGTGCCGGCGGCGTTCCCCATACCCTCTCGGTGGCCGGCCTCGGTGCGGATCAACTGCCGCGGCCCACCTTTCTTGAAGACCTTACCCGAATCATCGAAACCGCCCAGTCCATCTTTGGATCGCTGCCCTACTCGCATTACGAATTTTTAGTGACCGTCAACGAAGCTGGCGGTGGCGGCCTGGAACATCGCAATTCCGCCAACATCATGGTCCCTCCGTCGCGTTGGCGCAACCCCCGCGACTATCGCGCCCTGCTTAGCCTGTTTGCTCACGAATTCTTTCACCTCTGGAACGTTAAGCGGCTTCACCCTACCGTCCTAGGCCCGTTCGACTATCAGCACGAAGTCTACACCAGCCTCTTGTGGGCGCTGGAGGGGATTACCGACTACATGGCCCCCTGGCTTTTAGCCAAAAGTCAGACAATCCCGGCCACAGAGATTCTGGATCACTGGGCCAAGCAAATCGCGACCTTGGAATCCCAACCCGGACGGTGGCTGACCTCGCTCGCCGACGCCTCCCGTCAAGCCTGGATCCGCCAGTATCGTCCCGATGCCAACACGCCCAACATCACCATCTCCTATTACCTGAAAGGCGCGCTGGCTGGACTCTTTTTAGATTTGGAGATGCTCCAGGCAACCGATGGTGAGAAAACGCTGACCGACGTGTTTTCCGAGTTATGGCGCCGCTATGGCGAGGGTGGATATCCCGAAGACGCCTTTGAGGCGCTCTTGGTGGAGATGGGCGGGGCACCGCTTCAGCGCGCCTTGGCCCGCTATGTTCACGGCACGGAGCCCTTTGATGAATCTCTCTTCGACATCGTGGGATTGCGGCTCGAGCGCGGGTTTCAAGACGCCGAAGACCGGCGCCCCGTTTGGCTGGGGTTTTGGGTCACAGATCGGCAAGGAAAACTGCTGGTGCGCCAGGTTGAGCGCGGCGGTCCGGGAGAAGAAGCCGGCATTTCGCCTGACGACGAGATTCTGGCATTAAACGGCGAACGCATCCGCACCGCCGAGCAGTTTAATGAGCGCCTGACACAACTGGCGCCGGGCCAATCCGTTGACGTGCTCCTCGCCCATCAAGGCCGGGTGTTGTCCCGACCGCAAGCCGCGTTGCCGCCTCGGCCGGACCGCTACCAGTTAGTTCCCGTTGCCGATGCCAGCTTGGCCCAACGGGAGCGATTCGAACGATGGCTCGGCGTACCCCTGCCTCAAGACGCCTGACCGTGGTTGCCGCTTGAAAACTTGGCGATGTGGCCCAATGCCGCTTCCACAGCGGTCGCCACCTCGCCAAACCCGGCGGCGATGAGCTTGACCTTGCCATCATAGGTAGCCACATCACCCGCGGCAAACACGCCCTCGAGATTGGTGGCCATGTTGCTCGCTACCCGAATTTCGCTTCCGTCCATTGCTAAACCCCATCCATGAAACACATCGGTTCCCGGCAGCAATCCGATAGCGACGATGATGCCATCCACCTTAAGTGTTTCATGACGGCCATCTGGCGCCGCCAATTCCGCCGCCTCGACCCCCGCACGGCCATGAACCCGGTCTAGGGTCCGATTGGGGATGAGATGGACGCGCGGGTGATGTTGCAGTTTTTCTAAACTGTCGGCATGACACTGAAACGTGTCGCGGCGATGGATCATGGTCACCGCAGCCGCAATCTCCGCGGTCGCCAGCGCCCAGTCGGCGGCCGAGTCTCCCCCTCCGACCACCAGCACCCGCTTGCCGCGGAAGTCTTCCAGCCGATCAACAATGTAGGTGAGGCCGCGGCCCTCAAACTGGTCGATGGCGGGATTGTTGTAGCGTCGGGGAATGAACTTGCCAATGCCGCCAGTAATGATAACCGTGCGGGTTTTCACCGGTCCCTGGCTAGTGCGGATCTCCCATCCCCCCGAAATGGGCTCCAACCCCTGAGCTTCCACCCCGGTCCAACACTGGGCGGGATATTGAAAAGCCTGCTGTTTCAAACGCGCCACTAATTCACGACCGGTCACGACAGGAAATCCACCCACATCGTAAATGGGCTTGTCTGGGTACAAATACTCCAATTGGCCGCCCACCCGGTCCAATCGTTCAATCATGGTGGACTTCAAATGATGAAGGCCCGTACAGTACAGGCCAAACAACCCGATGGGACCAGCCCCAATCAATACCACATCGCGGAATTCCTCCACGGATGGCACGCTCCTCGTATGATTTCCGCTCTCAGTGTACGGGAGCCGGAAATCCGTGTCAAAAGCGGTATAATGATGGGAATTCGGAAATGAGGAGGACGATGAGGTGCTAGACATCGAGCTGCCGGCGCGCGACAAAGCCTGGGACATTCTTAACCGGTATACCAAAAACCCCAATCTCATTAAGCACGGATTGGCCGTTGAGGCGGTCATGCGGGCCATTGCGGTTCAACATGGGGAGGATCCCGACTTGTTTGGCCTGGTCGGGCTATTGCATGACTTTGACTATGAAGCCTATCCCGAGATAGGCGAGCACACCATCGAGGGCGGCCGCATCTTGGCTGCCGAAGGATTTCCGGATCGCATTATTACGGCCATTCGAAGCCATGTGACGGAAAACGGGCTGCCGCGGGACACGCTCTTGGAGAAAGCCATTTTCGCCAGCGACGAGTTGACCGGCTTCGTCGTTGCGGTCACCTTGGTTCGCCCGGAGAAAAGCCTCTCCGAGGTCACGCCTCGGTCAGTGATCAAGAAGTTGAAGGATAAGGGATTCGCCCGTGGAGTCAATCGGGCCGACGTGTATGCGGGCGTTGAGGGTCTGGGGGTGCCGTTGGAGGACTTCATCACCTTCATTGTGGACGCGTTGAAGCCTCACGCGGCCGCATTGGGACTGAACCCCTAACTGGGATTGAACCGCTGGGGCAATGGCCGCCGGCCCGCAAACCCTTCCTCGAGCCCGTGGTAATAGCCCACCTCGGGCTCGTCCTTTTGCCAGCAGAGATAGACCGGCTGCCCCTCCACCTCGGCGGGGAAGTCCACCAGTCCTGTTTCCACATCGGTCACCCGGCAGCCGCGCTGATTGATGCCGGTGAGAATGGTATTGGCCGATGCCACAATCCGGTCAAACTCACGCTTGGTTTCTTGGTAGTCCGAAAGCATGATGAGATTTCCGTCGGACCGATAGCCCACCTCACGGATATCCCGCATCTCTTCATACTTTTGCCGCGCTTCGTGCTGCAAGCGCTTCAGCTCCTCCAGATCCTTCCGCAAAACCGCGATCAGTTGGTTGGCCTCTTCAATGGTGAACTGTCTCTCCATGGCGCCTCCTTAAAATTCTGCCAGCACATCTGCCTGACCCGCCGCCAAATTAGCCGTGCGGGCTGCCTGAAAGAGAAAGTCCGACAAGCGGTTCAAAAATTTGAGATGAACGCCGTAGGTCGCGTCCTCACGAACGAAGGTCACGAGTCGGCGCTCTGCCCGCCGCGCAATCGTGCGGGCCATATGCAGCTGCGCCGCTTGGCGCGACCCCCCCGGCAAAATGAACGCCTTCAGGGGCGGTAGCGCTTGATCCAATTGATCAATCCACGCCTCTAGGCGGGCCACGTCATCATCCGTGATACGATTTACTCGGTCCTCGTTGATATTGGACAAGTCGGCCCCCAGAGCAAACAACCGATGCTGGATAGCCAGGAGCATCGTGTCGAGCCGACTGTCCACGCCCAACGCCCGTGCCAGGCCAATGGCCGAGTTCACCTCATCCACGGCGCCATAGGCTTCCACCCGCGACGCATCTTTTGGACTGCGCTTCTCTCCGGCCTTACCCCAGAGCGAGGTCTCGCCGCTGTCGCCCATTTTGGTGTAGATTTTCATCTAGCTGCCCCCTGACGCCTATTTTACCTTATGCGGATCGCTGACTGAAGAGCAGGATGACAGTTCCGAACGTCATCAAAGCGGAAGCCGACAGCTTCTTTATCCCACCTCCCTCCCGAAACCACACGGCTCCCACGGCGGCGGCCAGCACTCCGGCCCACGCGGACACCGCTTCTACGAGGGTCGCCGGCATCAACCGCAGCAGCTCAAAAACCGTCAAATAGGAGAAGCCATTGGCTCCCGCAGCTAAAGTGCCCCACCCCGGTCGAGAACGAATCAAGTCCCGCACATCCCCCCAACGGCCATAGGCGGTGACGGGCACCAACAGCCAGAGCACCACCGAGGAGAACAGGCTGGCCGCATAGGGAAGCGAGGCCACGCCATGGACGCCGGAGTCGAGAATACGCCCCAGCGCCAAGGCGGCATCGCTCAAAAGCATCCACCAGACCGCCCGCGACACCCCCTCTCCCCAAGGGACCAGCATCGCGGCACCCACGCCAAAGAGGACAATGCCGGCCAGCGCCAGCCCATCGAACACCGGCGCCACCAGAAACAAAATGACCGCCGTCGCATTGGCAAACGCGCTGACCAGACTCACCGGCCCTTCCGACAACGACGCGGTGTACAAAAAGAACGATACCGCATAGATCGCACCCGGCCAAAAGGCCTCCCCTTGCCATCGGAATTGGCCCAGAAATAGACAGGCCGCCCACAAAAACAAGGCGGCGCCACCGTATGCCACAGCAGTCACCGCCAATGCATTCTGGCCTCGGCCGAGCCCATGGAACGCCACACGCTCAGTCGAGAGTATCCCCAATCGCAACCCAATCAGAACCCAAAGCCCCATGTCCATCCCCTCGTCCCATGCTTATGGGACGAGAGACGGCGTCATTCCCCCTCAGGTGTGACTTTGGGTCCCACTTCAATCACGCGAGGGCTAGGCCGGTACGTATCAATACCCAGATTCTTTATTTCCGTCCCGGTGGGCGTCTTTTGTTCCAGCCAGTTTTTGACTTTTACGCCTTTTTGCCCGGGTGCCAGGATCTTGGTTTCCCCAGGCCTCAACCGGGGGTTGATTTTGGTCACGGTTTTAAACGGATACTCTGCCAGTATCTGATGCTTCACCACGATCTCTGGACCCGGGGTGGCACCCCAGATGGCGACCGTCATATGGCGATTCCCAGCCTGGGCCGTGATCAGAATGGGCGTGGAGCGGTTATTTTTGAACTTAAAGTTCAATGAGGTTCCCGCTACCGTAGCATCCTCGCCGGGCGGCAAATAGGGCACCGTCAGTCCGTGCTGATGGCGCTCCAAGACAGGCAGCCCCGTCCTCAACAAGGCCGAATACAAGGTGCTGGAGCCTTGGCAGACCCCGCCGCCAATCGAGGGGACAATGCGGTCGCCGGAAAACATGCGTCCCCATCCATACCCATTTTCCGCCGTATAAGGTCCCACTACGCGATAATAGGAAAAGACTTGGCCAGGCTGCACCACGGTGCCATTCAAGCGCTGCGCCACCAACTCGATGTTTTTCGCCTGGCTGGGAGTGGCGTGATTATAGTTGGTCGTCCGTGACGCCAATAGATAGGGAAGTTTGAGCGCTTTGGCCTCTGACTCGCCAGGGACCGCCGAGACGACAATCGGATTATCGACCGGCGTTTTTTCGGCCATAGCCCAGAGCGCCCCTCCATGCGGTGCCAGTACGCTGGGCGCAGGCGCGTTGGGAAGCATCATAAGCCATAAGCTCAAGAGCCACAATCGAATCAAGCGATCGCTCCTCTCCGACAGGATGTCAATCTGCAAAAACTGAGAAACTATCCCCGTTATGGTGCAGAAAGGAGGAGCGAATTATGCGCCGCCACGCCCTTAGCGCCGTGCTTTTGGCCATGCTGGGCGGATGCCTTGCCTTCTTGGGAGCAGGCCATCCGGTTTGCCCCGGGTTTGCCATTGATTTTGCCGATACCCACTGGAATTGGGCCCAGGCATCAGGACAACCGGCCCTCGTCGTTTCCCAGCAAAACACCACCCGCATTGCGGCGCGCGTCCCGTCGCAAGGCTGGTTTCAACCGGCCTATCAATGTGCCGAGTTCGTAGGGCGCTCGTTGGCTGCCGCCGGAATCCCGGTTCCGTTAGTTCCCGAGTCGAATCCCCGTTGGCCGGTTTTGGTCAACGTCGACCGCCTGAGCTATTATCTGTTGAGCCGCGGCTACGCCCACTGGATCCCCCTATCCCGGCTCCGACCTGGGGATCCGGTGCTGTTTCGCTATCCCAACCCCGGCCATGCGCCTTCCCCGACCGTCTGGTCCCATATGGCGATTGTGGTTCACTCTCATCCCGTCTTGCTCGACGCCCATAACGCGGCCCATTATCATATTCGCCTCAGAACACTCCGGGGCAATGCCTTCCATGTGAGAGCCTTGGCGATACGCCCCAAGGCTAAAGCGGTTTTTGACCCCCCATTCCGGCATGGTGAAGAGGTGGAGATCGCCTGGCGCGACCTTTGGACCACCCGCGGAGCCCACCTCTACTGGGGCCAGATTTTTCGCGTCGCCGCCACGGGTCCCCATGGCGTTCGCCTCTCCGGCGTCCCGGGATCGGTCCCCGGGCTGGCACTGGCCCCGACTGCGGCCACCCCGTCCCTTGTTGTTCACCACCACCTGGCCGTTGTCCTGGGTATGGGACCCGGTGGCCGAACCCTGATTGGGGGCCGCTTCTCCCCTATCCCTGGCTGGACCAGGACACCGCGGATTGAATCTCAACCCGGAATTCCGGAAAAGTGGCATCGGGTTGCCCCGACGACGGTAGCCATCAGCAAATCCGGACCACTGGAACCGATCCCAGGTTGGGCGGCCATCCCCAAAGCCTGGGCGCCTTCCTCCGCGTTGACCGTGGTAGATGCCGAAGTGACCGTCAATCACCGCCACTGGGCACAAGTCGAATGGCGCGGAGCGCGTCAAGGCCTCGGCTACCTGCCCTGGCGTTGGCTTAAACCGCTGCCTTCGGTAGCGCCTCAGCACCTTCGCCATCCTTTAAAGCTTCGAGCCCCGGACGGCACAATTGTCACCGTGGCGCCGTCCACGCGGCTTGTCAAGCAATATCGGGACTATTGGTACGGGGGAGCCCTGCTGGTCCCCCAATAGTACCTCACGAATAGTTGCCTGGGGCGGTAAGGTTTCGTAGACTCTTGGTACGTTGAAGGAGGATCCACGATATGCCGTCTGTTCGTATTGGCCTTATCGGCTTTGGGACTGTGGGACAAGCCATTGTCGCCCTCAACCGGCCATGGCGCGGGGTCACGTTTGAGATTGTGCGCGCGGTGGTTCGCGATCTCGATCGACCGCGCCCAGTCCATCTGCCGCTCACCACCAACCCGCAGGATGTGCTGGACGATCCGACCCTGGACATCATTGTGGAAGTGGCCGGTGGTCTGGATAAACCGAAGGAGTGGATTGCGCGGGCACTGGCCAACGGCAAGGCGGTGGTGACAGCCAACAAGGAAGTCATGGCCCGCCACGGCGCCGACCTTCTTCAGCAAAGTCAGGAGTGGGACACCTACTTAGGATTTGAGGCGAGCGTGGCAGGAGGGATTCCGGTGGTGGAATCCCTGGAACACCATTTAACCACGGCACCAATTCAGGCCATTGGGGGCGTCTTAAACGGGACCAGCAACTTCCTCCTCTCCTCACAGCAGCAGGGCGCCAATCTCGAGCGCGCCATTCGAGAGGCCCAAGCGCTCGGCTATGCCGAGGCGAATCCTGCAAGTGACTTGAGCGGTGCGGATGCCGCCCGCAAACTAACCATCTTATGCTGGTTGGCATTTGGTGTGTGGCTGGATGTTGAGGCGATTCCCCGAACGGCGATCCAGGACTACCCGCCGGCTATTTGGGCGCGCCTTCAAGAGGCGGGCTTCACCATCCGGCCGTGGGCGGACGCTACCCTCGACGCGCACGGCGCGGTCTCGGCCTTCGTGGCACCCATAGCGGTTAGCCGCGCGCATCCCGCCTTTAATCTGGTCGGTCCGCAAAATGGTGTGTGGGTGCGAAGCCATGCAGGAACGTTTTGGTTGCAAGGACCCGGGGCCGGTGGCCTCGCCACCGCCACCAGCATATGGTCCGACATCCGCCGGAGCCAAGTGGTTCGCCATCCTCTGGCGCCGGTGGACATTGGCCCGCGGGTGGGTAGGCCAACGCCCCCCACCCATCCTTATCTTGTGGTCGCGGTTGATCCCGACCGCGCGATTCCGGGTGAGCGCCTAGGCCCGGGGCTTTCACGAACCAACGAGCTCCCGGCGCCGCAGGACGGACTCTGGCTATTTCCGTTGTTGGCGTAGGCTTGACGTCCTGATACCGGCCCCAAAAACCAAGAGCGGAGCCTGAGGCTCCGCTCCGGCTGGGGAGGTTCAGCTGCGACTGAGTTCCTCTTCGGCCAGCTTAATCGCTTCGTGCACCAGCATACCGCATTGACGGGCCGGCACGCCGCCCCATCCTTCCTGGCGCGCAATATCAGCGACCCCAAGTCGCTCACCCAGCTTCATCTTCGTCTCTTCAGACATTATCTTAGCCAGTGAGACCACCCCCCGGGAAGAGTGTTCACGAATGGAAAGCCAAGCATACATGATGTGATAGGCGGTGCGGTACCGCTTCACACGAACGACAAAATGCGCCGTTTCAGGATAGGGAATGTGGTCGCTGTTCCGCTCATTTTCGGACAAGATCCCGCGGCTGAGCCAGCTGTCCACCGTCTCGGGGCCGCCGTTGTAGGCGGCCAAGGCCAAGGTTAGGTTGTTGTGAAAGCGATTCAATAGATACTTTACATACCAAGTGCCCAGCATGACATTGACGCGGGGATTGGCCAAATTAACAGCACCCTGATAATGCATTTGATGCGCAATCCAAACAGCCGACGAGGGCATCAACTGCATGAGACCGACCGCTCCTCGGCGGCTCACCACGGTCGGACGAAACCCGCTTTCGACCCGCACCACGGCTGCGATGAGATAGGGGCTTAAATGATTTTGACGCGCTGATTGAATAATTTCAGGACGATAGCGAAAAGGCGCCCACCATCCATAAAGGAGTGCCACGAGCCCGACAAGCACCACCCAGAAGGCCAGACGGCGCACCTTTAATCGCCGGTGGCGACGTTTTGCCATAAGTCCTTAACCACTCTCTCCAATTCTGCCAATCCGCCGCGGTTATCGATGACGCGGTCGGCATAGGCCAGCTTGTCTTTCAACGGCATTTGCGCCCGAATGCGCTGCCAGGCGTGGTCCTCCCCCACCCCATCGCGGGCTTGAATACGGGCCGCTTGGTCATCGGGATCGGCATAGACCACCCACACCTCATCCACCATGCGGTATAAGCCGCCCTCGATGAGAAGCGGGACATCCAGCACAGCAACTGGTGCCCCAGACTCGGCCGCCGCCTGTGCCTGGCGCCGCACCTCAGCGCGCACCGCCGGGTGGACAATGGCATTAAGCCGGGCGCGAAGCGCCGGCGTTCCAAACACCCAGTGCCCCAATTTCTTCCGATCGAGCTCTCCATTAGCGGCCAACACCGGCCAGCCAAACGCCTCGAAAATGGCGCGCCAGACCGGTTGCCCACGACGCTCCAAAGCGTGAGTAATCTGATCGGCATCAATGATCGAGGCGCCATAGGATGACAGCATTTGACTGACCGAACTTTTACCGCTGCCAATCCCCCCGGTGAGTCCGATGAGCCGCATTACGCTCCCCCTTTGTCGTATCTTATGGCCGAAGAGTCAAGCTATGCCAGTCCAGTGTCCCATTGAAAAATGCTTGTGGCGCTTGAATGGCTGGGTTGACCAGCCACAGCGACCTCAACGGCGCCAAAGGCATGACCGCACCATTCTTGAACCAGTTGACCTGACCAATGTAGGCGCCAATTTTATTGCCTTTCGCCAGGGCCTGCAAGGAGGTTCCCGACACCGCGCGCACAATCACTTTGCCGGGACGGAGTTTGGCCAAGCGGTCCGCCAACAAAACCGCTTCTGGCTGTCCGGCGTTTACGTACAATACCAGTTTCCGACCATGTCGCACGCCCGAGGGCCAATTGCCATGCAAACTCGGGATACGGTCGCGAAAGGTGGACTTCACCCACGCGGCCGGACTCACGGCCGGATAGGTGGAAATGTTGGCCGCATGGGGCCGGTACACTAGCTCCAAATTCCCCGGCACGGCCAGTGCCCGTACATCTTTCAGCAACTTTTGGGGGATTTTGGACAGCTGACCGGGATCGACTGGGACCAGGTCGACCACTTGATTTTCAAAGGCTAAAAGCGCCTCCTGGAACGAGGAATACTCGGTCAACTGAACGTGGGCCGGGCCGTGACCCGAAAAACGACGAAAACTCAATGACCCGTTCGGTACCCAATTGGTCAAACGATACCCGCCGCTGCCAAAGAGATTGGACAACTGCCAATAGGCGCCGCCCCGCTTTTCATCCGTCACCGGCACAATTGCTAGAGCAGGGTTGGCCAACGCTTTCAAAAAGGCGGATGTAACCGGTTTCGTGAACGTAATGCTCACGGTATCGGGGTTCACCACTGCGACGCCAGACAAGTAGGGCAGTTTGTTATGCTCCACCTGGGCGGCACCCTGAACGTGGGCCAAGAGCGCTTTCGCCTGGCTCGAGCCAACCTCGGGCCACAATGGGCGCGACAACGCGCCCGCCACCACCGATGCCGACAGGGTCTGACCATTGGGCAGACGCTTTGGGCGAATGGTCAGCGTCAGCGTTTTATTGGACATGCTGGCGTGCGACACCAGATTGGGCATCACCTGCCCGGAAGAGGTCACCTGGTATAAGGTATCAAAGACATTCATCGTGACGGCCCATTCGCTGGGATTGTCGGCTAAGGCCGGATCAAGCGTTGCGGGATTTTGAAAAATCGCCTCGCTGACGCGATTATTGGGCACCGCCACCTGCGGCTGTTTGGGCTTCGAAATGAGCAACGCCGGAACTAACGCCAGTACCAGCAACAGCCATGGCCACCAACGCCGCATTTACACACGCTTCCCCGGAAGTTTCTCCATCTGCTGAGGACTGAGGTCCTTCTCCGACACCACGTCAAGTTTATAATGGCCCTCCATGGGGACGAGCTCCATTTCCCCGCGAACTCCCCACTTATCCCATAAGAGGTCCATCACTTCGCGCGCCGCTTGCTCCGAATCCAACATGAGACTAAATTTCTGCATGGTGTGCTCCTTCACTGGATGTTTCTGTTAATCGCTGACAATGGGGACAATAGTGGCTGGAACGCCCTCCCACGACCTGCCGTTGAATGGGGGTGCCGCATCGCCTGCAAGCTTTCCCTTCCCGCCCATATACCTTTAAGTATCCTTGATTTTCCCCCGGATGACCTAGGGCGTCCACGTAGTCGGAAAAGGATGTGCCACGATGCTCAATGGAACGCCGAAGCACCGCTCGGATCCCTCGAACTAGACGTTTCAACTCGTCCACATCTAGCGAGCCTGCGGGGCGCTGGGGATGAATTCCCGCATAGAAAAGCGCCTCGTCGGCGTAAATGTTTCCGAGTCCCGCCACTAAATTCTGATTCAAAAGCGCGCTTTTAATCGCCACTTTCCGGCCTTTGAGAATCTCTCCTAAGGTCTTCGACGAAAAGGCGGACGACAAGGGTTCCATCCCCAAGTGCGGTCCCCACAATCCGCCCGACTCCACCCAAGCAATGCGTCCAAATCGGCGCGGATCGGAAAGCCGGAGCTCCCCCCCGCTATAGCGCACAACCAGGTGCGTATGGGGACGATAGGGGGCATCGAGGCTTTCGGTGACCAGCCGTCCGCTCATGCCGAGATGAATCATCAAGGCATCCGGGGAAGACGCCAGGCCCAGCAACAGAAACTTTCCTCGGCGGCGAACGGACCCAAACGTTTGACCGACCAGCGCCGCCCGAATCTCTGCTCCGTTCTTCAGGGATCGCTTGACCATCCGGTCATCGAGGTGAGGAACACTCATAATGGCTTTCCCAGCCAAGACACTGTCCAAGTAGCTGCGAATGGTCTCGACTTCCGGTAGTTCAGGCATGAGTCCCATCCTCTGGCCAGGGGTTCATGGCATCCCAATTATCGCCGGATTTAACTTCCACCACTAACGGCACCTTGAGGGACATGGCGCCCGCCATGTCGCGCACGGCCAAGGATCGGAGCTGCTCCAGCTCGTCCCGTTCCGCATCCCAAATGAGTTCGTCATGCACCTGCAATATCATGTCGCTCTTGAGCCCCTCATCGGTCAGATGCGCATCAATGGCCAACATCGCCTTTTTGATGAGGTCGGCCGCACTGCCTTGAATGGCCGTGTTCATGGCCATTCGTTCGGCATACTGACGCCGCGCCCGATTTTTGGAGCGAATTTCGGGCAATAGCCGCCGCCGACCCATAATGGTAGTAACAAACCCGTCACGCCGTGCCCCCTCAATCACGCCCTCGAAGTACTCTTTGAGACGGGGGTAGCGGCGATAATAGCGATCAATGTAGTCTTTCGCCTCGCTGCGGCTCACTCCGGTGTCGCGCGACAGGCCAAAGTCCGAAATGCCGTAAATAATCCCAAAGTTGACCGCCTTGGCACGGCTTCGCCAGGTACTGTCCACCTCGTCAAGGGGAATGTTGAAAATCTCGGAAGCCGTGCGGCGATGGATGTCCTCTCCGTCCTGAAAGGCCTGAATGAGATTTTCATCCCCGGCCAAGTGGGCCAACATGCGAAGCTCAATCTGGGAATAGTCGGCCGCCAACAGTGTTCGGCCCGGGCTGGCCACAAAGACACTCCGCACCCGGCGCCCGAGCGGCAGGCGCACAGGGATGTTCTGCAGATTGGGGTCGCTGGACGACAGCCGGCCCGTGGCCGTCACGGTCTGGTGAAAGGTGGTGTGAATCCGGCCATCGCTCTGAATGAGAGGCAACAGTCCTTCGACGTAGGTGCTTTCAATTTTGACCAATTGCCGATAGGTTAGAACCTTGTCGACCACCGGGTGAAGCGGGGAGAGCGTTTCCAGCGTTTCGGCGTCGGTGGAAAAACCCGTTTTCGTCCGCTTCACGGCAGGCAGTCCCAACTTGTCGAACAGTACCTCCCCCAACTGGCGCTGCGAGTTGATGTTGAATTCCAGTCCCGCCAAGTGATAGATTTCCTGTTCGGTCGCAACAATGGACTCTTTAAGCTCCTCCCCCAAACTCGCCAACCGATCCCGATCCACTTGCACGCCAACCGCTTCCATACGAGCCAGCACACGGGCGAGGGGCATCTCCAACTGGCGGTAGACATCCCCCAACCCATGGATCTGGAGCGATTCCCCCAACCGTTCAGCAAGCAGCGAGACCGCCGCCGCGCTCTGCCCGCTATTGGCCTCGGGAGTCTGAATTCCCGCCTCCTTGAGGAGACCTGCGATCCCGTAATCGCGGCGCTCGGTATCCAGCAAGTAGGCCTGGAGCTTCACGTCCTCGCGAAATTCGGGCAACGGCCGGCCCTTTTCGAAACGATCGCGAAATACCGCCTTAATCCCCCATCCCGCAAGCTTTACGGGCGGCAAGGGGTAGTCGTCCGGTGTCAATCGGGCCGCCTGATGCGTGTGGGGATTATAAATCCATAGATTGGCTCCCTCTACTAAGCAACCGTAGAGGGTGTCGGAGTCCAGCGGAAACTGCGCGGCGTCGAGAACCTCCACCGGCGGGAGCGGTGCCCCGTCATCGATTGAGGCCTGAGCCGCTTTCCCGGCATCATCCGATATTTTAAGGCGCTTTTTCACCTGATGCAGCTCGAGCTCGTCCAGCATCGCCGCCACGCCCGCATCCACATGCCATAGGAAGGGCTCGGACACATCAGGCCATTCAAGGGGGACCTTAGTGACGATGGTGGCTAAATCGCGAAAACGGCGCGCCTCTTCTTCATGCCCCTGCAGGGCCTTTAACCACCGGGCATTGGACACTTCATGGAGATGTTCGAGGAGATTGTCCACCGATTGATAGGCGTCGATGAGCGCCAACGCCGACTTTTGGCCGATGCCTGCCACCCCTGGGATGTTGTCCGAGCCATCCCCCATCAATCCTTTTAAGTCCGGAACTTGTTCGGGCCACACGCCCATTTTCTCTTTGACTTTGTCCCGGGTCATGCGGTCCAAATCGGAAATGCCGGTTCGGCTGGTCAAAAGAACGGTCACTTGATCATCCACCAATTGCAACAGATCGCGGTCGCCGGTCACAATCAAGGAATGATATCCCCGTTCCCGGCCCATATAGGCCAGCGTCCCCAACGTGTCATCGGCCTCAAATCCGCCCACCGCCAGCACCGGAACCCCCAGCCGCTCCAAAAGCTCCCGCAAAAGCGGCAGCTGCTGCCGAAAGTCGTCCGGCGTCTCATCACGCTGCGCCTTATATTCAGCAAACTGTTCATGGCGAAAAGTGGCGACAGCAGCGTCGAACACCACAATCAGGCGCTCGGGTTTTTCGGCTTCCGTCACCCGAAACAACATCGAAAGAAATCCATGCATAGCCCCCGTCGGC
Source organism: Sulfobacillus harzensis (assembly GCF_012933365.1). GTDB lineage: Bacteria > Bacillota > Sulfobacillia > Sulfobacillales > Sulfobacillaceae > Sulfobacillus_B > Sulfobacillus_B harzensis. The sequence continues at coordinate 24,412 of NZ_JABBVZ010000032.1, read as the reverse complement.
ACCCCGTTCTTGGTCTGCAAGGGAGGCAGGGCATGATAGGCACGAAACAGGAGGCTATGTCCATCGATCAGTAATTGGGTGGGCATGCCGAGTGCGGCTCCTTCACGTCTTTTTTAGGCGGGTGATTGACCCCACCGGCGGCGTATAGTCTAATCTATGTTATCAAATGGCGGTCGCCAGAGACAAGCTTCGACCCCTTCATGGAGGATTTTATGGCGTTGTGGTATCTGATTCACGGGGCAGCCTCGAGCCGCCTCATCTGGACTCGGCAAATGCCCATTCTTCGAGGCGCCAAGCGCGCCGAATTGCCCATTTTGGACGATGTGCCGGAGGTCCGGCTGATCAACGCCTGGGCGGACTGGTGCTTGGAGCAGCTCACCCAGCCAGCTGTCATCATGGGACATTCAATGGGAGGAGCCATCGCCCAGACCATGGCGTTGAAAGCTCCCGAATTGGTGGAAGGGCTGGTTCTGGTAGGTACCGGCCCCCACCTGCCGGTCAATCCGGCACTGATTCAGTCGCTACTAGACACGCCTCGTGAAGCCCTCGAGCGGATTACGCGGTGGTCGCTGGCCAAAAATCCGGATCCCGACCTGCTCCAGAAAAGTTTGGAGCAGGCCCGCAGTGTTGATACCCACGAAGCGTGGCGCCAATTCGTCGCCTGCACCGCCTTTGATGTGCGCTCGGATCTCCGCCGCATCACCTGTCCTAAAGCGATTATCGCCGGCGCGGAGGACCGCATGACCCCGGAGTCCCTGACCCGCAGCTTTTTAGATGCCTGGCCGGATGCCCCCTATCATCAAATTTCCGGCGCTGGACACAGTATGATGCTGGAACAACCGGAAATCTTTAACGACATCCTGCTCGATTTAATGGAAAAGTTTAATTGGTAGATCCGCGCTCCAAACGGACAGTCAGGATTAAAGCCTGCGTTCGAGCCCGTGGCACCTGGGCTTGACTTGTCCACCGATGCATCAGCGCTGTCAACTCGTTGACCAATTGCCCGGTCTCCGCAACTGTCAAAGACAACCCCAATACCTGATCGAACAGCGCGGGCACCTCTCGCGCCGGGCTTCCCTTTTGGCCCGCGCCGGATTCAGGAATCTGATAGAGCTTGTCTCCCTTGGGGGACTCCATCATGGTAAGATCGCCGTTTGCCACCAAACGCTGCAAATGGTAGTGGGTGTTCCCCACGGTTGCGCCAACCGCGAGAGCGACCTGTTTTGCCGTCAACGGACCGTCTTCGATGGCCTTCATAATGTGCTGGCGCAATCCGCCCCGCGCTGGCGTGCTGTCCATATACAAACCTCCCACGAATGAAAAAAGCGGCCCTCATGGGCCGCTAATCTTTTGGTGCCGAAGGCCGGACTTGAACCGGCACGAGGGATCACCTCACGCGATTTTGAGTCGCGCGCGTCTGCCTATTCCGCCACTTCGGCGCCGACTCGACTATTATAGCCGATGTCGAGAAACATTTCAAGAACCTTAGCTGTTGAAATACAGCTCGAATTCCATGGGATGAGGCCGAAGGTTGACCACATCCACCTCGGTCTTCTGCTTGTAGTCAATCCAGGTTTGCACCAAATCCTCGCTAAATACGGCGCCTTCTGTCAACCAATCATGATCCTCCCGCAAATTGTTGAGCGCCTCGCCAAGCGAGCCGGGAACACTGCCAATGTTGGCCAATTCCTCAGCGCTTAAGGCGTAGATGTTGCGATCCATGGGACCAAAACCAAGTTTGACCGGATCCAGCTTCTTTTTAATCCCGTCTAATCCGGCCATGAGAATGGCTGCGAAAGCCAGATACGGATTGGAAGTGGCGTCCGGCGTCCGGAACTCGATGCGGCTGGCCTTGGGCTCCGTGGTGCGCGGAATGCGAATAGCCGCGGACCGATTGCCGTGGGAGAACACGATGTTGACGGGCGCTTCATATCCCGGGACCAATCGCCGATATGAGTTGGTGGACGGGTTGGTTAATGCCAGCAGTGCGGGAGCGTGGGACAGCACGCCGGCGATGTAGTGCATGGCCAAAGGCGACAGGCGCGCGTAGCCGGTTTCATCATAAAAAAGCGGACGGCCATCTTTCCAGAGCGACTGGTGGACGTGCATGCCGTTGCCATTGTCCCCGAAAATCGGTTTGGGCATAAAGGTAATGGCTTTGCCGTGCTGATTGGCCACATTGCGCAAAACATACTTGTATTCCATCACGGTGTCCGCTTGACGCAACAAGGTGTTGAAGCGCAGGTCAATCTCTCCTTGACCGCCCGAGGCCACCTCATGGTGATGCATCTCAACCCGAATGCCAAACTGTTGCAACGCCTTAACCATGGCCGTCCGCAAGTGATGCGTCTGGTCTATGGGGCTGGGGGGAAAGTAGCCTTCCTTGGGACGGATGGTAAGCCCCAGGCCGCCTTCGCGGCCCGAGTTCCAGTGCCCCTCGGCAGAATCAACTTCATAAAAGGCATGGTGGCCCTGATTCAAAAACCGCACGGTGTCAAAGATGAAGAACTCCAATTCCGGACCCCAAAACGAGGTGTCGGCGATGCCGCTCGCCTTGAGATACGCCTCGGCATTGCGGGCCACCCGCCGGGGGTCACGCTGGTAGGGGACACCATCGGGATCAGTGACGTCACAGATGATGCTGAGGGTCGGTACATTATGAAACGGATCCACCACCGCTGTGCCTGGATCCGGAACCATAATCATGTCGCTTTCTTCAATGCCGCGAAATCCGCGAATACTCGATCCATCAAACGGAATGCCGCGAGTCAGCGTTTCCTCGTCGACTTCACTGACCGGCAAGGTCACATGCTGCCAGGTGCCGGGCAAGTCCACAATATGAAAATCCACCATCTCAATATTCTTCTCACGAATGAGCCGGATGACGTCCTCTACCTTCACAGAACTTCCCCCTTGTTTGTCCCGAGCTTTGTAAGGTTTATCTCCGATATCTTACAAACACCCTTTGATTATATGTAAAAATAAAAAAATGTGTCAACGAATAGGGAAGAGATTGCTCACATATGACAAATCAATGGGAATCTGCCATGACAGCCACAGCTAAGGCTCCCATGAGCCCCGAATCCCCGCCCAATTCAGCCGGAACCAGGCGTACCACCTCAGCCATGGCCTTTAAGGACCAGCGCTGCGCTGCCTGCCAGACGCGCTCGGGATAGGCTTCGGGCGCATGCGTGGCGACGCCCCCGCCTAAAATGATCTTTTCCGGATTAAATAAATTTATGAGGTAGGAAAGGCCCAGCCCAAGCCAATCAGCGGCTTCTTCCACAATCGCCCGGCATACGGCGTCATCCGATTCGAAGCCCTCAAAAACTGTTTTGGTTTCAACCTCCGATTGCGCCCGAAGATATTCGCTGTCCTTTTGCCGTTCACGACCGCGCCGGGCAATAGCAGTTCCGGAGGCCAGACTCTCCAGGCACCCTTGATGGCCCGCCGAGCAAACCGGTCCATCGGGCCGCATGACAATATGCCCGAACTCTCCCGCATTCCCGCGTGCTCCCCGATACAATTGGCCGTCGGCGACAATGCCGGCTCCAATCCCTGTCGAGATGGTGACATAGACACAATGCTGGGTTCCCCGTCCAGCGCCGAACCGCCATTCCCCCAACCCTGCAGCGGTCGCATCATTTTGCACAGAGACGGGCCGTTTCAGGGTCGCCTCCAGGTCTTTTTGCCAATCGAGTCCCTTCCACCCCCCAATATTGGAGGCATCCAATAAAATCGACCCATCCAAGGGCCCCGGCGAACCGAGGCCGATATATCGGAGGTCCGCCACCGCGATATTGGCCTCCCGGGCCACGGCTTTAACGGTCTCTGTAATGTTCGAGACAACCGTTTGGGCGTCCCACTTGGGATCCGTCGGCAGGACGTGGGTTGCGTAAAACGTCCCCTCGGTGTCGCCAACCCCCACCGCAATTTTCGTGCCGCCTACATCAACTGCTCCATAATATGCCACCAAATTTCCTCCTCGCTGGGTTGCTGGTTCCTCTTAACTCCGGGCAAGCGCTCATTCAATTGGGTTCCGTTGCCAGTATGAAGCAGGTTCACTACAATAACCCTAAGAAATCAAAACCTCCGGGTCAACCACGCGACACACCCGGAACAGGAGGTCAGCGTGATGGTGCAGCAGGATTTACAACAAGAAGCGATTAACAGTATTCGCGGGCTCGCAATCGATGGTGTGGAGGCGGCCAAGCAGGGCCACCCGGGACTCCCCTTAGGAGCCGCCGCAATGGGCTACACCCTCTGGACAAAGTTTCTCCACCACAACCCCCATAACCCTCATTGGCTAAACCGCGACCGGTTCATCCTCTCGGCCGGGCACGGCTCCATGCTGTTATACGCGTTGTTGTATCTGACCGGTTATGACCTCCCCTTAGATGAGCTCAAGCGCTTTCGTCAATGGCAGTCCAAGACACCCGGACACCCCGAGTACGGACTTACGCCCGGCGTCGAGACGACCACCGGACCGCTCGGGCAAGGGTTTGCCACCGGTGTCGGCATGGCCATTGCCGAAGCGTATTTGTCAGCCCGTTACAACAAGCCGGGCTTCGACCTCATTGACCATTATACCTACGCCATCGTCTCCGACGGCGATTTGATGGAAGGGATCTCTTCCGAAGCGGCGTCGTTGGCAGGAACCCTCTCTCTGGGCAAGCTCATCTATTTATACGACGACAACCATATTTCCATCGAGGGCCGCACCGACATTGCGTTCCGCGAAGACGTGCTCAAGCGGTTCCAGGCCTATGGCTGGCATACTGAGCGCGTAACGGATGGCAATGATGTGGACGCCATCGAAGAGGCCATCAAGAAGGCGCAGGCAGATCCCCGCCCATCGCTTATCGCTGTGCGGACCATCATTGGCTATGGGAGCCCCAACCGTCAGGACACCCCCAAGGTCCACGGCGAAGCCTTGGGCCCCGAGGAAGCCAAACTGACTAAAGAGTTTTTGGGATTGCCGACGGACAAAACCTTCTACGTTCCCGATGATGTTTTGGCACATTTCCGCCAGGCGGTCGCGAATGGCAGCGAATGGGAAGCCGAGTGGAACCGTCTCTTTGACAAGTATCGCGCCCAGTATCCAGACTTGGCGCAGGAGCTGGAGCAAGCCATATCCGGTCAGGTGCCGAACGAGGCGCTGGCCGATTTGCCCGTATGGGATGAGGGTACCGCTTTGGCCACGCGGGCAGCCTCGGGCCAGGTGCTAAACCGCATCGCACCCCGTTGGCCCGCCCTCATCGGCGGGTCAGCCGACCTCGCGCCCTCCAACAACACCAACATCAAGGACGGCGGCAATTTTAGCGCCGAACAGTACGACGGACGCAATTTGCACTTCGGGGTGCGTGAGCACGCCATGGGTGCAGCCTTGAACGGAATGTTGCTGCACGGCGGACTTCGCGTGTACGGCGGCACCTTCCTCATCTTTTCCGACTACATGCGTCCCGCCATTCGTCTTGCGGCACTCATGCACCAACCCGCCATCTATATCTTTACCCACGATTCCATTGGCTTGGGCACGGATGGCCCCACCCACCAGCCGATTGAGCAGTTGGCCGCTCTTAGAGCCATTCCGGGCGTGTACGTGGTCCGTCCGGCCGACCCCAACGAAACACGGGAGGCCTGGAAACTGGCGTTAAACACCACTGACCATCCCATTGCCATGGCGCTCACCCGCCAATCCGTTGACGCGCTGCCGTCGGAGAAAACCACCGGACTCAGCCGCGGCGCCTACGTTCTCTGGGAAAGCGGAAGCCACCCGGAACTAGTTATCATGGCCTCCGGGTCAGAAGTGGGTGTGGCGCTAGCTGCAGGGCGGCAATTGGCGGACAAAGGCACCGCGGTGCGCGTCGTGTCCTTCCCGTGCTGGGAGAAGTTTGAGGAGCAAGATGAGGAATACCGCCGAACGGTCTTGCCGCCCAACACCCGCCGCATCGCGATTGAAGCGGGCTCTCCGATGGGTTGGGACAAATATGTGGGTGAAAATGGCGCGATCATCGGATTAAATCATTTCGGCGCTTCCGCCCCCGGCGAAGTGCTGTTCCGGGAGTTCGGACTGACGCCCGAGCATGTGGTTGACGTGGCCGGAGATTTGTTAAATCGCTGAGTGATCGGCGTTCCGTCGGTACACACTGAGCACATATAGCACATACAAGGAGGGATTTCCCTTTGAATCCCATTCGTCAGATTCAGGAGCTGGGTCAAAGTTTATGGTATGACAACATCCGCCGCGGTCTATTAGACTCGGGGGAATTGGCCTCTCTCATCGCCCAGGGGATTACCGGAGTCACCTCAAACCCCACCATCTTTGAAAAGGCCATCGATGGTTCTCACGACTACGACCAGGCCATCGCGCAAATCGCCCCAACCGTGGGCTCCGTCGACGCGTTGTATGATGCCCTGGTTCTTGAGGACATCGCCCGCGGCGCTGACCTGTTGCGTCCCGTCTACGAGAACACCAAGGGACGCGACGGATACATCTCCATCGAGGTCCCGCCGACTATGGCCGAGGAAACCGATGCTACCATTCAGGAAGCCCACCGGCTGTTCCGGGCTCTCGACCGCCCTAATATCATGATTAAAGTGCCGGCCACGCCGGCCGGTATTCCTGCCATCCGTCAACTAATTGCAGACGGGGTCAATGTGAATGTCACGCTTATTTTTAGCCTTGACGCCTATCGTCAAGTGATTGACGCCTATTTGAAGGGACTGCACGAGCGGCAATCCCGGGGACTGCCCAACGATCGCGTGGCCTCGGTCGCCAGCTTCTTTGTCAGCCGGGTGGACACATTGGTGGATCGCCTCATTGACGAGCGCGGGCTTGATGCCGATTTGAAAGGCAAAGCCGCCATCGCCAATGCCAAGCTCGCCTACCAACTCTTCTTGGAGCGGTTTCAGAGCCCCGAATTCGAGGCTCTGAAAGCCAAAGGCGCGATGGTACAACGACCTCTCTGGGCGTCCACCAGCACCAAGAATCCGGACTACCCGGATTTGCTCTATGTCGAGGCATTGATTGGGCCCGACACCGTCGACACCCTGCCGCCCGCCACGGTGGATGCCATTCTTGACCATGGCCGAGCCGCGCGCACCGTAGATCAGGATGTTGACGCCGCCCAGGACGTCATTAACCGCCTAGAAGCGGCCGGCATCTCCATGAAGGATGTGACGGCTCAGCTTCTTGACGAGGGAGTCAAGAGCTTTCACAAGTCCTTCGTCGCGTTGCGTCAGAGTCTGGAAAAAAAAAGCCGCGTGCAACATGAGGTCTCACCCGGCGTCTTCTCGCTAGGGGGATTCCAAGACAATCTAGACGCGACCATCAACCAACTTAATCATGATCGGGCCGTGCCCCGCCTCTGGGACCATGATGCCTCCCTCTGGTCCGACGCTCCGGAGCACCAGGCCATTATTAAAAATGCGCTGGGATGGCTCACCGTCCCCGCTGCGGTGCTCGAAGACGTCCCGCATCTGGAGAGCTTCTTAAATCAGTTGGTGCTGGAGGGATTCCAAGCGGCCGTGGTGTTGGGCATGGGTGGATCCAGCCTGGTCTCGGACGTGCTGGTTCATACCTTTTCCGGTGGACGGCCCCGTTTGTCCCTGCATGTGCTCGATACGACGGACGCCCGGGCCATTGAGCATCTGACCCAGCAACTCCCATTAGAACACACCTTGTTCATCGTAGCCTCCAAGTCCGGCAGCACCACGGAGCCCAACGCCTTCTACCATTACTTTTGGCACGTATTGGAGCGCCGCGGGCTAGATCCGGCACGGCAGTTCATTGCCATTACGGACCCCGGCACCTCAATGCATAAGGAGGCTCAGGCGCGCCGCTTCCGCGAGGTGTTTCTCAACCCGGCGGATATTGGCGGTCGGTACTCGGCTCTTTCCTGGTTCGGGATGGTTCCGGCGGCGCTCTACGGATTGGACGTTCGCCAATTGCTAACGGGAGCCCTGGCCATGCAAGAGGCGGCGCAAAATCCGGACGCCGGCGAAAATCCCGCAGCGCGATTGGGCGCCACCCTCGGGGCATTGGCCAAAGCTGGGCGTGATAAGGTGACCCTCATCATGCCGGACCCCATCAGTCACTTAGGTGATTGGTTGGAGCAATTGTTGGCCGAATCCACGGGCAAGCTTGGCACGGGACTGGTCCCCATTGCCCATGAACCCGTGTTGACTCCGGCAGAGTATAGTCAGGACCGCGTCTTTGTCGTCTATCAATGGCGCGACGAAGCGCCTGGGATCGCGACCGACGCGTTGAAGGCCGCCGGCCATCCCGTGATTGAATACCACCTCACTAATCCGTATCAGGTGGCGCAGGAGTTCTACCGCTGGGAGGTGGCCACCGCCATCGCGGGAGCGGTACTGCAAATTGATGCCTTCGATCAGCCCAACGTGCAGGAAAGCAAAGACAACACCAAAGCCATCTTGGGCAAACTGGAAAACGGTCGGCTGCCTGACGAAGCGCTCATGGAGGGCCCCAAGGGGATTCGCTGGACGGCATCGGAGGCATTAAAGAGTGATGATTTGCAGTCCACATTGAAAAAGCTTTACGACTTGGCGGGCGCATCCAGCTACTTGGCCATTATGGCCTACATTGAGCCTACGGCTGAGGCCGACCACGCCGTATCCCATCTCCGTACGCGACTATCGGCATTGACGGGTCGGCCCACGACGTTCGGTTATGGTCCGCGCTTCTTGCACTCCACCGGTCAATTGCATAAAGGAGGGCCAGCCACAGGTCTCTTTGTCCAGATTGTCTCTCAGGACGGCCCTCGTCTGGAGGTGCCCGGAGACGGCTACGATTTCCTCACCCTGATGCAAGCTCAGGCGTTGGGCGACTATCAATCACTCCAGGCTCATGGCCGGGCAGTGGTGCGCATCCTGGCGCCCCACCCGGCGACGCAGACGATTGAAATGTTGGCTGATTGGGCTCATTAATCTCTCAGGAGGGTGCAGAATGAAACTTGCGATGATTGGCTTGGGTCGGATGGGCGGCAATATGGCCGAACGGCTCTTGCAGCATGGTCACCAGGTGGTGGTTTTTGACCCCAGCGACGAGGCACGGCAACGGCTGGCCAAAATGGGCGGAGAACCCGCGGAAAGCCTGGCGCAGGCGATCGAAAAATTGTCGGCACCTCGGATTGTTTGGGTAATGGTGCCGGCCGGCAAAATCACCGAGGATACGATTCAAACGCTCATCCAGACGCTCAATCCCGGCGACATTATTATTGACGGCGGCAACTCGAACTTTCATGATTCCGTGCGGCGCGGAAAGGAAGCCCAAGAGCGGGGCGTCCATTTCATCGATGCGGGAACCAGCGGCGGAGTATGGGGGTTGACTGAAGGCTACTGTCTCATGGTAGGCGGCCCCGACCAAGCCGTCCATACTGCAGAGCCGATTTTTACCGATCTCGCGCCCGAAAACGGGTATCTGCACGTTGGCCCCGTCGGCTCAGGGCACTTCGTGAAGATGGTGCACAATGGCATTGAATACGGCCTTCTTCAGGCGTACGGAGAAGGATTTGAGATACTAAAGGCCTCCGACTTCCCCATTGATCTGCCAAAGGTGGCCGAATTGTGGAATCATGGATCCGTCGTGCGCAGCTGGCTCTTAGAACTGTTGGCCGGCGCATATCGGGAGAATCCGACTCTGGAACACGTCCGCGGCTATGTGGATGACTCCGGCGAGGGTCGCTGGACCGTCTTTGAAGCGATTAACGAGAATGTGCCCGCTCCCGTTATCACCCTCTCGTTGTTCTCGCGCTTTGCCTCCCGACAGGAGGAATCTTACTCGGCTAAAGTCATTGCCGCTCTTAGAAATCAGTTCGGCGGGCACAAAATTCACAACGAATGATCGGGGACGATGCGATGGACACCGTGATGGCAAATCCGTTAAAAGAAGGACTGGGGGCTCGCCGACGGCCGGAACCCTTTACCTTCGTGATCTTTGGGGCCGCAGGCGACTTGGCGCATAGGAAGCTCTTTCCCGCGCTCTACAACCTGATGGTGGATAATTGGCTGGCAGGCGACTGCCGCATTATCGGCATTGCCCGCCGGGCTTATGAGGATACAGAGTTTCGCCGCGAGGTAGGCCAGGCTATTGAAGAGCACTCGCGGCGCAAACCCGATCCCCAGGTGTTGGATCGCCTGTTGTCCAGCACGTACTATCTGACCGCAGACTTCAACGACGCCAATGCCTACGAGGCGCTGAAGACCATGTTGCGGGATGCAGAAAGCCACTTTCCGCAAAACTTCTTATTCTATTTGGCCACACCTCCCTCTGCCTATCCCGTGATTGCCGATCACTTGGGCAATGTAGGGCTGGCTAAACCGATCGACGAGCGGCATTGGGTGCGGATTATTGTGGAAAAGCCCTTCGGCCACGACTTGGAGTCCGCTGTGGCTTTGAACCAAGATTTGCATCAGGTGTTCGATGAGTCGCAAATCTACCGTATTGACCACTATCTGGGCAAGGAAACGGTGCAGAACATCTTGGTCTTCCGGTTTGCCAACGGCATTTTTGAGCCGCTGTGGACCCGGCAATACATCGACCAGGTGCAAATTACGGTGGCGGAGTCCCTCGGCGTCGCCGGCCGCGGCTCGTATTACGATCAAGCCGGCGCTTTGCGCGACATGGTTCAAAATCACATGCTGCAGTTAGTCTCGCTGATCGCCATGGAGCCCCCGGTTGCATTTGAGGCCGACGCCGTGCGGGATGAAAAGGTCAAGGTCCTGCGCTCCATTCGTCCCTTCTCCACCCGGGATGTAGCGGAGTACACCGTGCGGGCCCAATATGAAAAGGGCTCGGTCGACGGCGAACTGGTTCCGGGCTATCTCGATGAGCCGGACATTGCCTCCGACAGCCGGACGGAATCCTACGTGGCGCTGAGGCTCCTAATCGACAATTGGCGTTGGGCCGGCGTCCCCTTTTACCTGCGTACCGGAAAGCGCCTGGCCAAACGCGCGACCGAGATCGCGATCCAATTTAAAACGGCACCCCATCGTTTCTTTGAGCAAACCGATACCCCCGAGTTGGCGCCCAACTTGCTGACGCTGAAAATCCAGCCTGACGAGGGCATTTCACTGCGCTTCGGCGCCAAAGTTCCGGGACCGGAAATTCGGGTTCGAACCGTTAACATGGAGTTCTTGTACGGGACGTCGTTTGCGGGAACGCCCCCCGAAGCCTATGAGCGGCTGCTGTTGGATGCCATGATTGGCGATTCCACCCTATTCACCCGAAAGGATGAGGTGGAGGCCGCCTGGTCGCTGGTATCCTCCATTTTGCACGGTTGGCAGCGAGCCCGAGGCCCCATTCCCACCTATGAATCCGGATCCTGGGGCCCTGAGGAGGCCGATTCCCTCATTCAGCGGGACGGATTTCGCTGGCGTCGGCCGTAATGGTATAAGCAGGGGAAGATTCCAGGGGAAAGGAGGTAGCGGCGCTTGGCCATCAGAGGGTCAAGCGCCGTCATTACCGATGAACCGACGGATAATTCACTGGAAGCAGCAGCAAATCGGGGGTCCGGAACTTTTGCACCACCTTCCCGCCATTGTCCCCAAAGCGCTGGACGGGGCCGTTCCTCTGACCGCTACAGTGATGACGCTTGGCCTATTTGTGGATCCCGAGCGCTTAGAGGACTGGCTAAAATTAGCCCATCAGCTGGCCCAAACCCATCCCGCGCGGATTCTCATGCTCTCCCCGTCGTCCGAACGGGACGGTGCCGATCGTTTGGACGTCGATGTCTACACGGCCGTGGAAACCGACCGCGGCGTGGGCCGACCCCCATTGCTGTTTTCGGAGTGCATTGCCATGACCCTTTTTGGCGGGATTGCGAACTACTGGATTGACTGGGTCCAACCGTTGGTGCGCTCGGACCTCCCCTCCTATCTCTGGTGGACCACCGCCCCTCCGGAAGGGCGTTTTCGCTGGGATTTGCTCAGTACCAGCTTTCAATCGCTCGTCATTGACAGTGCTGCCTACCCGTTGCAGCAGTGGCAGCCGCTCATCGAGGCCGCAGAGCGCTACCAGATGGGAGTCATGGACTTGGATTGGTATCGGGGCGTGCCATTTCGCCATCTGCTAGCCGAGGCCTCGGACGAGTCGGAGGCCCTAGCCGTCCTGAAAAACCCGGAGGACGTCTTGGTGACCAGCCCCAACCATGACGACTGGCCGCTCGCCAGCTCCTGGCTTTGGCTCTCCTGGCGTCTTGGTTGGGATATAGGACTTCCGCCCTGCAATCATCCCAGCATCCGCGTGGAACAGGCCGAAGGGCTGTCTCACGTTTGGCGCTTTCGCCGCGGCCGCCACGCATTGGTGGTGACGGACGCTGCCGACGCCTGGCGGCTTCACCTCGTGAAAGACGACAATGTCATCCGGGAATGGCAAGAACCGCACCAAACGCCCACCCTGTTGGATGACCTAACGAATCTTCTCACCATCGGGCGCGACCCGCTGTACTTGGAAACATTGCGCCACACTTTGCTAGAAGGGACTCATGCCTCATGACCAAACCGGAAATCCATGTTGCGGATTCCCCGGAGGCCTTAGTTCATATGGTCTCCGAGTGGTTGCAGAGGGTGACGCTGGAAGCCATTCGGGAGCATGGCTGCGCCAATTTGGCGCTGTCAGGCGGCAGCACCCCCAAACCCTTGTATCAGCACTTGGCGAGCAAGGAGAGCCTCCCCTGGTCCTCCATCCGTCTTTATTTCGTTGACGAACGGAACGTGGGCCCGATGGACCCGGACAGCAACGTTCGGATGATCCGTGAAGCACTGCTGAACCGCTTGCCGGTCCCACCGCTCTCGGTCTTTCCATGGCTTACCGAAACCGACCCGCGGGAATCGCTGGCCCGGTATCGTCAGGCGTTGGCAATCTTGCCGCGTTCAGATGGGTATCCCGAACTCGACCTGGCCATGCAAGGCATGGGTGGCGACGGTCATACCGCGTCGGTATTTCCCGGCTCGCCCCAGGAACTTTCGCGCGACTGGGTGGCAGCAGGACCCGGCCCGGGCACCGAACGTCTCACGTTGACGTTGCCTCTCTTGGCCCACGCCCGGCGGGTAGCGTTTTTGGTGGCCGGCTCGGACAAGGCGACACGGGTTCAGGAGTGCCTAAGCGGAGAATCCCAACTCCCGGCTGCGTGGCTGACCAGACACGCCCGAGAGGCCCATTGGTTTTTGGACCGAGCCAGTGCTTCAGCGTTATAAACGGCCGCTTCTTATCTGGGATATTGACGGCACCCTGCTGGAACCGCTGGGTGTTGGACGTCAAGCCCTGAATCAGGCCTTCCATGCCTTGTATGGAATATCTGGAGGGTTTGACGGTCTTGACTTCGCGGGAGCCACCGATCATCATCTGTGGCTTCAAGCCGCCGACAGCGCCCGCATTCCCCCCGAGGAGGCGTCGAACTTTTTTGCCGTCTACGTTCGGCACTTGCGCCAGCAGCTCAGTCGGACTCCCCTCCAGCCATTGGCTGGGGTCGCTTCCCTGATCGCCGACCTTTCAATGCGAGGCTGGCCCTTAAGACTGGGAACCGGCAACATCCGCCTAGGCGCCTATGCCAAGCTCAACGCGGCAGGCCTCGCGCCCTACTTCCCGGGCGGTGGGTTTTCGGAAGCTGGGTCGACGCGTGCCGACATTCTTCAACGGGCAGCCGATTCCCATTTAGACCGGCCCGTTATCGTGATTGGCGACACCCCCCGCGACGTGGATGCAGCGCATACGGCAGGATTTTTCTGTTTCGGGATAGCCACCGGACGCTTTGACGTCGCCGCGCTTCAGGCAGCGGCCGCAGACGCGGTGCTGGAGAGTTTGGCCGAACCCACACCATTCTTCGACCAGGTATGGCAATTTGGCCAGGAAAAGGCCCGGGAATGACTTCCTGGGCCTAAACCTGAGCTTGTACCTGAAGCGGCTTAATCCCCATCCAAGGAGCCCAAAACGTCAGTGTAACCGGGGCGCTGACGGTAGCGTCGAGAGTTCCCGTGGCGGTTTCCTGACAAAAAAGCACAGTGACCGATGACGCTTGGGGATCATTATCCTCCACCAACTGAACCAGTTCCGCGGCGGAAGTCTGATGCGCTTGTTCCATCACCAAGGCGGCATTCCCGAGCGCGTCCTGAAGCGCTTGCTGACTCATCCAGAGTTGCCCGCCAGCCACGATTAGCGCCGCTGCCATCAGCCCTACTAAGACGAGCCCGAGCCCCATGATGCTGACGCTACCAGCGCGGGAAGTGATGATACACAACACCGCCGCCTCCTTGACCACCGCCTCCCCCGCCAACAGGCCCGGATGGCCCGCTGCCTACCGGTGCGGAAGCCGCGCTGGTGATGGTGCGCGACGCGCTCACGGACCCGATGGTTCCTGTGTTAAGAAGTTTGAAGGGCACGGTCACCGTTACACTTTTCGCGCTGCCCTGGTTCGCAAATTGGGTCACGGGCGTGGCGGATATTCCCTCTTGGCGCAGTGCCGCCGCGACTGTCTCTGTCACCGAGGCGGTTGACGCCCCCCCGGCCCACGCCCGGACTCCCTGTTCGGCCGCCTGTGATACCGCCACGTTGCCTAAAAATAAGCTGGCAACCGTCACCATCCCGAGGAATACCGCGGTGAGCACTGGGAGTACCAGCAGTAGTTCAATGTAGGCATTTCCCGCTATTGAATGGTGCTGAGATTCTGCGTGATTTGTCCGAAAGCATTGACCAGGGCGTTTCGGAGGGATTCGATGGGCATAATCATGGCCAAGACCACCACGATAATCCAAATGCCGTTTTCGATAAAGACATTGCCCTCTTTTTTCCCGAAGAACGCCGTCAATCGGCCCCCCCATAGTGTCAGCCATAGTCTCACAAGATCTCCTCCTGAACCATTTTTCCGCGCCGTCTACGCGGTAGGGACAGGATAGCGAAGAATCGAGGGAGGATTCCGGCAAAGGGTTCGACAGAACCGTTAGCCCACTGCACCGGAAACTGCGTATTCGCAGTGCACCCGGCATCCGACGAAAACCGACAGATTTACCTGGAGCTGTCGCCTGTCTGGCTCTCTTTTTCCCTAAGCTCCGCCCTGGTAGCCTGCCTCACGCGGTGCCGGTGCTCATCTCCTTGTCGGCACGAATGACGAGAATGTTAGGCCGGCGGCGGTTGCCTTCGGCAGCGGCCGGTTGGTCCCGCCACCCCTCATCGGTGAAATCCGGCTCCATCACGGCTTTGATCAAGAACCCCGCCTCAATTAATGGGGTGATATAGGCCGATATTGGGCGGTGCCATTTCACCAGGTGAACGCCCATTCGTTCTTCCGGTCGGGGGCCAGGTTTTAGGTAGGAATCAATGGGCCATGCACTGGCGTTGCCTTCGGCGTCCACGATCCAGTCTCCTCGGCTATTGGCGTACTTCAAGGGATGTTCCACGGAAAAGATCAGACTCCCCCCCGGTGCCAGCCACTGATACAAGCGACTTGCCAAGTCGGGGAAATGTTCGAGGTAATGAAAGACCCGCACGCTGAGGATGCAATCGAAGCTGGCCGGGCTCAGGTCCACCGTCTCAATGCTGCCACCAACCAACGCACCGTTTTCGGGAATATAAAGAACGAGCGCATGGCGAGCGATTTTTCCACGGCCGTCACCGAGCTTGCCCCCGCATTGGCCGCCCAGGCGGCCCAGTCCCCTGCTCCCGCCCCCAAATCTAAAACGCGCTTTGCACGCAGGGGAGGCAAGACGGACTCAATGGCTGGGCGCTCCAAGTAATCGGCATTCGCACGCTGCCGCAGGACATACTCCCGCACAGCGTCAATATTGTCCCACGCATTGCTTTCCATTGACGGACCTCCAATATAGAGAGCTTCAGCCCATTCTGACTTCCACGGGGATAACGGCCGGCCTGAAGCCGGGCGGCGCCTCGTTAGAGACGCCGGACAAATAGCGTCTCCGGAGACCCGGGCTTCGAGTCTTCACTCGGACCCGCCTCATGGAATCCGTGGCGGCGGTACAAACGAATGGCGGGCACATTATCATCCTTAACGCTAAGGATTACGCGCGGCGCATGTTGACTCCGCGCCCACTCGACCACTGTCGCAACGAGCCGATCACCGACGCCCCGTCCCCGCGCGAAGGGCGCCACCCACAGGGAAATGAGCTCGACATCTGGAGCGTCCCAAGCACCACTGACCATGCCCGCCGGAGTGCCGGCTACGTCCGCCATGACGTTGAAAGCGACCACGGTCAGACGATGGCGCCACCTTTCCTCTACGTCCCCGTCGCCCTGCCAGTCGGCCAGGACGGAACCAAAAGCAGCGGGCGCTTCCGTAAGGGCAGCCAATCTAAGGCTCCGCCATACGCGCCAGTCATCTGGTGTCAGCACCTTCGTTTGAACCATTTTCCCCCCACCCTATCCCATTTGCGTTTTTGTCGGAGACCTCGCCAACTTGGCACCAGGATGTGAGCCCTAGCCGTCATCCCGTTTGGGATGCCCCGGCAGTTCGCAGGGTATCACGCTGCCGTCGACTGCCCGCACATAGCCATCAAAGTAATGGCTAAACACATCTTCGGTGGGCCGCACCGCGGATTGCGGAACCATGCCTTCCATCCCCGCCCCCACCAGTAACACCTCCTGATGATCGGTGTAAGCCATCATGTCCCTTCCACCCATCGCCAGGCGGGAATCCGCATGGACCTCGATGTCGAGAATGGTCACCGACTCGCCTCGATCGGCCACTATCTGACTAGTCAGGTCCGGCCCTGTGGGCTTGGCGATAAAGGTGCCCGGCGCGACAGGTTGGCTATAACGGCCCATACGCAAAGTACCCGATCCTGCCAGAATGAAGTAGTATTCGTCTTGGGCACTGTGACTGTGAAGCCGAGCGGATGCGGAGCCCTCAACGACCTGTTGAACCTTGATAAACACCCGGCCCACGCCAATCATCGGGAGAAGATGACGGTCGATCCCCTCCGGGTAGGATTCCGTCAGCGCAGTCCATAGAGGCGTGGACGGCAATGCCCCGACATTCACCGCTGGTATCGTCCAGCGGTTCGGCGTGATCGCGGTGGGAACTTCCCAGTAGACCTCGTCACACCAAAATGACGCGAGACGCGTCAGATATTCCCGCGCCCCATCCGACAACGCCGGTGTCACGAACCACACGGTTTCATGAGCATCAGGTCGAAGACGGCCCCCCAGCATCCCCATCTGTTCCCAGAACCACCGCCCCAGGATATTGAGCAACGGTGGCTGCTCAAGGGGCAACTCTCCAGGTTCAATGCCTTGCAAAAACAAAGGCCATGCCAAATCCCAGCGGATTAGCGGTTCCCCTTCAGGAAGTCCGTTGGCAACATCCCAAAAAATCACCCTCGCCATGTAACCCCCCCTATATTGTCCTTGCACGCCGACGCTAGGCGTCAGAACTCGCCAAACAACCGCCTGAGTACATCGTTAATCCCTAACTGCGACGATTACTGCCTGGCCTAAAAACCAGACGGGTGCGATCCCGACCAATCGGCGATTCCAAAATCCCTTGAGGCGCTCCGTCATGCAATTGACGTCCACGGCGTCAAAGACCCCATCACGATGGATACCCCCACTCGCCACTGGGCAATCGCAATTTTACATAGATGGGGGTTCGCTGGGCAGTCCTTCGACGTCCGGTTCATCTTGACGGAGAATAGCTTCCAGGTGAAATCCCGCCCGCTCGGCGACGTTCCTACTCCGCTGATTGCGTGCGTCGCACCGGATCTCGATGCGCTGCGCATTCAAATTATCTGAAGCCCAGCGCACGATGCCATGGACGGCTTCGGTCACCAACCCCTGGCCAGCTTCCGATGTGCGAATCCAGTATCCGATCTCAAAACGTCCCACGTCCCAATTGATGCGGTGTAGTCCGGTGCTGCCGACAAAACGCCCCGATGACTTCCGGATCATGTGGAGACGCAAATCCTCACGGAGCAGAAATTTGGCGTGCGCACGACGCACATTTTCCTCTGTCTCCTCGATGGATGGCAGGTTCACCGCGAACGGCATCCATTCCTTCAATTCTTCGTGGGACTCCACAATAGCTTCATTGACCATGGCACCATCGCCTGGCAACGGACAGCGAATCAGCAACCGTTCGGTTTCGAATTCCTGTGGAAAGTCGAGAAGAATCGGTTTCATGGCGCGTCTCCTTTTTCCGCCAATTATCCCACATTGCGGGAGGACCGTCCGATAAATCGTTACGGGTTGCATCTAGAATCTTCGCCCCGACCCGACCACGTCCTCAGCTTCTACCGTCAACTCGATGGCATGATCTTCGGTTGTCGCCACGGCTCGGGTCCTGTCGTGAACGTCTAGAATTCGCTCAGGCAACCATGCCCTGAGGCCCGACACGGCGGTACACCAAAGCCTTGAAGGCCAGCGGGCATCCGGCCCACACCGCCCCCCTCCACCTGGTCGCCAGCACACAAAAGCAGTGCCTCAGCGTAGCTGCGGTGCTGCTCACGAATCACGCGATACGGCACGCCCACGGACTCTCCCCCACCAACGTCTTATGGGCCCCATGAATTCCTGCTTTTCACGACATTTTGGCCCACCGTCAAACACGTGACCGGCGCATCCGAAAGACAGCGGCTCTCTGCCTCGACTTTCACGGGGCGTGAGCTACCTGAGCCGGATATGCCTCCCCAATACGACGCTTTTGGATGCACATGACCAGGTCACCCAATGGCTTCTCAATGGGTTTTTCAACTTAGAATCCACCACTGGGTGCTCAAGCCGATGGACGCGTCATGGTCCGGACGTCGATAGCTAGAAGGGCACAGGCCGATTCCAGAAAGCACCACTCTAAAACGGCCATCCGTTGAATTCGGAGACCTGACTTGCCTGCGACAAGCGAAAGGCCTCGAGTCGACCCTCTTCACTGAGATTTACCCAATCGCCGTCGCGGTGAATATGTCCCCGACCGACCAGCGCATCGGTCCAGGTGCGGAGGAGTTCACGGTGCTCAACCTCCAGGGGACCAGCCGAGTTTTCAACATGGCGTTCAAGCGTGTCTGAAGACAATCCATGCTCGTGAGCCAGCAAGTGCCGTATGAAGTGGCGCTTCAATTCATCGATCTGCATAGAGAATCCCCCTTCGTCTGCCTGGAAGATACTAAGTCCATTCCGTGGTTTCTACCTCGCAACATTGTCGGCGCAGCACTCGCCATTCACGAGCGCTCGCGCTGATAGCTGATAATTCGATATTTTGGTCGCAATCCCCTGCCCAGCAGTCTGGGACGTGTTGCAGGGTGGTTTGCTCCCTGTCGACTTTTCCCTTGGCTGATTCCTTGCGGACTCGACATCCGGCGGTTGAAACGAATACCGGGAAGTACGTGCTAAACAGCACCTCCCGGCGTTTAGGAGATGCCCTCGAGCGAATTGTCCGTTAGATGTCCACGTCGGGGCAGCCGCTGCCTTCACCCGTTCCGCCGCAATTGGCCATGATTCCCCGCAACACCACGGGACCCATCGGCACCGATCCTTGCCCGGGCCGAATTGTAACTTCCGCATCAAGAGGAAGAGGCGAGCCGTAGCTTTGGGACCGCGCATGTTGGTAGATTCCGAAGCAGGAATTGACCAGGGTCATGATCCGACTGGGATAGGGGAGGAAGTCGAGCACCCAGGTGTCGTAGCACGGGTTGTAAGTCTCAGGTGGCGGCAATTCCCAGGTGGTAGCCACCGTCGCAAGGCCGCCGTTGGCAAACTGGCGCACCCACATAGTGCCTCCTGGGGGTTCTGCAGCCCCAGCAGAGACCGCACCGTCGGGGCTTGCTAAAATGAAGCAGCAATCGGTGAACTCCGCGATTTCCGCATACACCGGCCAAGCAACGCCCAGCGGGGTCGGCGCGGCGTGGTTGTTGTGGCGGCCAAGCTTATAGAATGTCTCGGGTCCCACCACGCCGTCGACGGCGATGCCTTCTGCGGCTTGGAAGGCGCACACAGCCGTTAAAGTGGCGGAATCGTAGTAGCCGGTAATGCGCCCAAAATAGTATCCGAGGACCTTTAACAGCACCTGAAGAAACACGACGTCAAAGCCATTCCGGCCCGATTGGATTGCTCGACCGCCGGCAAACGTGTAAATCCAGGACCCGTCATAAAAGCCATCGCCGGCAATGCCGTTGTTAGGGAAGCCGGTATCCCCGTGTCCTGCCGCATCTTGCTTAAAAGCCAGAACGGCAGCCTCGGTCGCCGCATCGAAGGTCCCGGAAGCTGGCCTTCCGATAATGGAGCTATAGTGAAATAGGTTGAGGCGGTTCTGAAGAATCTTTACGTCGCCCCCGGATATCCCAGTTTCTAGTTCGCGACTTCCATACTCCGGGCCGCCATAGGTCATGTTGGGGCCAACACCCTGCCCAAACACAAAGAACGTATTGGGGCCAACGATTCCATCTATCGAGAGATCGAAGTAGGATTGAATGTTGCGGACCGCCTGCGCGGTGTTGGATCCGAAACGCCCATCGATGGCGATGGGTGAGCCCATAGGTCCAAGCGGCGGATTCATCGTTTTCAGCATAAGGTCGTACACAGCCTGCAATACCGCGACATCGGTTCCGACCGCCCCCGTTGAGAGATTGCGGCTCCCAAATGGCACGTATGGGGAAAATGTATCCTCAAACAAAGCCATGTTAATGTTTCCCTCCCTTGGCATAACATGGTGTACCGTATGACGCAGAGTCGAAGATTGTGACATGAACGCGACGGATGCTTAACGCGGTTGAATTCTGCCCCCCCTTTGGTCCTGCGATCTATTCGTGGGTTATTCCCAAAGCGCCGCGAGACCTTTCTTGTCCCATGAAACAAGGGTCATGGTGGGCTGTACTTGCAGGCAGTATCGCAGTCTTGGGTGGGTTAGGCATCAGCGGAACACACCAAGCCGCTGATCGTACGAATGGGGGCCCTATGCGCGCGCCTTCGCCGGTCGGTGGAATCTCTCCAGCGACCATGTTCTGGCCACTCCCCGTGTTTGTGTATGGGGCTCAGAAGTTCCCCAGGAGATCGAAATGGGGCCGTTGTCGTGGGCGCAAAAACTTCTGCACCACGCATTCATTCACGCCGACCAGGGCTGCCCTAACGGATATGGAACCGGAGTTGGTGGTCAAGGCCGAACGTCCTCGTCAATATGTCATTCGCGAACGGTTGGTGACGTATCGGCTTGGTTCTTTTCGCTTTATAGATGATACCCGAACGAAATTTATGGTTTGTGCCAACGCAACCGCAAAAGCGGCAAGGCGGGCCTTTCAAGTAAGACATGACCGTAATCGACCTACGCTCTAGGAATGCACAGCTGCGGCGAAGAGCTTATCCGCTCGTCCTCATTCGGCCAAGCGCAGCCTAAAGTCGCATGCACCGCGATCGCTGACGCGTGCCGATCGCGACTACCATGCAAATGGCCGAATACGTCATGAGGTGCGCCGACACAGTCGCCGTGACCAACAAGGGTGTTGTTTGAGGGAGGGAATGTGGTATAGACTTCAACGCGGCGCCGTTATCCCAGGGATGCTGTACCAGTAGTTCTGGATTATTCCCGCGTGATCTGAGGAAACCAGAAACGCACCCATAGCAAACCCCTCGGTGATGCCGTTGGCATTGCTGATTGAAGAGACGGGAAGCGGCGTGACAAGCCCGGCCGACAGTCCCATGACGGAACTTTTTCCGGAGCTGCAAATGTACTGTCCGCCTCCTTCGGGGGGCGTAAGCCACTCCGCCGGATTAATCCCTCCCGCGTATGACTCATAGTTTCTCGGCGCAGGTGCCGGCACGGTAACAAAAAACAGCGTCGTCGCCATTGGCCCTTTCGACGCCAGCGCATGAACCACTGCGCCGATCCCAGCCGCGAGACCAGAGCCGGACGCCGTCGGCCGAGTCTGGATCTCAACAGTGACCGCAGAGGATGCACTGGGCACCGGCCATCCGAGAGGTTTTAATGCCTTGAGCTGCGCTGCCGTTGGAGCAGGCTCCTCAATGTACAGGGTATCGGAGGTGGGTGACGAAACGAGCCTCAACATGCTCGTACCCCGGATGGCCGCATCGCCACGCACGGTCCACCCGTTCAACAGCGCGTTAGCCGTAGAAACTGTGCCCGCCGGGTCGCCGAACCACATGGGAAGGTTTACCGCTGTGATCTGCGGGTCCCCGTCGAATCCCTGGACCTCGACGGTGGCGACAGGCAGTTTGGTCTTTTCAGCCACGCTCATGTCGGTTTGCTCCCATGCGGGATAACATCCGTTTACCCATGCGGTAAAGCCCGGACCACGGCTGGATGGGCTCACGCTGCCTGGCCCGACCTCGTGCCCCGGCCTAGGGCTAGCTGTTGAAGCAGAGGAGGCGCCCGGTTGGGAGCTTTGGGCCGGAGCTGTCACACTCCCGCTAGCCACGGCCTTTGGCGGAGCGGTTTGGCTCGATCCCCCGTCCGCCACAGCAGTCCCACATCCAGCCAGGCATCCAGCAAGAGCCAGGACTAGAAGGCTTGAAGGTACCGACGCGCGCAGCATATCAATTACCCTCGCATCTCACGAGTGGCAACGCCAAGAGCGCGCGAACGGCGCCAACCAACACCAAACGCAATCGTCCCACGTAAATCATCCCTTTGTCCGTATTTGCCGAATACAACGCCCCCTTGCGAATAAAGTTACAGCGCCAAGTAATATAGAGATTTCCATTTCGGAGCACATGGACTGCCCGGAGAGACCCGCAGCGAATTGAGCACCCCGACGGTGGTGATGAGGCGCTCTTTCTCTACCCCGAGCCGACCACGCCGCTCCGGTGCACCACCCAGTCAACACCTATCCCGATTAGGAATCCGACACATAAAGACGCTGCTGCCCACCCGTTCAGGCCCACCCGACACCGTAACCGGCAGAACAGGATATTCTTTCCCATCGATTGCGGGCTAAACGGTTACGACCGCCAATGCGCCCCCTCAAATAGGCGCCCATCGGCTGCATCATTAAGAGGACAATGGCACAGCACTGACAAACCCGAAGGCAGCCAAGCCGATATCGACATGGGTAATTTTGGCGGCACGGCCCTCACCGTGATTTTGCTGGGACCACACTGCAGCAGTCAGTTTCATCCGCCGGCGCCAGCTGAGTATGAGAGATCTGATGCGTGGGCGTTACGACTTGGGCTGGCTCGACCATATCACGTGCCGTGACTGTCGTACACCACGACCCTGGTGACGGAAAATACGGCGGAGTTGTACTTATACGCCCATAGAGCCAAGCGGCCAATTTTGCTAAGAGCGATCGGGATGGCCTTTCCCGATCCCCGAAGCCGCGAGTACGCCACCACGGTGGCGACTTTCGGGTTGTCCGGGGTCGAAACCGTGACAATGCTCGGTCTTTGAGGGCCAACTGTTCCACTGAAGCTATAGGTGAACGCCGGCCGATACAGTTCCCCGGTATTAACGGCCGTCCATTGTCGGTCCTTCACCGTTGTGTAAAACAGTTGATCTTGGTGGCCGTGAGGATACCGGACCACCACGAAATATCCGCCATTCGCCGGCGTGATACTCTACTTGCCTGCGTCTATCATGCAATTTTTATGGGCATTCGGATTTTCGTGTGGATCAACGCCCTGTAACTGTGTTTGTTAAATTTTTCCCAGCTGTGGCTCCGGCCCATATTCCATGGCCATCAAGGCCATCATTTTAAGAAAGTCAGATCCTAGGACGCGTGAAGCGATGACGTCGTGGCGGGGTCGCGGCATGGCGATTCGATACATGAGGGAGTGTGATCATGTCATGGTGCACGGCATTAAATGGTTCGGACCCATAACGCGGAGGGGCTGTTTTTTTGGACTCCGGCGGTACACAGCATTTCATGTTCCACGCTCACAATAGTCTACGAGATTCCAGGGATAACGGATATCCTATAGCGCGCGTCAGCGCGCCATGCCGGATGGAACAAGGCGCGCTTCCACCATCTCTTCTCATGTGGGTCGACGTCCACGTCGCTTGCCCTAACAGCAATCTAGCCAAAGATAAACACAAGATAGGTCCACTCAGGTCACCACCCGTCGTAGCACACGCGTTGCCCACACCAATATGAAGGTACACAGCGGTACTAAAATCGCGTAGGCGTGCCATACCGTCGGCGCGCCCACATGCCCGGCTGCCAAGCTGCGGGCAGCGTCCACCGCGTAGTATAGCGGATCAAGGTGCGCCAAGTCCCGAAGCCATGTCGGGCCCAGCGAAATGGGCAGCAACACGCCACCGAGTAGCAACACGGGGAGATTTAACCCATTGGCCAAGGCGGCAAACCCGTTAATCTCGCCGCGGGCCATCAGGGCGCTGCCGCTGAAGAAGGCGGCCGTGGTGGCTTCTAGTATAGCCATTCCTAAATAGCGTCCATGCTTTTTGCGTCCTCGGGCTTCCACTTCCAGCGAAACGGTACCGGA
>NZ_JABBVZ010000329.1 GCF_012933365.1 Sulfobacillus harzensis | reverse complement strand
ATCCCAGGATACTCTGGTACACTAAACAAGGACATGTTCACACCTCCCAAAGGTGGCATGTCCTTTTGACATTTGTTGCCAATATTCCTCTTTCACCAAAAGTGTGCACGAGCCATTTCTATTTGGCCATATACACCCGGTCGAGGCGCGCCAGCTCGCGCTGCCCGATCTGATGACCTGGTTGCGGCAACAGCGGTACCCGCGGGTAGCCCAGGAGGCGCCGCGCATCTGGGGCGCCTTGCAACAACGGGCCTTGGAGGCCTCGCCCGGCAAGCGCCGGGCCCAGGTGTGGGCGGTCCGGGCGCTGGTCGCCCAGCTGCAAGCCTTGCAGGCGGAGCATCGCGCGTTGCGCAAACACCTTGAAGCGCTTTTTTTGGCGAACCCGGATGCTGACCTCTGGATGAGCGTACCTGGCGTCGCCGTCACGCTGGGCGCTCGTCTCCTGGCCGGGTTCGGTCCCGACCGGGACCGGTTTGAGCTGGCGGAGGCGGCTCAAGCCCTGGCTGGCACCAGTCCCGTGCTCTACCAAAGCGGCAAACTCAAACGGGTGCATATGCGCCGTGCCTGCGACAAGCATTTTCG
>NZ_JABBVZ010000328.1 GCF_012933365.1 Sulfobacillus harzensis | reverse complement strand
CTCGGCGATCTCGTAGCCGGCTCCGCGGATGATGCCGTGTGGAGTCGGCTACAACACCGCGCGCAGCAAGAGGCGGTCGATCACCTCTTGGAAATTCTAACGCCCCGCGAAGCCGATGTGCTGCGGCTGCGATACGGGATCGCCGGTGCACCGATGACGCTGCAGGAAGTGGGCGAGGTCTTTCACCTCACCCGCGAGCGCATCCGGCAAATTGAAGCCAAAGCCCTGAAGAAATTGCAGTCTTGGGTCTCGCGGCATCCGGAATTCGGGCTGCGCGACTTGATGACCGACTAACGCGAAGGGAGCGTGGCACGCATGGAACGCACCGTGGTCCGAATTGAAGGGGGGCAGGCGCTCGGGCAACGCCAACGCCAAGAAGATGCGTGGGGTGGCGGCGAGATGACCGGCGGTTGCTGGGCTGCCGTGGCCGATGGGCTCGGCGGACACCGAGAGGGCGATCGCGCCTCACGAACCGCCATCGACGCCATCCGGGAGCACATGCGCACCATGCCGCTCCCGGCTGATGCCGACTGGAGCGCGTGGCTGGAGTCGGGTGTGATGTCCGCCCACCGCGCGGTCGAA
>NZ_JABBVZ010000327.1 GCF_012933365.1 Sulfobacillus harzensis | reverse complement strand
TGGCGATAGAGCGGCAACCCCAAGGTGTATTTCTGATGAAGGATATAGGCCATCACGGAGGGACTGGCAAAGCTGCCGGGATACACCGGACGCGGCATCGCTGCCGTCACCACCGGGGTGGTGAGCGCCTCGCGCTCACACGTGCGACAGGCCTAGACATACTGGACATGCTCCCGCACCGTCACTTGGGCCGGAATGGATATACAGTTCCCGTCGCACTTCCGTGCTCATTTCATGGAGCGCCTGGGCGCAGGTGGGACAGACTTGCTCTTCGGGGGGGAGCCAATATTCAATCCGCTCGACAGGCAGGTGATCCCATGCCGCGTCCCGCTGGCCCGGCTTTTTCTTTTGGCGTTCAGACGTGCCGGTTTCGACCGGTCCGGCTTCCAGGGCCGACACGGCCGTGGCCTCGGCTTCGTTAAAGAGCCGCAGCTGGGCCGGATCGGACCGCTCGGAGGAGGCGCCAAAGCGGCGATGCGGACTTAACCGAATCTGTTCTTCGAGCTGCCGCACATAGGTGCGCAAGTGGGCGACTTCCTGCTCCAACTGGTCGCATCGACAGGCGGGATGAGGGGATTCGTGGG
>NZ_JABBVZ010000326.1 GCF_012933365.1 Sulfobacillus harzensis | reverse complement strand
CTGCCTGCGGCTTGTCCACCCCCAGCCCCGCGCTGAATATGGCCGCTACGGTCTTGTCGACTTTGAGGTCGATAAACGGCGGCCGAGAGCCCTGACGGCAAAAAGGACACACCAGAGCCCAGTCATCGAGGTCGGTCGGCTGGGCTCGGCGCGGCATGGCCGCCGCCACCCGCCGGTCCATCGCCCGACCACAGAATTCGCACCGGCCGTCCTCCGCCTCCCAGACCGCCAGGCGGACGTTGCCCGTGGGAGGCGCCGCCCCTAGACCCTCTCTATCCATTGCCTTGACCCCTTTGCTGTCTCGGACTTCAACTACGCTGCCGCACACGCTTGACCGTGTGGACACCTGCCTTCACCGACGACGACCGAGCGACCCATCCACCGGCTCCTGTGGGGGGGATCCGGGACACCGTACAACGTGGTGTTGGTCAAAGAGGATTTCGCCCCGCAATCGCGAAATCCTCCTCGAGATGAGAGTCACACTAGGAGGACACCCGCATGCCTTCACAACATCGTCGGCGCGTTCCCATCGATCCCGTCGCCTTTGGAGCACGCCTTAGGTATTGGCGGATCGTGCGCGGCTGG
>NZ_JABBVZ010000325.1 GCF_012933365.1 Sulfobacillus harzensis | reverse complement strand
AGGAGCCTTTTCATTTAATCCGAACCCGCACGGCGCGCGGGTTTGACGCATTGGACGCTGCGATTTTCCTACACTAAAATCTGGCAATATCCGAAAATCGGTCTAAATCCTTGACAAATGGGATCACCTCCCAACCCTCGGATGACTGGCATTTGTTGCCAGATCCTACGAGGGGGAGGTGATCCCGTGCTTGCACTGCACGGGCATCATACGACATTTCCGCAGCAACTCCAACAGGATACCACGAATTGGCCCGCCCACTGGGGAGAGCCCCAGGCCTGGCAGGATGCGCTGAGGTGGGCGCTCACGGCCGACCTCGACGCCCTGCGGCCGATCTTAGCGACGGCGTACCATCCCACCCGGGGGCGCCCGCCGATTGATCCGGTGACGCTTTTGCGCGCCCTCGGCCTCCAAATCATTTTTGGGGAACCCTCGATCTCCGCGTGGGTGCGGCGCCTACAGCAAACGCCGTTCCTGGCCCGGTTGTGTGGCTGGACGGGGAAAGTGCCGGCCGTCGGCACGTTTTACCACTTCCTCTACCGGCTGTATCCCGATCCGGATCGTCGCCGTGGGGCGCTCCGGCGCCCC
>NZ_JABBVZ010000324.1 GCF_012933365.1 Sulfobacillus harzensis | reverse complement strand
GCCCCAGAGCCTGGATGGCGCGTATCTCCTAATTTTACCGCAGCGGGGAACGTTTACACAAAAGATCTTACACCCTCAAGACAAAGGAGGCGATCGACTGCTTTCCCACCTCTCCCGGACTTCGTTGGAAGCGAGTCATGTCAGGCGAGAGGACGGCCCCCAGAATGAAGCTTCCGACGACCAAAGTAATGGCTGCCGGGAGGGATTCGTGGGCTGTCCCCGCGAAATGTACGATATGCTGATGCCCGATCGCAAGCGCATGAAGTAAGCCAGTCCCCATCAAGATGAGAAACAACGGCACGGTGATGTAGGCAGCCCATCCCATGAAGCGAATGCCACCCGCCACCAGCGTGGTGACCACGACACCGGAACCGAGGATCCAGGCCCAAAGAGGTCCCCCACCCCAAAGCGAACGGATGCCTTGGGCAAACAGAGCGTTTTGTACGCCAAACCATCCCATGACCGCGATTCCTGATATGAGACTGAAGAGTGCCGATCCGGTTTTTCCTAGACCCACTTGTCTTGTCAATCGGCTAGCAGCTTGTGTGCGTAGTCGGTCCGCGATGCCGTCGCTCCGCATGTAGAGTAGCCCGTTAACTCGACCCTCAG
>NZ_JABBVZ010000323.1 GCF_012933365.1 Sulfobacillus harzensis | reverse complement strand
CAGGGGGAGCGCGTGGCCAGCCATCCCCGCGCCGCGCGGCGCGGCCAAGCCGTGACGGCCCCCGACCATCGTCCGCGCCATCATCGGGACCGGCTGGAATGGACGCCGGAACGCTTTCGCCAATGGGCGGCGAAGTTCGGCCCGCACACCGAGCAGCTCATTACGGCGGTGCTCCAGCGCATGAAACACCCGGAGCAGGCCTATCGCACCTGCTTTGGAATCCTGAAGATTGGACAATCGCACAGCGCGGAAACCCTGGAGGCTGCCGCGGCCCAAGCCGTGGCGCGGGAACTATACACGTCCCGCGCCGTGACCGCTCTGGCCAAGCAACTGGCCGATGCGGTCCCGGAGCCCGCCGCCGTTCCGCCGCATCCGAATGTCCGAGGCGCGGCGTACTACCAATGATCGAAGGAGGAACCCCTGATGTTACCGAATGTGACCCGTGATCACTTACAGGCGCTCCGGCTCTCCGCGATGGCGGAGGCCTGGGCGCGGCAACAGGCCGACCCCACCATGACCGAGTTGAGCTTCGATGAGCGGTTCGGTCTGCTCGTGGATGCGGAATGGGTGCACCGCCAAAACCGGCGGTGGGCCCGCCGGCTCCGCGAG
>NZ_JABBVZ010000322.1 GCF_012933365.1 Sulfobacillus harzensis | reverse complement strand
CCGAGTTTAAGCGGCAGGCGGTCCGGTTAGCCACCGAATTGAATAAATCCGTGGCGCAGGTGGCCGACGAGCTGGGCATTCCCTCGAGCACGTTGCATGGGTGGATTAAAGCGACCCAAGAGCGGCCGGACGAGCCCTTCATTGGCAGTGGCCAGTTACGCCCCGAGGATCACGCGGCCCGCGAACTACAAAAACGCCTGCGCGATTTGGAAGAAGAGAACGCCATCTTAAAAAAAGCGATGCGCATCTTCGCCAACGATCGGAAGTGAAATACGCGTTCATTCATGAACACCGCTCCACCTTCCGCATCACGAAGATGTGCAACGTGTTACAGGTATCCCGGAGCGGGTACTATGCCTGGCGAGACCGGCCCCCCAGCCCTCGAGCCCTCCGGCGCGCGGAGCGCCGGGCACAGATCCAGACGATTTTTGCTAACAGTCGGGGGCGCTATGGCAGCCCGAAAATCACGGCTGTCTTACGCCAAACCGGGGAACGGATTGCCCAGAAGACCGTCGCGCGCTTGATGCGGGAGGCGGGGCTCCGATCTCGCGTGGTGCGCAAGTATAAGGCGACGACCCACTCCCGGCATGCCCACCCGGTCGCCGACAATCTCCTGAATCG
>NZ_JABBVZ010000321.1 GCF_012933365.1 Sulfobacillus harzensis | reverse complement strand
ATTCCAGTAATTCGCCACCAGTGTGTCCGGTAATTAGTCACCGGGTAGTCCGATAAATCGCCACCACCCCGTGGGTGGGGTTACGATTCTGTTGTACCGGATGCCGCCGCAGGCGGCAAGGTTTTCCGCAGGGACTCGCCCCGCAGTTCGATCCGATAGGCCTGATGGACGACGCGGTCGAGCACGGCATCGGC
This sequence comes from Sulfobacillus harzensis, assembly GCF_012933365.1. Taxonomy (GTDB): domain Bacteria; phylum Bacillota; class Sulfobacillia; order Sulfobacillales; family Sulfobacillaceae; genus Sulfobacillus_B; species Sulfobacillus_B harzensis. The sequence goes on along the minus strand of NZ_JABBVZ010000321.1, from coordinate 435 downwards.
GATGGTGGCATCGGCAAACAAGCTATGCCACTGGTTGACCGGAACCTGGCTGGTGACGATGGTGGCCGCCCGCTGATAGCGGTCGTCGAGAATTTCCCACAGATCGCGTGCCTGGTCCGCGTTCAGCGGTTCCCCCCAATCATCCAAGATCAGCAGTTCGACCTGGGCCCAAGCCTTCAAGGCTTGGGGATACGTGTGCTCCAGCCGGGCGACCAGGAGTTCCCCCAAAAGCCGACTAAGCCGAATATAGCGGACACGACGGTCTTGGCGACAGGCGGCATGCCCGAGGGCACAGGCCAGAAAGGTCTTGCCACACCCAGCCGGTCCCGTCAGCAGCACGGTATGATGGGCCATGATCCACTGGCCGGTCAGTAGCTGCTGAAACTGCCCACGGTCTAGCCCGCGAGGCACCTGATAGTCCACGGCTTCGGGGGA
>NZ_JABBVZ010000320.1 GCF_012933365.1 Sulfobacillus harzensis | reverse complement strand
CTAGGAGAGTTTTCATAAAGTCGCAAACCCAGACCAGGAGCGCACTTCAGGCCGCCCATCAGGGCAGCTTTGTAACACCAAAACCTTCCAAACGAGATCCGGGCCCCAATTCTTTTCCCTAATTCGCTGCAAATACTTGACTTTCGGCGGCGCATCCCGAAACTCGGATGACTGACATTTTATGACAGTTAATGTCCGAGAAAGGGATGCTGAACCATGTTACGACCCGGTATCACCAATGACGCCATCCGGACGATGGTGGCCCGTATCCAAGCCGCCTGGCGCGCAGAGTGGGGCGATCCTACCGCCTGGACGAAGGAGCTGGCCTGGAGTCGCGACGCCGACATTGACCGCCTGGTTGAGCACTTGCAGGATCGGTATGCCCGGGGCCGCGGCCGCCCGGCGGCCGATCCGGCCGGGCTCTTGCGCTTCCTCGGCTTGATGACGGTGCGGGAGGTCGCGAGCCTCGTCGATGGGCTGCGCCAAGTCCGGCAGATGCCCTTGTTAGCCCAGCTCTGTGGCTGGGAAACCCCCGAAGCGATCCCGGCCATCGGGACCCTTTATGGCTTTTTGCGGCGGCTGTATCCCGAGGCCCACCCCCGGGTGGGGGCGTGGCGACGGCCGTCGGGCCGTCGTCTCAAG
>NZ_JABBVZ010000031.1 GCF_012933365.1 Sulfobacillus harzensis | reverse complement strand
TCAGAACGTTGGAAAGGGCATCATCAAGGGGGAGCACTTATCCACAGCCGTGATTTGTCCAGTTATGAAAAACCCTCAAGTGTCTTCTCTAGAGCGCGTTGTCGTCGGGCGTTAAACCGCACGATAGTCGCATTTTCATCCCAGTAGACCGCGTGCGCCGCGGCGGTTATTCCATCGGCCCGGAATGGAGTCCTCCATAACTGTACTCGGCATTGGCGCCGCTGGGGGGCTGGGCGGAGGTTCGCACAACCAGCTGGGGCGTCAGCCGGAGCGTTCGTTGGTCTGCGGGTACGGTCCGCCCATGAATCATCGCCAAAAGTTCATCGGCGGCGATGCGGCCCATCTCCTCTTGAGGATGCCGGACGGTGGTCAGTTCCGGTTGGCTGGCCAATGCCAGCAGCGAGTCGTCGAACCCGACGATCGAGAGCTCTTCAGGAACCGCCAGTCCTTGAGCGGCGGCTTGTTTGAGAAGGTTGACGGCAATTTCGTCGTTGTAACACACCACAGCTGTTGGCTGGGCATCCCGATTGCCAAACACGGCCCGGGTGTACTGTTCCGTCACAACAGCCTTTGATTCCGTGGTATAGAGGTGCACCCAGTCGGGATTGAAGCGCAGTCCGGCTTGTTGCAAAGCATGCACAAATCCCTTGAACCGCAGAAGACCCTGCTTATCGTCTACCTTAAAGATTCCGCCCACCCGGGCATGGCCTTGAGTCACGAGATGCTGCGTGACCAGGTATGTACCCTCTTGGTCGTCCACCAACACTTTCCGAAACGGAGGAAGCCCTGGCGACGCGGCGTGCAGCATGACAACCGGCAGATTTTGTCCGTACATTTTCTCGAACATATCCATATTGGCGCTCGGCAAGGTGCTCTTGGCGGGTTCAATAATGATACCGCGGCAGTGGTGGCTCAAAGCCGACTCAAAGGCTCGACGCTCCATGTCAAACTGGTTCTGGGTGCTGAACAGCAGCATGCTGAAGGATTCTTCTTGAAGCCGCCGCTCAATTCCGCGAATGATGGCCGGGAAAATGTAGTCGGAAATATACGTAAGGATCACCGCCACAACTTGGGAGGCGGTGGGAGGGGGCTCCGCGACAAAGGTGCCCTTGCCTGGCGTGCGCACCAGCAAGTTTTCGTGAACCAGTTGGTCGAGAGCCTGACGCACGGTGTGCCGACTCACGTGGTATTGAGCCATCAGCTCGTTCTCGGTAGGCATCCGGCCTCCCGTTTTGTGGGCTGCTGCCGCCCGCTTGCGCAGTTCGTCGGCAATTTGTACGTACATGGGATTTTTTTGGTTGGCCACGCTCGTCCTCCTTGCGGTTGTTGCCTTTAACTATAGCGATTTTTTAGGGTCTAGTGCTACCGATTATGGAAAAAGAGTGAAAATCCGATATTGACTAACTGGAAATGACCGGATAAACTGATTCCACTATTTCTCAAGGTTTCATCTTGCCTGAGAATAGTGTGTATTGAGACGAATTGGTGCGTGCTGGGTTTCCACTTCTGAGCATTACATAACCACCCTGTTCGAACCGTAACGCCAACGGATCAGGTCGAATAAGACAGGAGGGTATTTTGTGGACACTAAGGACAATGCGCTCAACGTCAGCCGCCGATCGCTTCTCAAAGGCGGGGTCATGGGTGGGGCGACCATCGCCACCACCGCCTTGTTAGCTTCGTGCGGCATTAAGACGGCCAATGCTTCTTCCGGAAGCGGCACTGATTATCCATCCCATCCAAAATGGAAATTTGTGTTCGTGAACCACGTGACAACCAATCCATTCTTTGTCCCCACGATTTACGGAATTCAGGATGCCTGCAACATGACGGGCTGCACTTATTCGTGGACAGGCTCTGAGACCAGCCAGGTGAGTCAAATGGTCAACGCCATTGATGCAGCCATCGCGGCCAATGCCGACGGAATTGCCACGTCCATCATCGATCCCACAGCATTCAATGCGCCCATTGCGCGGGCGCTGGCGGCCGGCATCCCTGTGGTATCCTACAACAGCGATGCGCCGGCGGGCAGCCCCAACAAGCGCATGGCCTATATCGGGCAAAACCTCTATCAAGCGGGGCAATTGCTGGGCCAACGCATTCTTGAGCTGGTTCCCAAAGGGAGCCACATCGGTCTTTTTATTGCCACCCCGGGCTCCCTGAACATTCAGCCGCGCATGGACGGGATTATCGCGGCCATCAAAGCGGCCGGCAGCCCGATCAGCTATGACGTGGTGGCAACGGGCGCCTTGCTGGAGCAAGAGCTCCCAGCCGTTCAGTCCTGGTATCAGGGGCACAAGAGCGCCAAAGGCATGTTTGCGGTGGACGCCGGAAGCACCCAGAGCTTGGGGCAGGTGATGAAGCAGTACAATCTGACCTCCCAGGGGTGGCACGCCGGCGGATTCGACCTGCTGCCGCTGACTCTGCAACTGATTCAAGAAGGGTACGTGGACTTCACCATTGATCAGCAGCCGTACCAGCAGGGTTTTTATCCGCTGTTGGAGCTTTATTTGTACAAGCTCTCGGGCGGGTTGGAGTACCCTTCCGACATCGAGACAGGCCTCAAATTCATCACCAAGGCCAATGTCGCTCCCTATCTCAAGACCAAATCCCGATTTGAAGGATCGACGTCAAAAGAGCTTGACCTAGCGAAGGCATAGAGAGGATGTCGCTATGAGCGCGCAACCGGAACAACACCCCGGTTCCCCAAGCCAGCGGTCGCAGGGCGGGGAAGGGGGCATTTTGAGGGTTCTTCGCTATCGCGAAGCGTCTATTGGCTTGGTGGCGGTCGCCCTGATTGTGATTTTTCAGGTGCTGAGCGCACAGTTCCTTACGCTCGGCAATCTTCAGGTGGCCTTCCAACTCGCTGCGGAGATTGCCATTGTCGGTGTGGCCGAAGTCATGGTGATGGTGCTGGGCGAAATTGACTTATCGGTGGGAAATGTCTTTGCCTTCGCGCCGGTGGTCATGTACTTCATCAACCAAGCGGGGGTGCCGCTGGTTGTGGCGATTCTTGTCGCGCTGGCCGCCAGCCTGGCGGTCGGATTCATCAACGGCGTGCTCACCGTGAAGGTGGGCGTCCCGTCGTTTATCGCCACCCTGGCGGTGCTGTATGCCTTAAATGGCTTAACCCTGATAATTACCAACGGGTTTCCGGTCACCCCGCCATCCACCCTTTTGACCACCATTATGGGCGGTGGGACATACAGCATAGTGGCGTGGGCCGTGATTATCGTGGTCATTTGGCATTTCATCCTAAACAAGACGCCTTTTGGACTGCATACCACATCGGTGGGGAGCAACCTGATTGCCAGCCGGGAGGTCGGGATTGCCGTCGACCGGGTGAAAATCTGGAACTTCGTCTTGGCATCGGGGTTGTCCGGGTTGCTGGGCATCATCGAAGGATTCCGCATTTCGTCAATTGATCCCTTGGCGGGGGGCACCGGTCTCTTGCTGGAGGGCATTGCGGCCGCGGTCATTGGCGGCACGGCGCTCACCGGCGGTTCCGGAACCATTATCGGCGCCGCCATTGGCGCATTCGTGATTGCGGCACTGCAGGAAGGGCTGAATCTCTTAGGGGTGAATGCCTACTATTTCGACTTGGTGCTTGGTCTAGCCATCGGCGTGGCCATGATTTTGAACATCCGCATGTCGCGGGTCCGAAAGGGGGCGGGAAGGAGTGGCTAGCGACAATGCCATCTTCGAAGCCAAGAACATCAGCAAGTCCTTTGGCCCGGTTCGCGTGCTGGAGGAGGTCAACATCCGCCTGTACCCCGGGCAGGTCGTGGGATTGGTCGGCAACAACGGCGCCGGCAAGTCGACGTTAATCAAGATACTGACCGGTTATCACGCGCAAGACCACGGCGAACTGTTGATGGAAGGGAAGCCGGTCCGGTTTTCGTCGCCGGCGGATGCGCGCCTTCGCGGCATCGAGACGGTGTACCAAGACTTAGGCCTCATCAACCATCTCCCCATCTACCGAAACGTGTTTCTCAAGCAGGAAATACTTCGGCGCATTCTTGGCATTCCGTTCCTCAACGATCGGGAGATGCGGCGGCAGACGGTGGAGTATCTGAAGCAAATCAAGGTCAACGTACCCGACGTCAATACGGAAGTGGCTTGGCTTTCCGGAGGACAGCGCCAAGCCATCGCGGTGGCTCGCAGCATCTTCAGCGAACCCAAGGTATTGATTCTGGACGAGCCGCTGGCGGCCATGGGAGCCCGGGAAGGACGCATGATCCTGGATCTGGTGGTCGATTTGAAGAAGACCAAAAACACCGCCATCCTGCTTATCGCCCACAATTACGCGCAGGTGTTTGAGGTCTGTGATCGCGTCAATTGGCTCTCTCACGGCCGGGTGGTGTTTGACAAGGCGGTGGGGGAGACCTCCGTCGATGAGCTCACCGAGTTGGTGATGTCCGACTACCGAGCCGGCTAGCAAGAAAGGGGAAGGCAACATGTTCGACCTATTCTCGCCGATGCACATTATTGTGCTCTTGATTATCGTTCTCTTGATTTTCGGGCCCAAGCGGCTGCCCGAGCTGGGCAAGGGGCTGGGACAGACAATGAAGATGTTCCGGGACGGCCAGGCGGGTCATGAGATAAAGACGGACGCGGTGGCCACCGTCGCCACGGAGGAATCCGCCGCCCCAATGGACCAGACGCCGGGTCAATAAAGCCCGGAACACATGTCAAGCGCACGCGCGGCCAAGCGGGCGCGTGCCGGTCTCTGTTTTTTGGTTAACTGGGGGCGAGTGAACGATGGTGCAGATCACCTGGATTGGGCAAGCAAGCTTTCTCTTGGCGTCTGGAACGACCCGCATCGCGGTGGATTTGTTTCTTACCGCAACGGCGGGAGCCAAAGAGCCTTGGATGACGCTGCCCGATCTGGACCCACTCGATGCGGCGCTTGTGACCCATGAGCATATTGATCACTTTGATCAACCGCTTCTCGAGCAGATTCATGCCACGATGCCGGCCCTATCCCTCATTGTTCCCGAGCCGTTGGAACACGCTGCCCAGGCCCTGGGATTTCGGGATCAGCGCTTGTACTTGGCAAGGCCCGGACAAGACCTGGCGCTTGGAGACTTCACGGTGACCCCGGTTTTGAGCGCGCACGGCGTCCATGCGAATGGAGGATATGGCCTTGGCGATCCGCCCGGACGCTTTCTGGGTTACGTAATCCGGGCCCCGGGGGTCACCGTGTATCACAGTGGCGACACCATTCTCTATCCAGGGATGATTGAGGATCTCGCGCAACATCGCATTGATGTCGCCATGCTGCCCATCAACGGACGTGACTACTTTCGGGAATCGCGGGACATCGTCGGCAATCTGACCGCTGAAGAATCTGTGGAACTAGCGGTTCAGATCGGTGCACGCACACTGGTCCCCATGCACTATGACGCCTTCTGGGGGAACTTGGGACGTGTGGAAGCGGCCGTACGATATGCGCGGGAGCGTCATCCATGGCTTAACGTCGTGGTGCTGGGCTACGGCAACCCGATTTTGCTGGGCCACGACCAGGCATTCCGTGCCACACGCACATTAGCGGATTTGGTTTGCCGCAACTTTGACACTAAGGAGCAACGATAATGGGAGATGAACTGGCAGGGCAAATTGCGGTGCTGACCGGTGCGGCTGCCGGTATCGGCCGAGGCATTGCTGTCGAGTTGGCCAAGGCTGGGGCCGACATTTGCATCTTTGATCTAAAGCCCGGCGAACAAGCGGCCGCCTTAATGGAGGAGTTACGCCAGTTTGACGTGCGTTCCCTTTATGTTAGTGGTGATGTCAGCCGAAGAGAAGATGTCCAAGCCTTGGCTGATGCGGTGGAGTCCACGCTGGGGCCGGCCTCGATTGTGGTATCAAACGCTATCACCAGCGAGCGGAGGCCCTTCCTCGACACCCCGTTTGACGAATTGTCGCGCGCCGTTGAGGTGGGCATTTACGGGGCATTTCACGTGCTGCAGGTATTCGCGCGCCGAATGGTCCAGAACCATATCGCCGGAACGATGATCCAACTGACATCACCATGGGCCTATTTGCCGTATCCCGGCGGCATGGACTATCGGATTGTGAAATCCGCCCAGCACAACATGGCGTTGTCGCTGGCGACGGAATTAATGTGGAATGGCATTCGAGTGAACCTCGTCGAGCCTGGTTGGGTGGATACACCCGGGGAACACCGTTGGTACTCGGACGACATGCTGAAGGCGGGCGGCCAGGCGCTGCCCTTCCGACGGCTTTGCACCCCGGAAGATGTCGGACGCGCGGTGGCGTTTGTCTGTCGGGAGCCGTACATGACGGGCGCGCACATCAAAATAGACGGTGGCCTGAGCCATACCGTATACAGCCAACAGTTGGAATTGCCGCGTCAGAATTCGCGGTAGAAGACGCATAGACATGTACAGGTGGTTATTTTGAGGGAGGCGAGGACATGCGCATCACAGAAATCGAGACCTACATAGCGGGGAATCCTTGGAAGAACTGGCTTTTCTGTCGCTTAAGCACAGACGAAGGCATCAGCGGAATCGGGGAAGGAACCGTCAACGGATTTGGCAAGGCGACAGAAGCCGCCATTCATGAGATGTTTCAAGTGGTCAAAGGGATGGACCCGTTTGACACGAGTCGGCTGAGCCTGCTTTTGTTTCGGGATTTCTTCTCCGATGGCGGGCAAATTCAAGGGGCGGCACTGAGCGCAATTGAGACCGCGTGCTGGGACATTAAGGGCAAGGCCTTGGGAGTGCCATTGTACCAACTGTTGGGCGGCAAGGTGCACGACAAGTTGAGGGTCTATGCCAATGGTTGGTATCAATCGGAGGCCGGCCGCACCCCCGAAGCGTTTGCCGAGCAAGCGAAGGAGGTGGTTCGCCGGGGCTACACGGCCTTGAAGTTTGACCCGTTTGGCACGGCCTGGCGGGTCGTCGATCGCCCCGAGTTTCACCTCACGGTGGATATTGTGGCGGCTGTTCGGGATGCGGTGGGTCCGGACGTGGATATTCTCATCGAGGGCCACAATCGCTTCTCCGTGGCTACGGCGCTGCAGTTCGCCGAGGCCATTGCGCCGTACCAACCGTCGTGGTTCGAGGCGGCGGTTCCGCCATATCGCATCGCATCTATGGTGGAGGTGGCGCACCGTTCGCCGGTGCCGATTGCGTGCGGCGAAGATTATTATTCCCGCGAGCAATTCTCAGAATTGCTGTCGCATGATGCCGTCAGCGTGGTGCAGTTGGAGCCGCAGCATATGGGGCTGACCGCGGCGCGCGATGTGGTGGGAATGGCGCATGCCCATAACGCCGTGATTGCCCCGCATAGCGCCCAAGGCCCGATTTGCTCCCTGGTCTGCGCTCACCTCAACGCCGCCAGTCCCAACTTTTATCTGCACGAGTTCTTCGACGAGTTCAACGCCGAATGGGAAGGACGCCTATTAACCCATCACCTGACCCAGGAGAACGGCTATGTCGTGCCGCCGGAGGCACCTGGGCTGGGCGCGGACTTGAACATTGATGAAATTCTGCGCCACCCATACAATCCGCAGAACTTCCTGCCGCTCTTCCGGACGGGATGGGAGCAGCGCCGCGGGTTTGAATCCACCCACTAGCGGGTCCAAGAGAAGAGGAGGGATTCGCCATGAGGCAAAGCGAAAGGGCATTGGTGGCTCTCAATATGCCCCTTGATGACGACAAGCGCGAGCCGAGCGCCGTTCGGTTTCAGGATGGAGGATCATTCCGCTTTGAAATTCCCAGCGTGGAAGGCCCCCGTGTTCTGGAAGCGGTCCTTGATGAGGCAAAGAACTTGGATGTTCCGCTCCATCGCGTGTCCGAAGGGAGCGGCATTCAGCTCTTGACCGACAGCGAGATTGGCGAAATGGCGGCCATGGGACGCCAGCATGCGGTTGAGGTGAGTTTATTTGTGGGCCCCCGGGCCGGATTTGAGCCGTCGGCGATGCAGGCGGCCCCGAATGGCGGGGTGGTCCGACCGCGCCTCCGGGGAATCGATGCGGTTCGCGCGGCGCTCGACGATGTGTTCCGGGCCTACGAACTGGGGATTCGATCGGTGCTGGTGGCGGACGAAGGGCTCATTGCCGCACACCAGCAGCTCAAGCAGCAGGGCATTTGGCCTGAGGACATGCGTATTAAAGTGTCGGTGATGATGGGTGCGGCCAACCCCTTGTCCATCAAGCTCCTCAGTGATTTTGGGGTGGCCACCTACAACTGTCCGACAGACTTGACGGTAGAGCAAATGTCGACAATACGGCAAGTGACCGGCGTCCCACTGGATATCTACGTCGAATCGCCCGACGATGTGGGAGGCTTTGTGCGGTACCGGGAAATCGAAGACTTCATCCGCTACCTGGCCCCCGTTTACTTGAAGTTCGGCGTTCGCAACGCACCCAACATTTATCCCAGCGGGAAACATTGGGAGGCTCAAGCCGTGCAGTTGGGAAGAGAGCGGGTGCACCGGGCACGCGTAGCCTGGGAACAGATTCGAAGGCTAGGGCTGGAAGAGTTGATGAGCCCGCCGGGATGCCCCGTGGCGGACTTGGCGGTGCCCATTCTCCACGATGCGAAAGGACAGATATGATGCGTATTTTCTTTGCCGGCTTGGGAACCATGGGGGCCCCTATGGCGAAAAATCTATTGGCCAAGGGGTATGCCCTTACCGTCTATAACCGAAGCTCTAAGCCTTTGGCATGGTTTCGGGAGCAGGGTGTGGAGGTGGCGTCGTCCCCGGCGGAAGGGGCGAAGGAGGCCGATGTCATCGTGACGATGCTGTCCGATGACGCCGCCGTCGACGCGGTCCTTGGTGGAGAGGACGAGGGGTGTCTTGCAACCGTTCGCCCGGGAACGCTGGTCATCGACTCCAGTACCGTGTCGCCCGAACTCGTCCGGGCGCTGAGCCGGAAATTCGCGGCGCGCGGGGCCATCATGCTGGATGCGCCGGTCACCGGGAGTGCGCCCCAGGCCCGGGACGGCATCTTGACGTTTATGGTCGGCGGTCCCGAAGAGGGGTTTTTACGGGCCCGGCCACTCTTTTTAGCTATGGGACGAAACGCTCTGCATGTTGGTCCGTCGGGCGCCGGCAGCACGGTCAAGCTGGCCAACAACACGATGGCAGCCCTGAATATGCTGGCCGTGGCCGAGGGACTCTCCATTGTTCAACGTAGCGGCCTGGACCCGGAGCAGTTTTTGGATGTGATCGCGGGGGGCGGGGCGAACAACGGCATGGCCGTATCCAAGCGGGAGAAGCTCTTAACCGGGCGATTTCCTCCGGATTTCGCCGCGCGGCTGATGGTCAAAGATCTGCGCCTGGCCACCAATTTGTCGTGGGAATTGGGTGTCCCCTTGCCGGGGCTGGCCTTAGTGGCCAGCTTGTATCAGATGGCCTGCCAAATGGGCGAGGGAGACTCGGATGTGGCCGGGCTGTTAAAGATCTATGGGAAACTGTCCGGATCGGGAACAGGGGAAGCGTGAGAGGCAGGAAGCCAGCTGGCGTCCTGCGCTACGTTTTCTGCGGACTGGGAGGCCCCAGAGAGACATGCGGGGTCTCCCCGTGCTTAATGGGCGATTGAGAGGCATCACCTTTCTTATAGAAGGCGCCATCAGAGCGGAAAACGCGCACAACCCTCGGTAGAGGCCACCCTCTCTGCGCTTTTTTGTCCCCTCACAATGCCTTTCTTTCGATTCAGTGAATTATCGGTTAGAGAGTAAGGCCGACGCGCGCAACATGGGAACGCGATTCCCGGCCACCATATTTCTAACGCCGTCCCGGAAACCTTATCCATTATGGTATAGTGTTCGAAACTTTATTTCATTAACGCGACAGGGGGTTGCAACGGGATGGCACGAGTCTATTTGTATGACACGACATTGCGGGATGGGACACAACGCCGTGGTCTCAGCTTGTCGTTGGAGGACAAACTCCAAATTGCGCAGCTTCTTGACGATTACGGCATGGATTTCATCGAGGGCGGATGGCCGGCGTCCAACCCGAAAGACACGGCGTTTTTTGAACGCACTCGTGGCCAGTTCCAAACCGCGCAGGTGGCGGCATTCGGCAGCACGCGCCGGAAGGGCATTTTGGTCGATGAGGATGCCAGCTTGCGAAGCATTCTGGAATTGGAAGTCCCGGTCGCGACCCTCTTTGGCAAGGCGTCCGTCTTTCAAGTCGAGCAGATCCTCGAGACCGACGTGACCGAAAACCTGCGCATGGTGGAGGAATCGGTTCGCTTCTTGGTGGAGCACGGCGTCACGGTCATATTTGATGCTGAGCATTATTTCGATGGGTACCGAGCCGCACCCGATTATGCCTTGGCGGTATTGTCGGCAGCGGAGGCCGGTGGGGCATCATGGCTGGTTTTGTGCGACACCAATGGTGGTGGGCTGCCCATCGACATTCGTAATGGCGTGGAGGCTGCGAAAACTGTCAGCCGACTGCCGTTGGGCATTCATGCTCACAATGATGCCGGGCTTGCGGTGGCTAATTCCCTGGAGGCCGTGGCCGCCGGGGCCACCATGGTGCAGGGAACCATCAATGGGTATGGCGAGCGTTGCGGAAACGCCAATTTATGTACCGTTTGGCCGAACTTGGTTTGGAAAATGGGCTTCGAGGCGGGCCGCGTCGAGCGGCTCAAGGACTTGACCCGGTTGTCTCGTACGGTCTCCGAAATCGCCAATCTGGCCGCTGATGACGGCGCCCCCTATGTGGGTGAAAATGCCTTTGCCCATAAAGGAGGGGTGCACGCGGGGGCGGTGCGCAAGCATCCGGAAGCCTACGAACATATCGACCCGGCTCAAGTGGGACAGACGCGGCGGATTTTGGTGTCTGAGCTCTCTGGCCGTTCCAATTTGCTGTATCACTTTGACTCGTTGTTGAATGCCGAGCAAATTCAAGCCCTGGTGGAGCAAGTCAAGCAATTGGAGGCCGACGGCTATCAGTTCGAGGATGCCGACTCGTCGATGCGGCTCATGGTCGAGCGATCATTGCATCACGTCCCGGCCTATTACGGGGTCGACCGGTTTCATGTTTCCGTCACGCACGACTCCACATCCATTTGTGAGGCGACAGTGCGAATTCTGGTGGGCGGCGCCCGCTTCGTGGAGGTGGGAGAGGGCGCTGGACCCGTCCATGCATTGGACGAGGCCATGCGGAAGGCGCTGACCCAAGTCTACCCGCAAGTCCGCGATCTGCATTTAACCGACTACAAAGTGCGGGTTCTGAACGGGCGGGATGCGACGGGGGCTGCCGTGCGCGTGTGGATCCGATCGGAATACCACAACCGCGTGATTCAGACAGTCGGCGTGTCGCGCAATATCTTGGTCGCGTCATGGCAGGCATTGGTGGATGCCATCGATTTTTTGCTGTGGAGCGAAGAGGCGCCCAGTCGCCACCAAGAAGCGGTAGAAAGCCAAGCGTAGCGGAAAATCATGAGAACACCCAACGCCGTCTCAGAGTCCCGACTGAGACGGCGCATTCTCTTTCACCCGTGGTGTTCGCCGAACAAGGCAATCCCACCCTGTTGGTGTGGGGGGCGCGGCAACTAGGCTCGCCCCAGCGTCTTCCACGCTTCAAAGGGAACTTGGCAGTGCTGGCAATAGTAGATGGAACGACAGAGGGTGGATCCGAACGGACTGGTCATGTGGGTGTCGTCCGATCCGCAATGCGGACACTCCACCGCCTCGCCGCCTTCCCGCGGCGGGGCAATGCCGAACCGCTTCAACCGGTCGCGACCTTGTTCCGACAAATCTGACGTGGACCACAAAGCGGTCATGTTAAATTGAACCTCGGCTATCGTGGGCTCCAGGGCACGTTCGACGGCGGATTTGATCCAGTCTAAAGCGGGACAGCCAATATAGGTCGGTCTGAGCGTCACCTCTACGGAGTCGTTCGTCACGACCACGTCGGTCACCATCCCCATGTCGACGATGCTCAGATCTGGAATTTCCGGATCGTGCACCGCCTGCAGACGATGCAGCACCTCTTGTCTCGTCACCATTTCGAATCTCCTTTGTTCCCCGGTCTACCAATTGGACGCCGGGGCTACCTGTCGGACTTCTCGCATCTCGTTCAACAGTGCTGCGAGTTCATCTGAGCCGATGTGGTGGCGGGCCTTTCGGGACGCGGGCCCAAAGTCGCCCGGCCAGGCAATTCCCCAGTCGGAAAAGTCCCGTTGCACCACGGATTGGACGTTGCTGCGCATGACACTCGGTGCGAGATCATGGACCGCGAATCCGGCCCAGAAATCGTCCGGCCCGGACCATTCAAAGAAATCGGGGACCAGCGGCCAGTCCGTCTTGAGCGCCTGGTCGAGGTACGCGCGGCTTTCCGAACCGCCAAACGCCAGGGCGCGCATCAGGGACCGCGAATGGGTAAGGTGGTACGATTCTTCAAGGTCCATTTTCTTCAGCGCGGCCAGCAAGGGGGGATAGGGGATTTGGCTGAAAGCCCGGCGGCGCACACTGTCGAAGATTTCATAGAGGTAGCGGCGCACCACCCATTCGGCCCAACCATCCCGCGGCCTGGCGGTCAGCGCGGCGTGATGCCAGCGGTCGGCGGGGCGGTGGTACACTTGATAATCGGCCTCTCTCTCGCCCAACCCGTGCGCCAAGTCGTAAAAGAGCTGGGCATGGCCCATCTCGTCCTGGCTTAACGAGCTTAGCGCCAGATCTTCTTCCAGATCGGGGGCGAGTGCAAGCCATTCGGACCCTCGGTGTCCCATCATCCATTCGTCATCCGCCACGGGGATGAGAAGATGCTTTAATCCGTCAATGTGCTCCTGGGTAACCAGCCTCACCGTTCTGACCCTCCTTGAGACGCGGCCATTTCGGCGGCCACATCCTCGATTTTTTGTGCCTGCGCCTTAAACTTCTTCCATAAGGGCGCGTTGTCGTACCCATTGGGCAGGCGGTACGACTTGGTCTCGGGAGCGTCCGGCAGGGTTTCGGGTATCACACGAGCCCGTGCAATGTGGTCCTCGCGGACCACCCAGATGTCAAACGCGCTGTCGCGCCGAAAATACGCTTCACGGGCCGCTTCCAAAGCCGCCTGGTCCGACGCCGCGCGAACGCTGCCCACATGTGTGGCAAAGCTTAGGGCGTCCTTTTGCCAAAACACCTCGTATACCGGAAGATCGTCAATGGCCAAGGGAGCCACTCCTTTCTAGCATTTTAGGCGCCGCGGGTCGCCGCTGCGGCAGCACGCTGTTGCGCTTGGCGGAACCAGGCCAAATCCTGCTGGGCTTGGCGGCGCAGCGCCAGCCGCGCCTGAGACATGGGGCCGGCATTGTTGTGCACGACATCAGAAAACCACTCCCAGTCCGGATCGGTGTAGGACCAGAGGTTAGTTGCCGGATTGTGCCGAAGCGCCGGATCTGGAATGTCGATGCCCAGGGCTTGGATGCGGGGGGCATAGCGGTTGATGAATTTTTGCCGAAGCTCTTCGTTGGTCATGGTGCGGATTCGGTAGTCCAGCATCCGCTTGGATGATGGTCCCATTTCTCGCGGTCCGAAAAAGAACATCATGGCGGGCCACCAACGGTTAATCGCGCCCTGCAGCATCGCGCGTTGCTCCTCGGTTCCCGAGGCCAGCGCCAATACCACCGATTCGCCGTGCTGCATGTGAAAGCTTTCTTCCGCGACAATCCGCTTCAACATGCGGGCATACGGCGCGTACGAGGAGTTTAACAGCATGGCCTGGGTAATGATGGCGCCTCCGTCGACTAAGAATCCAATGACGCCAGCGTCCGCCCAGGTCGGCGCTTCCAAGTGAAAGACGTTGTGGAACTTGACGCGCCCGTCCAACACATCATCCATCAAGGCTTCGCGGCCGCGATGATAGGGTCGGCTCAAATCCTCGGCAAGCCGCAACAGCATTTGGCCATGGCCAATTTCATCCTGCACTTTGGCGTTCAAGGCGAGCTTTCGCTTGATTGAGGGAGCCTTGGTTACCCATTCTTTTTCCGGGTAGGCACCCATGATTTCACTGATGCCGTGCATGTGAATCTGTTTAATCAAGAGATTGCGATATTCATCCGGCATCCAGTCCACGGCTTCAATTTTCTCTCCCGCGGCAATCCGTTGATTGAACTCCATTTCCCGGTCGGACACAGTATCTCCTCCTAACCAAGCAAGCGCTTGTTATGAATACGATACTGGGTTGGCTTTGGTATTGCAAGAGGGTATGAGATTCCTGGCCGTACTGGCCGGGAATAAAGTTGTAATGGATGCCCCAGCGTGAATGGCTGGAGGGAGGGGCAGTGAAGGTGGCCATGGGCCGGGGGCCTTGGATTTTCAGGCCCCGGCGCTGGCACCGCGTGGTAGCCTAAGAGCCCCCCATGGTTGTTTAGGCGTCGTCCTATGCTTCTTCGTGCCGGCGACCAATTTCATACGGTCCACTATTTGGTCAGCACGCAATTCGACATTACTCCGTTGTCTTACGCGAACGGGGGGTTAGCGCATAAGTGCTTGCCGCTGGTTCTCACTTTTGAGCAACCACTATCAATTGGAAGATGGATCAACACGAAGTGTCTCTGTATTGGTTCTGGTCATCACTGCATCCGGATAGCTCTTCTTCCAAGTCTTTCACCAGTCGCCAAGGCAGCGCTCTTGTTCGCTGCACCTGCGAGTTCCGCCGTTGGCTTGTGACGCTAAATGGCCGTCAACCGGGTCAAGACGCGGGTGGCCAGCCAAACGATGCCACAGGCGAGACGCCATGTCGCCTATCGCTGTACCGAAGGCTGGCTTGACGGTCAGCGTCGTCGATTGGCTGACGGCCACGTACAAGCTAGGGTGCGTCACTGGTAGCCAACTCGCCGCTATCAGCAGCAGCCAAACAGCCGGGTTGAGATCCTTCAACCGCGAATAGGTCAGGACGCCCAACAGCACCCCCAGGGCCGCCATAGGCGGAATGAGACAGTACATCATGGCGGTCTAAATCAAGCCGTTGAGTAAAAAATGGAATTGGACGGTGGACGACAGGGTGCCATTCACGACCATGGTGTAGATCCCAAGCAGAGTCAGCACCGCGAGGTAGCCTGATCTCGGCACCATCAAAATCATGGACGCCACCCATTTCGACAGCAAGAGCTTCCATCGCGGCATCGCAGGCGAGCCACCATCCCACCGTACCATTTTTTCTCTCGTATCAGCATTCCTCTGCCATCCGGGATGGGCGCCCATGACGCGGATGGCTGGTGTCCGGTCGGGTGAGTCCCATCAAGGTGCGGAACAAGGTGGACTTGCCTGAGCCATTAGGTCCGGTCCCAGAACCCCGATAATCCCGCCCCTGGAAATCTCGAGAGTCAGCCGGTCAAGGGCGATCCGTTTGCCATACCGTTACTCACATCGGTGCACGCCCCCACCAAGTTTGCCATCAGGTCTTGTTTCCTCCTTTACCTCGCTCCCACAACAGATGTTGAATATCGGTGAGCGAAAACCCTAATCGCCGCATTTGCTGAAGAAACTGAGCCGCGAGCTCTTTGGCAAGTGTCGTCCGAAATTCGTGAACAACGGACGTCGACGTCGTGACGAAGGTGCCTTGGCCACGCCGGGTTTCGATGAGACCTTCACGCTCCAATTCCTGATACGCATGCACGACGGTATTGGGAGCGGCCTTCAGGCCCTGCGCCAGGTCACGGACCGATGGAAGCTTCTCGCCCAGGTCCAAGTCCCCCCGCGCAATGGCACCGCTCATCTGTTCCACGATCTGTTCATAGATGGGTTGGCTTAAATCCAGCACAAAGCGGAGTGGGCCGACGTCCCGTTCCTCCAAATGCATCGCTCCCTCCGTGTCGGTCTTGTCCAAAATTGCACGGGCTGCGCGCAGACGGACCTACCGGCTCATTCCCACCGCCAAGCCCGAGACGCTATGGCCCCTGTCACTACGATCCAAACCGCCAAACCCACCATGTCGGTTCGAAACGCTGCGGCGCCGATGGTCAATTGGCCGCTCATAAGACCGCGTAATGCGTTGGAGACATACGTGAGGGGAAAGTATTGGACGATGTCAGCCAGAATACGGGGCAGCGACGACACCGGGAAAAAAACACCCGATAAAAACATCATGGGGAAGCTGATGAGGTTAATGATGGGGATTGTCGCTTCCTGGCTTTTCGATAACCCGGCGACGATAAATCCGATCGACAAGAAGGAGGCCATGCCCAGGAGCAAAACCAACAGGGTCGGCCCCACAGGCACCAAAACGGACGCATGCAAGATGAGGGTGGCGAATCCAATTACGATAGCCGCACTCGCGAGACCGATCACCACATAGTTGACGACCGTGGCTGCGAGCAATTGGGCCGGCTTGACTGGAGTTGCCCGAAAACGCCGCAGGATGCCTTTTTCTTTCCACCGGGTCAAACCGGATCCAATGCCAAAGAGACTATTTTGCATCGTCATCAGCGCCAAGATGCCCGGCAGCAAAAAGTCCAGGTAGGTGGCACTGTGTGAGTGCGTCATCGCATGCGCGGACACTCGAAAGAGCGGGGGACTTCCCGACAATGCAATGTCGGTTTGGGCTACAAAGGCATCAACGGCACCGACAGCCTGCTGCGCACTCACCGCGTTCGCGTTGTTGTATCGCAGGGTTAGTGTTGTGGTGTGGTGCGCTACTTCGGAAGGGATGAGCAGAGCTGCGTCCATTTGTCCCCGTTGCACCTCCTGCAAAGCGGCATGGCGGCCGAGCTTCTGGACGTGAAAAAGCGGAGATTGCTGAAAGGCCTTGACGACGGCAGGTGATTGCCCCGGGGGTGCAACGATGGCTAAGTTGACCCGATTTTGAGAGTTCCCGAGGAAGCTGAAGACGAGCATGAGCACGAGAGGGAAAAACAACGTCCAAAACAAGCCCTGACGATTGCGTACCGTCTGTCGAAGCAGACTGCGGGTAAGCACGATAATGGCGTTCATTCGCGTAAGCTCCTCCCTGTCAGCTCCTCCCTGTCAGCTCCAAGAAAACATCTTCTAATGTGGCATTGCGGGTGGTGAGTCCCGTGATGGTGCGTCCTTCGCGCTGGGCCCAGTTGACGAGACCCACAAGCGTGTCTTCGAGGCGGTCGCTGACCAGCATGGTGACCTCATCACGTTCTTCCATCCGCCGCACGGCAGGCAGGTCCACCGTGGAATTCACTCCGACTGATCGCGACACCTCGACGACGGCGGCCGGCATATGGCGCTGAATGAGCTCCCGGGGCGTTCCCTCGTCGAGGACACGGCCGCGGTCGATAATCGCCAGGCGATCGACCAGAAATTCCGCCTCTTCCATGTAATGGGTGGTCAACACGACGGTTCGGCCTTCCGCCTTCAACCCCAAGATGACCTCCCACAACTTGCGGCGTGCCTGGGGATCGAGACCAGCAGATGGCTCGTCAAGAAACACCACCTCCGGGTCATTGATCAGCGCCACGGCTAGGGCCAGACGTTGGCGCTGGCCGCCCGAGAGGCCGTCGACTCGGGCATTCTGCTTCTCTTCTAAGTCAAGGCGTGAAATCAGTTCGGGCACCGGAAGGCGACGGCGATAGAAGCTATGGAACAGCTCAAGGGTTTCTCTGACCGTCAGCAATTCAAAAAATGCGCTAGTCTGCAGCTGTACACCAAACCGTGATCGGGCCCGCTCTGGGCGTTGCGCAACATCGACGTCGCCCCACCACACGTGTCCGACATCAGGCCGTCGAAGGCCTTCAACGATTTCCAGCGTGGTTGTCTTCCCAGCCCCATTGGGGCCGAGCAGGCCGAAAACAATGCCGGATGGCACCGTCAACGTCAGGTTGTCGACAGCGGTCATGGTCCCGTAGCGTTTCGTCACATTCTCTAGACGCAAAGCGTTCTCTTGCATGACTCCTCCTTCATTCATGGTTCCATGTGGTTACGGATGAATCGTCAGGTGGCAAGTGTATCATAACACATGATACACTGAGTGCGTATTGGATCGATCGCTTGGCCTTCGAAAATTTAGCGCGTTGCGCAGGGCGGCCAAATTCACCCGGCACGACACGAGGGGGTATGCGGTGTCCTATCGGAATCATCCCTGCTGTAACCGCCCATCATCGCAACCAATACGCTTGTCTTCAGAACGCCATGAGAGGCCAGGCGTCATTCCCAAAAACCCTTGTTGCAGCGGTGTGTCGACGTCGTGACGCTTAACCATATGCAAAATATGAATGACTTAGTGAGAAAGGGATCCAACAAATGTATGCTCGGCATTAGATGGCGGAAATCAGGGGGAGGTGAAATCGTTGCTAGGTGCTGCGTTTGTGGCCGGACTCCTCTCTTTTTGCGCCCCATGACTGTTGTCCATATTCCCCGCCTTTGTGGGTCATATTGGCGGGGTGGGCTCTCAGGTTGGGAGCTCTTCGGGAGCGGCTTTTCGCATGCGGTTGCAGCATGCGTTAGCGCTTATGTTCGGGGTGTTGACGGTGGTCATTGTGTTGGGGCTGTCGGCTGCCTTCGTCTTGCAGTGGTTCCCCCACGCCATGAGCGCCCTGGGCGTCGCAGGCGGCATTGTGCTGCTGGTGGTCGGCCTAGAACGGGTCGGGGTTCTCCGGTTGGGATGGTTTAACCCTCGACTTCGGGGCGGTGCGGCTGGCGCGACTGCGCCAAGCTTGTGGGGGTCCTATGTGACGGGAATCGGGCTCGCCATGGGATTTCAGGTGACGTTGCTCTTAACCCTCACGCTTATTGCGGGCAATCCCTATCTCGGGAAAGCCATCGTGACGCTGATTGTCTATGCGGTGGGCTTTGGGTTGGCGTTCCTGGTGGTTGGCGTGTTCGGCCAGAGCATCGTGCGTCAGTTTAAAAACCTCAAGGACCACCACATCGTTCGCATCAACCAAATTGCCGGGGGGCTCACGATTGCCGTGGCGATCATTTTGATTGTCAATGATGGTGACATCCTCAAAGGTCTTGCGACCTGGAAGACAGGCCCCATCTTAAAGCAGTTTCTACAATAGCCGGAAGGGGAACCGCAATGGAATCTGAGACCACCGCGACGTATGATGCAGGCGACATGGGCTGCGGTGAGTTGGTCGTCGCATTAAGCCGTCGCATGCGGCAACTTCCTCCCGATGCCGTCCTTGAGCTGATTACACGGGATCCGGGGTCGATTGAAGATATTCCCGCCTGGTGTCGCATGCGGGGTTATGAACTGACCCAAATGGATCGCAACAGCGATACGCGCGCAATTCATTTCTGGATTCGAAAACGGTAGGTCATTAGATCATCGGCAGCAGATACGGACAAAAAGAACAGAAAGGGTGGAGCAAGATGGCTGATCGCTTTATGGTGAGCATTACTCACGCGGACGACGATGGCGACAAGGCGACCGTTGGATTTGTCGTAGCCAATGCGGCGGTGGCGTCAGGGAGCGAGACGTTGGTTTTTCTCTCGACCAATGGAGTGTATCTTGCGGAAAAGGGACGGGCCGAGACTATCCACGAAGAAGGCTTCGCGCCGCTCAAAGACTTGATGGACCAGTTCGTAGAGGAAGGCGGAAAAATTTATGTTTGCAGTCCGTGTTTCAAGAAGCGCCACCTCGACGAGACCGCGTTGGTGGAAGGGGCAACCATCGTGGGCGGAGCCAAGCTGGTTGAATTCATGAAGCCTGGTGCCTCCAGCATTACGTACTAAAGAGGGCATGTCCGTGGCAGGAGAACAGAGACAAGGCGGGTCGGCAGAGCGCCCGCCTTATAATGCCGTATGCGATGGGGGTGACCTGGATTGCGGGTCCGGCTTGCTGCTGATTATCCGCCGGGCTATCGCGCCGCTGAGCCCCGGACAAATTTTGGAGGTACAAAGCCGAGAGCCGTCGGTCAGCGTCGATCTGCCGGCATGGTGCAGGATGACGGGTCACACGCTGGTAGGGCAATGGCCTCAAGAGGGCGGCTATACCTACTATCACGTCAGAAAAGGTGTCGAGCGAGAACTGCCTACGAGTGTCGAACAGGACTTGGAGGCGGCTGAACAGTATGTGTGGCGCGTTCGGGTTCAATATCGTCCCAAGGCACCAGCGCGCGTCTACGGCCGCAATTTGGAATGGCAGGTTGGGCAGCCGGCATCCTTTGCTGAAGAAGTCGAGGCCCCTAGCGCCGTGGATTATCTGGTGTCCGCGGTGGCCGGGGCGGTTTTGATGGGATTTTCCCAAGTCGCCGCCGAACGGCACCTCCTCATCGATGACATGGAACTGGTCGGCAGTGCACGCCTTGAGAATATCTTGACACACCTGGGGGTGGACACCGAGGGCGTTCCCCGCATCTCCTCCCTCGAAGGGGTTCTCTATGTCTCGAGTCCGGCTACACGGGCCGCGCTGGATGAGGTCTGGCAGATGACGTTGAAACGCTCGCCGCTGGTGCAAACGTTAATGCCGGTGGTGACGATGAGGCTTCGTTGGATGATGGTTTAGAGGGGGAGACATCGTGAGTATTTCTAGATTTCCCACCACGGTGGTGGGCAGTTGGCCACGCTCGGAAGCGGTGCAAGCGGCTTTTCGCGATCGCCACGCAGGCCGAATCAGCGATCAGGATTTTCAGACAGTGGCCGACGATGCGGTGCGCGCGGTGGTCCGCGCGCAGGAAGAGGCCGGTGTCACCATGGTTTCAGACGGCGAGCAGCGCCGCGACAACTTCATTTCCTTTGTGGCAGCCGCCCTCGACAACGTCGAGATGATGACTGTCTCCGAAATGCTTCCATACGTGGAAGACAAGGCGGGCTTCGAAGAGATTCTGGGAACGTTGGACGTCCCGGCTTTTGCACTCCGGAATCCTGTGGCCGTGGGGCGTATCAACCGTGGCCGCTCGATTGCGCAGTCGGAAGTGGCATTTCTCCGATCCGTGACGGACCGACCTATCAAAGTCGCCTTGCCAGGCCCATACCTATTGACCCGCGCTATGTGGGTCGAGGGCCTTACAGGGCCATTTTACCCCACGAAAGAAGACTTGGCCGATGATGTGGTCCGGGTATTGCGCGAAGAAGTACGGGACTTGATAGATAGTGGAGTAGCGATGGTGCAGTTGGATGAACCGGTATTAACTGAATTGGTGTTTACTCAAAAGAATGCTCACCGCACCTTCATGTGCGGGGCGCTGTCCGCAAAAGCTGATGCTGAACAAGAACTTGAGTTCGCCACCCACTTGATTAACGGGGTGGTGGAAGATCTCAGCCACGACGGCGTAACGCTCGGTGTGCACGTCTGTCGTGGAAACTGGAGTCGTCACGAGGAGGTGCTGCTGCGCGGGAGCTATGCGCCGTTGATTCCTTACTTGTCCCAGCTCAAGGTGGATCAGCTAGTATTGGAATTCGCCACCGAACGTGCCGGATCGATGGCGTTGCTGGCGGATTTGCCGCAAGGGATTGGGCTTGGGGTGGTTAACCCGCGGACGGATCGTGTGGAAACGGTGGATGAGGTTATGAAACGAGTTCGGGAAGCGGCCCAGTACACCGATCCCGGCCGCCTGTTCCTCAATCCGGATTGTGGATTTGGGACTTTCTCGCAGCGACCCATGAATAGTGCAACCGTGGCACAGGCTAAGCTTAGCGTGATGCAGCAGGCGGCCATGCGCCTGCGTGGTTAGGGGGGACAGCTTTGTCCCGTTCCGTGATTCGTCGACGAAGCACCCTCAAAGAAAAGGGGCCGGGAGAACCCGGCCCAGCGTCAGGTTAGGCGTTCTGGGGATTGGCCCGTGGCACCGCCCATAAGGCGTACAAAATGGCGGAAATGAGTCCCCCAACCACCGGCAGGGGAAGCACCGTAGTAAAGAGGCCGGGAAGCCAATTGCCGCCCCAAATGGAGATGACGACGCCAATGGCGAAGGTGATAACCGCCGACCAGCTCCACCATCCTCGCGTCGTGGTTGGCCGCTCAAAGAACTCGCCTGCTGGCGTGCGCTTTTTCTGCACCCAGACCCAGTCCACCAGCATGATGAAGGTGAACGGGATGATGACGTCGCCAATCACGTCGAGGAATCCCTGAACATGGTTTAAAATGCCAAGAATGGCCAACACCGTGCCCAAGACGCCTAAGATAATGGTGGCAATGGGCTGCTCCCAACGACTCGGCTTTCTCAGAGTGTTGAGCGCGACCAATAAGTCGACGGTTGATGGATAGAGGTTCATGGCATTCGTGTGGATAATGGCCAACGCCACGCCCACGGCGGCAATGACGCCCCAAACGGGGGCATGCGCGCCAAGCAATGCCAAGTTCCAGTTTCCAGTGGCTTGTTGGGAGTACATCCCCATGAGACCCATGACCAGCACCGAGACCATAATTCCTACCGAAGGCGCCAAGAAGAAGGCGGTCCGCCCCTTGGGTTCCGAGGCCGGCGTGGCGAAGCGCGAGACGGTCGACACCTTATAGGTCCACGCCAAGATGGAGAAGGTGACGACGGTGGTAATGGCGGTGCCCCAGGCCATGGGGGCGGTTGCCCCGGGCATGGCAACGTGGAAGCGGGAGAATAACAGATACGCGAGCACTCCGTAACAGACCAGCAGAACCACGGAGGTGTACCGATAGAAGTATTCCAGCCACTTCATGCCAAAAAGCACCAGCACCACCTGCACGACGCCGATGATCCAGAACCACAGGGTGCCCGACATGTGGGTAATGGCCTGTAGCGTCTCGCCGGCAACCGCGGTGTTCAGACCGAACCAGCCCATGTTGACGAAGGTAAAGAGCACTGAGAATAAAAATGCGCCCGAGGTGCCATAGGTCTTCCGAGCGACGATGAGCCCGGTCAGCGGTACTTCGCGGCCCATCTCCGAAAAGAGTCCGGCAGGGACGAGGCCAATCAGCCAACTTAAGACAATGGCAAAAATCATGTCGGTGACGCCGAAGTGGAACAAGAGCGCCCCGATTAGGGGAGTGGTGGCAGAGGCGGAGGCCATTAGCCAGACCACCGTCATCTTGCCGGGCGACATGGTGCGCTGATCGTCGGGAACCGGCAAAATACCAACAGTTTCGACCTCGCCGAGGATGCCCGAAGGGGTGTGTTCGGCTTCGGAATGACTCATACGAATCCTCCTTGAAATGTGGACAGGATGAAAATTGCTAAGAGCTTCGAATTATTTGCTGAACTCGACGCCTTCTCCATCATACGGATGCTGAGGCTCGTTGCCAAGAAACTAGGTTTGCCACGTTCTCGACGGTACAATAAGGACAAATATGGCATCTGAGGAAAGGCAGGGAATAACATGCCGAAACGCATTGTCATTGTTGGCGGGGACGGCGCAGGAATGAGCGCGGCGTCCCAAGCCAAGCGGCGAAATCCTGAACTGGAGGTGCTCGCCTTCGAGAAAGGGCTCATCACGTCCTATTCGGCGTGAAGCGTCCCGTACTATGTCGGCAAGTTTGTCGACGATGTGAATGAGCTTGTCGCACGGACCCCCGATCAATTTTGGGCAAAGTCGGGAATTCGGGTCTGGGTCGGCCATGAGGCCGTCAGTATCGATGCGAAAGCCCAGCGTCTCGAGGTGGTGGACAGCGATGGACACGCGCGGCGCGAGCCCTATGACGAACCGGTCATTGCCACCGGCTCGGCCCCCATTTATCCGGATGTTGACAATATCACCAGCCCCGGCGTCTTTACCGTAAAGACGCTTAACGACGGCGTAGCCATGCGCACCTGGATTGAGCAGGAAAAGCCAAAGCGTGCGGTGGTGGCGGGCGGCGGGTACATTGGTCTGGAGATGGCCGACAACCTAATCCGGCTCGGCATCAAGGTGACGCTGATTGAGAAAGCCGATCAGCTCATGGGCAGTATGGACCCTGATATGGCCCAAGACATTGAGAAAGCGCTAAGCCAGCTAGGGGTGGACGTCAAACTTGGCGTTGGCTTGGAAGCAGTGCTGAGCGCCAATGGAAAGGTCTCGGGGGTATTGGCCGGGGGTGAGGTCATCCCCGCCGAAATTGTCGTGGTGGGATTGGGGGTTAAGCCTCAAAGCCAGATCGCGCGCACCGCGGGTATCGAGCTGGGTGTGCGGGAGGCGGTGCGGGTTGCACCCGATTTACGTACCAACGTACCTCATATTTGGGCCGCCGGTGACGTGGCTGAGACCTTCCACCGCGTATCCAAACGGCCAGTCTACATACCTTTAGCCACTGTGGCCAATAAACAAGGGCGCATTGTGGGCCTCAATCTCGCCGGCGGGAAGGCGGTCTTTCCGGGGGTGGTGGGCACCGCCGTCACCGAGGTGGGCGACCTGGAGGTGGCTAGAACCGGCCTCTCGTCCCGCGAGGCAGCCGATGCGGGGATCGAGAGCGTGGCTGCCGCGATTCAGAGTGAGACTAAATTGGGGTATTTCCCCGATGTGGCGCCCATTCGCGTCAAGATCTTGGCCGAAAAGGGGAGCGGGCGCCTCGTCGGCGGCCAAATTACCGGAGGTCCGGGAAGCGCACTCCGTATTGATACGGTGGCTACGGCGCTTACGGCGGAAATGACGGTGGCTGACCTCTTGGATCTCGATCTAGGCTACGCGCCGCCTTTTTCCGATGTCTGGGATCCGGTGCAGGTGGCGGCCCGGGTGCTGCTTTCGAAATTGTAGCCGCATGACAAGGGGCTGACTCAAAAGGTACCTTGGCAGTGATGCCATCCCTAAAATGTGCCCGTTTTACCCCGGTTAGTGGAGGAAGCGGGTCATCTACCTCCCTGTTTTCGGGGGTCAGGTGGGAGAAAATTTTAGGGCAAAAGCCTTTTGAGTCAGCCCCTTGTGTTTCATGTTAAGAGACTCGTGATATCTGTCCTTGAGTCTCGGGCTGAACTTGTGGGCGGGCACTGCCGCGAAGCCAGGAGAGACAGGCGGCCCCCAGCGCGATGAGCGCCATAATCAGAAACGCCAAGCGCAGGACCTCCGAAAAGCTTCCTAATTGCGCCGGTGAGAGCGATCCGGTGGTCCCGGAAAGAATCGCCATGGTCACCCGGGCGGGCAATTTGGACGCGATCAGCGCCAGCACAAAGGCGGTGGAAAAGACGTTGCCGGTGTTGAGCAGCATCGTGCGGGTGCCGGCTGCGACACCGCGCTGGTTGGTAGCGACGGCGTTCATAATCGAGCTGGTGTTGGGGGAGTTGAAGAGACCGTTGCCGATTCCCACCAGCACCATCCAAGCAGCAATGGTGGAATACGCGCTGGTGATGGTCAGGGTGGTGGCGAAGCCCAATAGTCCCACCGCCACCAAGAGCGCCCCTAAGCTTGCCGGTCCTCGAGCGCCCACGCGGTCGGCGATCCATCCGGAAAGCGGTGCTGTCACGCCCATGGCAATGGCCAAGGGGATGACGAGAATGCCGGCTTGAAGCGGCGAATCGCCCCGGCCGCCTTGGAAATAGAAGACGAACAACAGCACAATGGCGCCGCGCCCCATGGCGATGAAGAGGTTGGCCACATTGCCCATGGCGAATAGGCGGTTTTTAAACAAGGAGAGGCTGAACAGGGGATAGGGGGCACGCTGTTCGGCCGCCAGGAAGAGACCGAATGCGGCCACGCCGAGCGCGATCGCACCAAAGCTGATGGGACTGCTCCATCCCTCTACGCCCCCCGCCGTGACACCCACCAAGAGACTGGTGAGGCCGGCCATGTAGGCGGCGTTTCCCGCATAGTCGATACGGGGCTCGCGAGTGGGCGCCACCACATCCTTCAATTGCAGCCAAGCCCAAACGCTGCCCATGAGGCCAATGGGCACGTTAAACCAGAAGACCCAGTGCCACGGAAGCACGGTGATAAGAAGCCCTCCTAAAATCGGTCCCAAAACCTGACCCAGGGCAATGACAATGGAGTTGATGCCGAGCGCTAGACCCAACTGGTGGCGAGGAAATGCGTCCGACACTATGGCGGTGGCGTTTCCCATCACCAGGGCTCCGCCGATCGCCTGAATGGCCCGGATGACCAAGAGGGTTACCCCGTTGGGCGCAAGACCGGCCGCCAAGGCCGCGGCCGTGAAGAGCAGAAAGCCGGCAACGTACAAGCGCTTGCGGCCGAAAATATCCGACAGTCGTCCCACGGTTAGGACCAGCGCGGTCTGCACCACCATATAGCTCAACAGCACCCAGATGGAGAGAAAGGCGCTCATATGGAGGGCACGCACCAGCGTCGGCAGGGCAATGAGCAGCGTCGTGCCGTTTAAGACCGCCATTAGCATGCCCAGGCTGGTGGCTGACAATGCCCACCACTTGTAGTGCGCGGTTGTTCTCAAAGACATATCACGGATCCCATTCCTTTCTTCCTCATGGTGCGCCCGGAGACGGCGCTACCCAAGCGGTTTTTGGATATAATGAGATATAAAATTTTGTTATGGGACGGGTGGACAGTATGGTCAGTTTGCCCCAGCTTCGCATTTTGGTGGCCATCGCCGAATACGGATCGTTGTCGCAGGCCGCCTTCCATCTGGATATGACCCAGCCGGCCGTGAGCCGCCAAGTGCAGCTTTTAGAAGAGCATGTCGGCCAACGGATTTTCGATCGTGACGCAAAGGGGACTCGAGTTCGGCCGGAAGCTATGGTGCTGGTGGAACGGGCGCGGCGGATTGTAGCGGAGGTGGAGGCCTTTGCCGATGATCTCGACCGGGAAATGGTGCAGGGAGAAATCAAGATGGGCATTGTCCCGACAGCCTCGGCCCACCGTTTCCCTGATCTCTACCGCGGACTGGTGCAGCGATACCCGGGCTTGAAGATTGACGTGCATGAGATGTACACCGCCCAGTTGGTCGAAGGGGTGCGGCGCGGGAGTCTGGATTTGGCACTAGGATCGCTGCCCATGGCGGCAACCGACGTGGGGATTAGCCGCCTCTGGAAAGAGGAACTGCTGGCGATTTTTCCCGCTAATGAAGAAAAGCCGGTGCAAGCGGCGGAATTTCGCGATTTAGCGGCGCGTCCCTTTGTCGGCTTTGCCGTCGGACATGGACTATCACGCCGTGTGCTGGAGTTGTTTCATTCCCAAGATTTGCAACCAGACGTCCGCTATGAGGCGCGGGGCATCGCCACCGTGATCGGATTTGTGGCGGCAGGGCTAGGCGTCTCCGTGGTGCCGGCACCCATGGCCCGCATTTACCAGCAGGCCGGCTTGGTGCATGCTGCCCCCTTGGTTCCGCGCGCCTACCGAGAAATGATTCTCATCTATTCACCCAACCACCTTTTACGGCGGGCGGTGCGGGCCGCCGTGCGTTTCATGGAGTCGGCGTCGCAGCGCCCTGTTTGATGATCTAGGTACGCGACTCGCGCGTGGGATGCGGTCGCCCTTTTTATAGTTTAGGCAGTGAGTTTACGGCGGAGTTCAAACATCCGCCCGACCTTCGTGACGGGATAATGCCGAATCAGCGCGACGCATCGCGGAATGTGATAGACTATCGGGACCACAAGATTAACCTTTGGAGGGAACATGGGTGACGTCGTATTCTACGGGGCAGTGAGTCTCGACGGCTACTTGGCCCGGGAGAACCAAGCGCTCGACTGGCTGTTTGAGGCCGAAAAGGACGCGGAAGATATCGGCTACGAGGCCTTCTACGCCACGATTGATACCGTGGTCATGGGACGGGTAACGTACGACGAAGTTGTTCGCGGCGGCCGCGCCTGGCCTTATGCTGGGAAGCCTTCTTATGTCTTTTCGCGAACCAACCGGCAAGGCAACCAAGAGGTGACCTTCGTTCAAGAGGACCCGACGGCTTTTGTACGGGACCTGAAACAGCGGGCTCCCGGTCGCATTTGGGTCGTGGGCGGCGGCCTACTGCTCGCGCCACTCATCGCTGAAGGACTAATTGACGAGTATATTGTGCAGGTGGTTCCGCGCATCATCGGCCAGGGGATTCCGTTGTTCCATCGCATCGCCACGGAGACCGTGCTGGAACTGACCGACGTTCGCCGAATGGGCCAGTTCGCAGAACTACGCTATCGTACCCGGGAAGTTCGCGGACTGCCCATGTAAACGGTCCAGGACAAAAAGACGCTCGCGGCTGATTGCCCTCACGCCTGCTGCACAGATTGCTAGTCCCACAAATGAGTGGGAAGGTGCATCGACACCACCCAATTGGGGGCGTCAACAATCTCGGAAATCTTAAGATCGCCGGCTGCGCTTAACAGGAGATAGGCATCATCTGGTGCCAAACGCAGCTCGCGGGCTAGGCGCTCAATCATGTGTTCGACAGCCTGGCGGGCCGCCCGAAACAGATCAGGGCCGATTCCGGTGGTCACCCACGCGGGGCCCTGGCGGTGAGAGCGCGGATCGGTCTCGAGTTCCGGGCTTTTTAAGGCGAGCTTCTTCTTCACATCGATTTTAAGCGTCACCTGACCCGAGGTTTCGATGGCGGTTCCGGCCACCTCACCGTCGCCTTGCGCCGCGTGGGTGTCGCCCACCGACAACAGCGCTCCGGGTACGGCGACGGGAAGCCAGAGTCGGCTGTGGGCTGTCACGTGGCGAACGTCCATGTTGCCCCCTTGGACGGTAGGGGGGACCAGCGGGTGATCGCCTGGGATCTCTGGAGCGAGTCCGATGGTGCCGATGAAGGGACAAATGGGCACCCGGATTCCTGGGAGCATTTGGGCATATCCTGCGGTAATCTGCGAGATGCGAAGATGGGGTTCGGGGAAGGCGTCGGACAGCAGGCCAAATCCTGGAATATTGGCTGTCCATCCCCAGTCGGCGACGTCGACCGCCATGACGGTGATGACCAGGGCGTCGCCCGGCTGGGCGCCATCCACGAAAACCGGTCCGGTCACCGGGTTGACCCGCCCGAAGTCCAAGTTGGCGACTGTGTCGACAGTTGAGTCCGGATGCACCTGCCCGTCCGAGGAGTCCAAGATATCCAATGTCACCACGTCGCCGGGGCTGACATGAATCGCCGGCCTCTGATCCCGATTCCAGGTCGCATGGGTGGTGTCGGTCCGCAAATGAAATGTGGCCATGAAATTGCTCCTTTCTTTTCCAAGAACTTCGCCGCCCGCGTATCGTCTTCCTTCCGTGAGATTTCCGACAAATATCGACAATAAGAGCTGCTAAGTCGAACCTTGCTAATTAAAACAATCGTTGCATTGTTTGCAAAGGATAGTATAGACTCGTGATAGTTTCCTGATTTCATACAAGCCCTCAAACTAAGGAGGACACACATGACAAAGGGATCCATGTCGATTATGGCGGCTTCCGTTCTGGGATTGACTGCGGTCATTTCCGGTTGCGGAAGCGGGGTGGGCGGCGGTGGCGGTTCGACAACCGCCAGCGGCGGAACCATCACGGTGGGGACACTATATGCCTCATCTGGACAATTTTCGACCTCGTCGATGGGGGAGTATCAAGGTTTGAAGTTTTGGGCCCATGAGGTCAATGCTCAAGGCGGCGTATATGTCAAGGCGACCGGCAAAAAAGAGAAGATAAAGCTGGTCGCGTATAACGACCAGAGCTCCACCCAGACAGCCACCACCCAGTATCAGCAGCTCATCACCCAGAATCATGTGAATATGCTGGTA
Organism: Sulfobacillus harzensis; assembly: GCF_012933365.1. GTDB lineage: Bacteria > Bacillota > Sulfobacillia > Sulfobacillales > Sulfobacillaceae > Sulfobacillus_B > Sulfobacillus_B harzensis. The sequence goes on along the minus strand of NZ_JABBVZ010000031.1, from coordinate 11,457 downwards.
GCGGACTTCGGGTCGGTGCTCACGTCGGTGGGTGTGCCGATTGCCCAGGAGAACAAGATGCTCCTGTTCGACCAGTCTGGGTCAGGGACCACGTTCTTCGACAGCAATCCTCCCAATCCGTATATTGTTTTGACGTCCATTCAGGCCTCGTCTTTGTGGCCGGACTCGCTCTCCAACTATATCTTGCACAACAACATCAAGCGCGTAGCCATTATTTACGGGTCCAACGACTTTACCGGCGCTCAGGACACCACCTTGGTGAGCAACCTCAAGGCGGCCGGAGTCACGCCGGTGTATAACCATCCGGTACCGACCAGCACCACCAACTTCTCAGCGCTTTTGAACAGCGTGGCGGCGACTCATCCCGACATGGTCGTGGAGTTGGGCTATGACACCAACGATATTCCCTTCCTGCAGGCGGTCGATGCCAGCAAATACAAGTTTCCCAAGGTGTTTACCATCTTCCCCGGCCAGGAGTCGGCGCTGTTCGCCAAGGACATTGGGGTGAGCAATTTGGCCGGCACCTACACGTATGCGGCACCGCCGCTGACCAAGGTGACCGGGGTCAACTACGGCATGTCTCTGTCTCAGTTTACGTCCAAATTTGAGAAGTATGCTGGCGTGAGCAGTATTGACTTTGAGAACATCGCTGGGTACAACACCGGACTGATTTTGCAAAAGACGCTGGCGACAGCCACCAGCCTGAAGCAGACGGCATTTCGCCAGGCAGTCAACACCTTCTCCGGCAAGGTAACCACCATTGAGGGTACCTTCAAGATCAACACCAAGACCGGGGCTCAGGAAGGCTTGCCGTTCCCCATCGGCCAGTGGAGTGACAACAACGGCCAATTGGGCATTCACATTTACGAAAGCACCATTAAAGGCGAGCAGTAAGCCGGCCTCGGGAGTCCGGCCGGGGCGACGCTTCCCCATACGAGGCGAACCTCGGCCGGATTTTCTCATTTTCTTGCGCGTCATGATTGCTTAGGAAGGTTGGTGGAGACAATTCTTGCATACAGCATTATCGGCGGTATCCTGTTCGGCTTCTTTTACGCGCTCTTGGGGCTCGGTCTGAATCTCGTATTCGGGGTCCTCAAGATGGTGAATCTGGCCCACGGCGATTTCGTCATGCTGGGCGCCTATGGAGCGTATGTCGCCTACAGCACGTCCCACATCAACCCCTTGATTACGATTTTGGCGGAGATCGTGGCGTTCGGAATTGTCGGCATGGCGCTCTATTATGGCATCGTGCCTCGTCTTTTGAAGTCGCAGGACCCGGAAATGCTTTCCTTGATTTTGTTCTTTGGCGTCTCGCAGGCGATTGAGGCGCTGGCCACGTTGGCCTTCGGACAAAACACCCAGACGATGAACCCCAACGTGTTTGGCAACCACCCACTGGTCATTTTTGGTCAGCAGTTTGAAACCGCCTGGTGGGTGAGCGTCTTGGTGAGCGCCGTGGCACTGGCCCTGCTGTACCTGTTCTTGTACCGTAGCAAGCTCGGCCGGGCTACCCGGGCCGTGATGGGAAACCGGGAGGAAACGGCCGCCAGCGGCATCAATGTCAATCGGGTGTCGGCGATCGCGTTCGGCATTGGGTTGGCTTTGGCTGGTATTGCCGGTGCGTTAACGCCATTCATGCTGGGCGGGATCTATACCACGATGGGGGTAGGGATTACCGTCACCTCCTTCGCCATCATCGTCATTGGCGCCCTGGGAAATCCCTTGGGTACCATTATCGGTGGTGTGGTGTACGGGGTCGCGCAATTTTTGATGCAAAGCTATTTGCCCTCGTGGTCAGCCATGGCACCCTTCGTTTTGCTGCTCATCATCCTCTTGGTGCGGCCCGGGGGAATCTTAGGTAAGGGGGCTCGCTATGCTTAAGCGTCTGGGTTCAATGGGGCTCCCGCTTATCGTGCTGGTGCTCATCTTCGCGGTGGGCCCCTACACGGTGTTCAACAATCCCGCCACGCTCTTCCAGATGATGGCGTTTTTGGCGCTGGCGCAGGGGATTAACGTGTTGTACGGATTTACCGGATATTTGCCCTTTGGGTATGTGGGGTTCTTTGGCGCAGGCGCGTATGGTGCCTCCGTGGTGGTGCTTCAGTTGCACTGGCCTGTACTGCTCGGCATTCTGGCCGGCGGCGTGATCGCCGTGTTGATTAGCGTCATCCTGCTGCCCATGCTGCGCCTTTCCGGCGCCTACTTTGCCATTGGCAGTTTGGCGGCGGCGGAGATTGTCTACAATGTGGTGGCCAATCCCAATTTGCAGAAGGTCACGAACGGGCCGTACGGCATTAACCTTGCTCCGGTGTTCAACGCCACGCTCAGCTATTGGCTAATGCTAGTGCTGGTGCTGGTGGCGGTGGCGTTTGTGATTTGGCTGCGACGCTCGTCGTTTGGCTTCTCGCTCTTGGCTCTGCGCGATGATCCGGTGAGTGCCGGCATGGCCGGGGTAAATATTGTGCGCACACGTACTCTGGCGTGGTTGGCGAGCGCTCTCATCGCTGGGCTGGCGGGGGCCATATACGCTTGGCACATCTCGGTCTTCTATCCGAATTCCGTGTTTGACTTGAATATCAGCATCTTCGCCATTGTATTCACGCTCTTTGGCGGGCGGGCCACCGTCTGGGGCCCCATCATCGGCACGGTGGTTCTCTATGGGCTGTACAACTGGATTGGCATTTCCACGCCGCAGTATTTCCAGCTTGTCTATGGGCTTTTGATTGTGGCCCTGGTGCTGTTTTTGCCCAACGGGGTGATGTCGCTGATTGGGCGGCGCCGAAAGTCTCGCCAGGTTGAGCAGAAGGGGGCGGTCATGAATGTCTGAGAACGTCCTTGAGGTGCGGCAGGTGGTCAAGAAATTCGGCGGCTTCCGGGCGCTGGACGGGGTTAGTCTGAGCATCCGTCCTGGCGAAATACTCGCCCTGGTGGGTCCCAACGGCTCGGGAAAGACCACCTGCATCAATGTCATCTCCGGATTGTACCGCGCCGATGAGGGAGAGGTTGTCTTCCAGGGCCAGCGCATCAATGGGCTTCCCATGTCCGCCCTGGCCCGTCTCGGCATCAACCGTACCTTTCAGATTCCCAAACCCTTCAAGGCTCTGACGGTCGAGGAAAATGTGGATGTGGCGCACCGCAACATTCGGGCGGCCACGCCGCTGGTGGACGATCCGCTAGCCTTCGTCGGATTGGACGATGTCCGCGATCGAATGGCCAGTACGCTGAACAGCGGGCAGCAGAAGCTGTTGGATCTGGCTCGGGCGCTGGCAGGCGCTCCCAAGTTGTTGCTGGTTGACGAATTGGCCGCCGGCATGAATCCGGCGGAACTCACTGAGCTGGCCGCCAAGCTTCGTGAGGTGGCCAGCAAAGGAGTCGCCCTGTTGGTGGTTGAGCATCTCATGGGCTTCGTGAATCAGTTGGCCGAACGGGTGATTGTGATGAACGCGGGCAAGGAGATTTTCGAGGGGAGCTTGGCGGCTGCGGCGCAAGATGCGACGGTCGTGGAAGTCTACTTGGGGGGCTAGTCATGGACGCATTGCTGAAGGCCGAAGGAATGAACACCGGCTATGACCAGCTGCAAATTCTCTGGGACGCAGCCTTGGAGGTCAAAGCCGGCGAACGGGTGGTGGTGCTGGGATCCAACGGTGCCGGCAAGACCACCTTGCTGAAGTCCCTGGTGGGGCTTTTACCGCTCTGGAGCGGAACCGTTGAGTTTGACGGGCAGCCGGTGCACCGACTGCGAATCGACGGCCGCGTCCGTCGCGGCATGGCTTACATGTCGGAAGTGGGGATTATTGCCGATTTATCGGTGGAGGACAATCTTCGCATCGGCGGGTATTTCTCCTCCCGCGAGAAACTCAAGTCCAAGATGGAGGCCATGTTCGAGGAGTTCCCCATTTTAAAGGAACGCCGGCAGGAGGCGGCTGCCAGTCTCAGTGGGGGCCAGCGCAAGATGCTGGCGGCGGCTCGGGCGCTCATGGGCGACCCCAAGCTTTTAATTATGGATGAACCCTCCGCCGGCCTGTCGCCGTTACTGGTGACGGAAATATTGAATCTTGTCAAAAGCCTTGAGGGGCGAAACATCGCCTTTCTCATCGCCGAGCAGAACATTAAGTTTCTGGAAGTCGCCACGCGGGTCTATGTGTTAGATTCCGGGCGTATGATTTTCAACGGGACGGTGGACGAGCTGCAAAGAAACGACGCCATTCGGCGCGCCTATTTCGGCGTCGACGCGGTTTAAAAAGAGGCCCGTCGGCAGGCGGGCCTTTTTCAAAAAGCCGTCCAAGCAACCCGAAGAAAGGTGGCGTGATGGTGCGCATTACAGCAATTCACGAAAAGACTGTTCCCATCCAATCCAACATCCGCAATGCCTATATCGACTTTTCCACCATGACTGCGTCAGTGGTGGCGGTCGTGACGGACGTGGTGCGCGAGGGGCGGCCGGTCGTCGGGTATGGTTTTAATTCCAACGGGCGTTACGGGGCAGGCGGGCTTCTCCGTGAGCGCTTCATCCCCCGCCTGCTCGCAGCGGATCCGGCGCTTTTAGTGAATGAGTCCGGTGACAACCTTGATCCGCACCGCATCTGGCAGGTCCTTATGACGGGAGAAAAACCGGGGGGACATGGTGAACGATCGGTAGCCGTGGGCGTCTTGGATATGGCGGTGTGGGATGCGGCGGCAAAGATTGCCGAGAAGCCGCTCTATCGCCTCTTGGCTGAGCAATACGGCGACGGGAACACTGACGATCGCGTGTTTGTCTATGCCGCGGGCGGCTATTATCAACCCGGCAAGGGCCTCGGGGCGCTGCAGGATGAGATGCGGCAATATCTTGATTTAGGCTACCGGGTGGTCAAGATGAAGATTGGCGGTGCCGATCTCGCCGAGGATGTGCGCCGCGTCGAGGCCGTGATTGAGGTGTTGGACGGCGACGGGTCGCGGTTGGCCGTCGACGCCAACGGCCGCTTCGATCTTCGGACAGCCATCGCCTATGCCGATGCGCTTGCGCCCTATGGGCTCTTTTGGTATGAAGAGGCGGGCGATCCGCTCGACTACGGACTGCAAGCCGCGTTGAGTCAATATTATCCCGGCCCTATGGCCACGGGGGAGAATCTTTTCTCCCATCAAGACGTGCGCAACCTGCTCCGTTATGGCGGGATGCACCCGGAAACCGACTATCTGCAGTTCGACTGTGCCTTAAGCTATGGTGTGGTGGAGTATCTTCGGACGCTGGCGGTACTGAGGGAGCACGGCTGGTCGGCCCGGCGGGTCATTCCCCACGGCGGCCATCAGTTGTCGCTCCATTTGGCCGCCGGGTTAGGGTTAGGGGGAAACGAATCATATCCCGGCGTGTTTCAGCCCTTCGGCGGGTTTGCCGATGGGTATCAGGTGGACGACGGCTATGTGCGACTTCCAAAGACGCCCGGAATTGGGTTTGAACATAAGGCGGCCCTCTATCCGTTGTTGAAGAGCCTGCATGAATAGGAGGAATGAGCAATGAAGTTGGCTTGCGCTGAAGTGCATCATCATCAAGAGTTGGCCATCGTGACCGAAGGGGGCGTCTACGCCGCCGACGGGAGTATGGCCGACATTCTCCGCCGGGGGGACGAGGGGCTTCAGGAGTTAAAAGCCCAGGTCCGCGAGGCGGAAGAGGGCCGCCGGCAGCCTCTGGAACAATATCGTCTCCTGCCCCCGGTGCCCGAGCCTGGGAAAATAATCTGCGTCGGCCTCAATTATCGGCCCCACGTAGCTGAAGGCCACTTTGAGATACCCACGCATCCGGTGTTGTTCAATAAGTATGTCAGTAGCTTGGTTGGCGACGGAGCAACCGTGCGTGCCCCAGGGGATTCCGAGCAGCTCGACTATGAGGCCGAGCTGGTGATTGTGATGGGACGGCGCGCCCAAAATGTGAGTGAACAGGACGCCTTAAACTACGTCTTCGGCTACACCAACGGCAACGACCTCTCGGCCCGGGACTTGCAGTTCCGGACCCCGCAGTGGCTTTTGGGCAAAGCTGCCGACGGGTTGGCACCGATCGGTCCCTATATTGTCACTGCTGACGAAGTTCCGAATCCCGACCACCTCGAGATTCGGGGCTACCGCAACGGCCAGTTGGTCCAACACTCCAACACGGACCAGATGATTTTCTCCTGTCGGTTTCTGATTAGCTATATTTCGCGCTACATTACCCTGGAGCCCGGGGATCTTCTCTTTACCGGCACGCCCGAGGGGGTCATTATGGGCCAAGATCCGGCCGCCCGAAAGTGGTTGAGCCCTGGCGAGACCTTGACGGTGGCTGTCGAGGGGTTGGGGGAACTCACGACCCATATCGGCTAAGGCGAGTATCAAGAGGCGGTACGGGGTTTAAGCCGACTTAAGATAGCGGCGGCAATGAGCGCCAACAACACCAAGACGCTGACCAACCCGATGACTCCAGGCCAGCGCCAAGCGCTCCAAAAGATGCCGCCGACCGCTCCGAAGATGGATGATCCCGCGTAATAGAAGAAGAGGTACAACGAGGAGGCTTGGGCGGCAGAAGTCGCCGCCCGCCGGCCTACCCATCCACTGGCTACCGAATGCGCTCCGAAAAAGCCAAAGGTCATTAGCGCCAAACCCGCGATGCGGCCGGGAAGCCAGACAACCAAGGTTGTCAAAAGCCCCGCCAGCATAAGGGCAATGGCCAAAAACAGCATCCGGGGCCGCCCGCGGTGGTCGGCCATTCGGCCTAGCCAGGCGGAGCTCACCGTGCCGAATAAATAGACGACAAAGACCCAGCCTACCACCGTTTGGCTGAGCCGATAGGGGGGCGCCGTCAATAGGAAGGTAATGTAGTTGTAAACCGTGACAAACGACCCCATCAGCAAAAAGGGCAGGGCATAGAGGAGAATCAGACCCGGATCCCGGAAATTCTCCCGGACAGCCGGCCACAGATGATGAAAGGCGTCAGGATCTCTCTGAAAGCGGCGGGTTCGGGGCAAATTGCGAAAGAACCACACGGTGAGGAGAATGCTGAGGCCGCCGATCATTCCCAACGCTCCCCGCCAACCCCAGAGGTCTGTGAGCATTCCCACCAGAATCCTTCCGCCCATGCCCCCAATGGTTGTCCCGCTCACATACATCCCCATGGCCTGTCCCAGGGCTTGGGGCTCAATTTCTTCGCTCACATAGCCCATGGCGACTGCGGGCAGGCCGGCCAGTGCCACCCCCATCAGCGAACGGATCACCAGAAGCGCCCAAAAGGTCGGGGTGACGGCGCTCGCTAGAGCCAGAACGGCAGCACTTGCCATGGAGAGCGTCATGATGCGCTTGGGCCCCCATCGGAGGGACAGTGGCGCCGCGACAACCATGGCCAGGCCCATAAAGAGGGTGCTGAAGGAAAGCGAGAGGCTGGCCTCTGCTGGGCTGACGCGAAAGTGACCCGCCAACACGGGCAGCAGCGGCTGAACGCTGTAGAGCACCGCAAAGGTGACGAGAGCGCCGAGAAACAACGCGGAAATAGCCCGCCGAAAGTCGGGGGTGTTAAGGCGAATGTAAGCCATGGCCTCCCCTTGCTGTTTAATCAATTTGATATGCGCTCAGCGATTGCCACAGCCAGGCAAAGAATCGCTCAGTATCGATATCGACCGCCACCTCAATAGGCGGTCCGGAGGAGGCCGGAATGGTCTGGCCGAGGCGTTCGCCATCTTGCCGTTCCACGCCGAGCGGGGTCTTCATCCAGCGGAAGAACTCCGGGTGGATGAGGGCGGCCACCGACAGCACATCGTGGATGGGCATGCCATCCGCGCCGGCGTTAGGTTCGTGGCGGCCGAAAAAGCTGAACAATCCATAAAGCATCTCGCCCAGCGGCGGACGCAACGTGAGAAAGCGCGTCAACTGACCCGGATGAAGCAACGCCTGATGGGTGACATCCAGGCCTACCATGCGGGTGGGAATGCCACTCTGGACAACATAGTGAGCGGCGTCGGGATCGACAAAAATGTTGAACTCAGCGGTGGGCGTCACGTTGCCGCCGTTAAGAGAACCACCCATGAAGGTCACCGATGCGATGCGGGACCGCCACTGGGGGAACCCGATCAGAAAAGCGGCCACATTCGTTTGCGGCCCGGTGGCGATAATGTCGATGGGCTCCGGCGACTCTCGGAAGGCATCAGCCATAAGCTGAAGCCCATGGGGGGCATCGACCGGCTCCAGAGGCGAAAAGGTGTAGCCTTCCAGGCCAGACGCGCCATGAATTTCCCCCGCCGTGACAAGTGGGCGAAAGAGCGGGCGATCATAGCCGGGCGCCACGGGTATCTCCCGCCCGGCCGCATGAAGGACCCGTCGGGCATTCAAAAATGTTTTGTCCACGGTTTGATTGCCCGCGACAGTGCTGAGTCCCCGTACCGGCAAGGTGGCAAGCGCCGCCAAAAGAGCCAGAGCATCGTCGTGGCCGGGATCCATGTCCAGCCACACGGGGTGTTGAGCCATCAGCGTATCCCTCCTGAAGGGGGCGCGATGGGGGTGCTCCCCGTGGCCAGCATATCCATCAAAATGCGTTTGAACCGGGTACCGTTGGCCTGAAGAGAGACCCGGGCATTCGGCTCGTGTCCCAAGTCCCCCAATCGGTCGACAACTGACGTGCCTCGGGTGTGGAGCCCTTGAGTTTCGATGGTCACAAAATAGGGGGCGCTTTTGGTGAGAATGGTCGGATCCAATGCCATCGCCATGGTGAGCGAGTCGGGGTGCGTGGTGCCCAGTATCCCTTGGGTGCGGTTGAATTCCCGCGTTTTTCGCTGGGTTTGCAGAAAGAATCGACTCAAGGGCGTATCAAGACGCTCAATCTCAGCCAGGTCGGCGTCGTTCAGCACGCTGGACTCCAGGCAAACGTCCCAGCCCACCATGGTCATGTTGAAGTGGGCTTGAAAGACGATGGCCGCCGCTTCCGGATCGACATAAAAGTTGTATTCCGACAGCGGTTCGATGTTGCCCACTGCGTTGGCGCTGCCGCCCATCACCCAAAGATGGCTCACACGGTGGGCAAACTCCGGATCCTGGCGCACGGCCAGGGCGAGATTCGTCAACGGCGCCTGAGCCACAATCACCAAATCCCCCGCATAGCGTCGTGAAGCCTCGAGGAGAAATGCCACGGCGTGCTCGGATTCCGGCGTTTGCGAAACCGGCGGGTACCAGGCCTCACCCATGCCATCCTCGCCATGGACATAGGCGGCATTGACCCAGGGGCGGAGAAGCGGATTTCGCGCGCCGGGATAGACGGGAACTTGTCCAGCCTTGCCCGCCACCTCAATGGTTTTGAGGGCGTTGGCAACCTGGTAGTCGAAGGCCACATTGCCGCAATTGATGGTGATGCCCACAATGGAGACCCATGGTGTGTGGAGCGCCAGCAACAGGGAGACAACATCGTCTCCCGCGGTGTCCGTATCAATGATGAGATGCATATGCCCTCCTAATGGTGTCGAATTACGTCCGTCTTATTATACTCTTTGGCCGCTAGCCTCGAACGAGGCCGAGCTTTGGCGGCATGTCCGCCTTGGGGAACTTGTCCGGCTGTTTGAACGAGGAGGGGTGTCCGCTCGTATAGCGAATCCCTGTCGAGTGTGCGGGCGCTCCTCGTTCGAAGCCCCTCCCACCCATTGACAAATGCCGAGGGGATGGTTAGGGTAAAACCAACCGACCAGACGGTCGATTATCTAAGGGAAGCGGAGTTTTGAGATGGAATCCAGCGAAACGCTTGCCAAGCTCCCGCAAATTATTGAGGCGGCCACCCGCTGCTTTCAAGACAAAGGCTACGTGGCCACCACCTTGAATGACATCGCAGATGCGGTGCAGCTGCAAAAACCTACGTTGTATCACTACCTTAAGAATAAGAACGAATTGCTGTTTTTGGTCTTGAAGAATACCGCCGAGTCGTACAATCAGGCGCTCGAGGCGGTCGTCGCCAGTTCTCTTAGTCCTTGGGACAAAATGGACCGGGCCATCCGCCAGCACATTCACCTGCAACTCGAGCATCCCGGCACAGTCACCCTCTTTCGGGACGTGGGAGAGCTGGATAAGCCGTACCGTCGGGAGATTCGCCAAGCTCTGAAGCGATATCGCGAACTCTTACAGGAGATTATCCGCCAAGGTATTGAAGCCGGCCAATTTCGGCCCTCCGATGCGTCGATGGCGGCCTTGTTTGTGCTGGGCGCGATTAACTTCGTGCATCGCTGGTATCGCGAGAGAGGGCCGCGCTCGATTCCCGAGATAGCGGAATTTTACAGCGACACGCTTTTAAAGTCGTTATCGAAGTCATAATCCGGATGGAGGGGACCCCTATGTATCCCGAATTAAAGGATCGCACGGCGGTAGTCACCGGGGCAGCGCGCGGCATTGGCCGTGCCGAAGCGCTGCGTCTGGCGCAAGAAGGAGCCCAGGTAGCGGTGGTGGACTTGCGCCAGCAAGATGCCGAGGAGACGGTCAACCAGATTCGCTCCCAAGGCGGGCAGGCGGAAGCTTACGGGGTAAATGTCGCCGACGGGACTGCCGTAAAGGCAATGATGGAGGATGCAGCCCGGCAATTTGGGCCCATTGCCGTACTGGTGAATAACGCCGGCATAACCCGGGACAATCTGCTCTTTAAGATGAGCGACGAGGATTGGGATTCTGTGATTAACACCCACCTTAAGGGCAGCTTTCTCTGCGCCCGTGAGGCGCAGCGCTATATGGTGGATCAAAAGTGGGGCAAGATTGTCAACACCTCCTCTACGTCGGCACTGGGCAATCGCGGCCAGGCCAATTACTCGGCCGCCAAGGCCGGACTGCAAGGCTTCACTCGCACATTAGCCATTGAGTTGGGACCCTTCAACATCAATGTCAACGCGGTGGCGCCGGGATTCATCGACACCGACATGACCCGAGACACGGCCCGGCGATTGGGGCTCGAGCCTGACCAATTGAAGATCGGGGCGGCCAGCCGTATTCCGCTTCGCCGCGTGGGGGTGCCCGATGACATCGCCAATGTGGTGGCTTTCTTGTGCTCAGAGCAGGCCTCCTTTATCTCCGGGCAGGTGATTTACGTCCGCGGCGGGCCTGCAGAATAACGAACGACAAATCCACAAAGGAGAGAGTCGCATGGAAGATGCCGTCATCGTCGATGCGGTGCGCTCGCCGATTGGCCGGGCCCGCAAGGGGCGCTTAATTCATGAGCGTGCCGACGAGGTGGGCGGGTTCATTGTGGATGCGCTCATGAAGCGGGTGCCGGCCCTCGACCGGTCCGAGGTCGAGGATTTGATGGTGGGCTGCGGTGTCCCCGAGGGTGAACAGGGATACAACATGGCGCGGGTCATGGCGCTGATATCCGGTTTGGGCATGAATGTGCCCGGCACTACGGTGAGCCGCTACTGCGCCTCTAGTATAGCCATTCCTAAATAGCGTCCATGCTTTTTGCGTCCTCGGGCTTCCACTTCCAGCGAAACGGTACCGGAT
>NZ_JABBVZ010000319.1 GCF_012933365.1 Sulfobacillus harzensis | reverse complement strand
CGTCTTCACCTATCGGATTTCCCTCTCCCCGACCGAATGGGCCAAGGCGTCCGCCGCCCGAAGCGCGGCTGGAGACCTGTGGACCCATCTGGTCAAGATTCACCGTTTTTGTCGGCGGCGCCATTGGCCGTGGCCGACCGAAGCGCAACTCAAAACCCATTTCAAACGCCGCTTCCCGTTGCACTCGCAAACGGTCCAAGCGCTCATTGAGAAGTTTTGTGCCACGATTGATGGGGTGCGGACAAAACGCAAGAACGGCGATCAGCGGGCGCGATATCCCTGGAGGTTCCGCCGATACTTTAACCCGATTTTCAAAGGACAAGCCCTTAAGATTCAGAATCAGCATCTGCTGTTTGCCCCTCGGGCGCGGGCGCGAACCGATTCGGGTGCGTGTGCCGAAGGACATACCAACCGGTACGATTGTGCAAGCCGAGTTGGGGTATGGGGAGATCTATCTGACCATCACCCGCGAGATTCCCGCGCCCTTGCCCGCTGCCTCCGGCAAAGCCGGAGGTCTGGATATCGGCGTGATTCATCTGGGTATGGTCTCTGACGGCGACAAGGCGTTCGCGATATCCGGTCGGGGCCTCCGGTCCGTCAAGCAGGGCCGTGCGAAAGCCCAGGCCAAGCTCCGGAAGAAACG
>NZ_JABBVZ010000318.1 GCF_012933365.1 Sulfobacillus harzensis | reverse complement strand
GGTCGCAGAGGTCCCGGGATTTCACAAAAATCAATGAGAACAACAGGTTTCACACAAAAAACTAAGGTAGGTGGGGACAGTTTGACGCATACCACGGAACCATGGGTTCGGGCCTGTCTCACGCCTCGTTCGTACTGTCTTGAGATGCAAGCAGAGTCTCTAGCTGGTTCAACTGATGCGTCCAGCCGTACTTCGCGCCACCGATTTCCTGCTTGGCGGCGCTATTGAATCCGCTTTGCTCCAAGTGAAGCCGGATCACACCATTGTCAGATTCCGTCAGCGTCCAGGTGACAGTGGTCTGGTGCCGACCCATCTGCCCCTCGGTCACCCAGGTGTAAGACAGACGATGCGGCGCGTCAGCTTCCAGCACCTCACAATTGACAATCCCAGTCCATCCGGTCGCCGCCTTGCCGCGAAATTGAAAGTGGCGTCCAACGACAGGCTGAAAGTCGTTCGTCTCGAAAAGCATCCACTGGGACAGAGTGGCCGGATCAGTCAGGGCGTGCCACACCCGCTCAATGGGGCTCTCAATTTCGTAATCCAACAAAACGGTTTCACTCACAGATTGTCCTCCCTTGAAAAAAGATTTGTTGTACCGTATTTAGGGCCTGAACTGACGCAACTACAACACATGTAGCGGTGGTCA
>NZ_JABBVZ010000317.1 GCF_012933365.1 Sulfobacillus harzensis | reverse complement strand
CATCGTCTGGCCACGCCCCACCTGGTCTTCGAACAACTGAGCCTCGGCACGCGCTATCCCGTGGCCGTAGCGATGGCTTACCTCCGGGATGTGGTCAATCCCGAAGTGCGTCAAGCCGTCTCTGATCGACTCACCCGCATTCGGACGGATACCGTGGTCAATGCGACCATGGTCGCCAGCTACTTGCGGGACCATCCGGGCACGATCATGCCGACGGTGCGCAACTCGGAGCGCGTCGACCTGGTGGTCTGGCAGCTCATCCAAGGCAAGGTGGCCGTCTTGGTCGACGGCGACCCCTTTGTGTTATGGGTGCCGACAACCTTATGTGACTTTTATCGCACCTCGGAGGATTACACCACGCCCTGGTATAACGCCACGTTCATCCGCGGGATTCGCTGGATCGCTTGGGGATTCGGCCTCTATTTGCCCGCCGTCTACATTGCCCTCACGGAGGTGAATCCGGACTTGGTCCCACCGCCCCTCGTCATCCTCACGGCGGGCAGCCATACCGGGTTGCCGTTTACGCCCATCGTGGAGGTGTTGGTCATGGTGCTAATCATCGAAATCCTCCGGGAGGCCGCGTTACGCTTGCCCAAACCGCTCGCCACCACCATCGGCACCGTCGGCGCCATCGTGGTCGGCACAGCCGTCGTGAAAGCCGGCTTTGTGAG
>NZ_JABBVZ010000316.1 GCF_012933365.1 Sulfobacillus harzensis | reverse complement strand
CGCGGTGTCCCACTGGGGCGAGCGGACTTGTGGCCCCCGGCATTCCGTAGGATTTTGGCCAGGTTGGCAACCGCACAATGGAATCGCCAATCAGCGCGGACTGCAGCCAACCCTCGGGTCAGAAACTGGCGACAATGCTGCGTCGTTTTCAGGTAGCCGATGACGGGTTCTACCGACACTTGCCGCCGCCGGTACCGGCGGCGCCCCACTTTCGTTCGTAAATACCGTCGCATCCGGTCTTTTGGTGAGAGGTTGCGGGGAATCCGACCGCGTGGTGCCCGGGCGGCACGCCACTCCCGGTGACGGAGCTTTTCCGGCGGAATAATGCTCTCCATCGCTCGGGATTGGAGTCCCTGGCGATTGCTCTCACTCCAGTAGCCGGCATCGGCCAACACGCCGATAGGCCGACGACTCGTGTTCGCGACGACCTGGTCTACCATCGGCAAGAGGTGCGGGCTATCGGCGGCTTGGTTGGTCACATCGGCCGCCAGAATGATTTGTGTGTCGGCGTCCACGGCGATCTGGGCGTTGTAGCCCTGAATGAAGGCTTTGTCGCTATTCCGCATGATGCGGGACTCCGGGTCCGTGAAGTTGCTTTGCGCTTTGGGATCGGGCGTGGGCGGATCCTTCGGAGGTTCGGGCGCCGGTTTCCCCGCGGCCTCCGCCGCGGCT
>NZ_JABBVZ010000315.1 GCF_012933365.1 Sulfobacillus harzensis | reverse complement strand
TGTAGGAAAATCGCAGCGTCCAATGCGTCAAACCCGCGCGCCGTGCGGGTTCGGATTAAATGAAAAGGCTCCTAGTGGTAGGTAGTATGGGCAATGCCTTGGGATTAGCATGGGCGCCGACCTACGCCATCTTTGCAGCGGCACTGATGCTAGGCGGCTTGGGAAACGCCGCGTTTCATCCTCATATGGCGGCCCTGGTCAGCCGCAATCAGGAGACGCACCGGGGTCGTTCGCTAAGTGGGTGGATGGTAAGCGGCATGGTCGGGCATAGTTTGGCGCCCCTCGTCGTCGTGGCCCTATGGCACGGGTGGGGTTCGTGGGGAGTGGCAAGCCTGGCATTGCCGGGGTTGCTCGCAGCCGGGGCCCTATATTTTTCCGCCCGCACCATTCCTCGGCCGGATTTGTCCCGCCACCGGCCGCCCCGCATCTCGTGGCGCGAGGTATGGAAACGGGGCAGGGGATTCGGCGTGCTCATTGTGTTGCGCAACTTGGGATCCGCCAGTCTGCTGACGTTGGTACCGTTGGTATGGCACCAGCGAGGCGGCAGCCCAACCCAGACGGGTGCGGTACTTGCGGTGGTCTACGCCACAGGGATGGTGGGTAACCTCCTAGCAGCTTGTGTGCGTAGTCGGTCCGCGATGCCGTCGCTCCGCATGTAGAGTAGCCCGTTAACTCGACCCTCA
>NZ_JABBVZ010000314.1 GCF_012933365.1 Sulfobacillus harzensis | reverse complement strand
GGACTGATTTGAATCCGGCGATATTCGGCTGTGGTACACTCGGCTTTCAAGGGGCAGGTCGGACAGTCGTGCGCTTGATACACGCGCAGGGTCGCCCAATACCCGTTGTCCGAGCGGGCCTGTTTCAGTCCCTGAAACGTGAGACGCCGGCCGGCGGCACAGATCCACTCGTCGTGGGTGTCGTCATACGTCCAGTTTTCCACACGCTTCACTTGACGCTGCCATTTGCGGGTACCCTCTAACCGGTAGGTGTTCCACTTCATCAGGGCCGTGCGGCCCTGCTTTTCCACGTAAGCGAAATTCTCCTCACTGCCATAGCCGGCATCGGCGACGATGGTCTGTGGCAATCGGCCCACCAGCGTGCGCAGGCGTTCCAAATGGGGAATCAAGCAACCCGCGTCGGTTCGGTTTTGGTGCACGCTGTAACCGATGATGGTCTCCGCAAGCTGCTAACTGCTGTTCGTAGCGGCGTAAACGAGGCACCAGCTTCAATCGGAGGTCGCGCACGACCCGCCGCGCTTGCTTCGGAGCCTCCGGCTGCGTGTTGAGTCGTTCCTCCAGTTCCTCGGCCCGCCGCTCGACGGCGTCCGCGTCCAGGGGGGTGGGATCGACTTCTTCTAAATCCCGATCGCCATAGTGGGCGTCTTCCGCCGTGTTGACCTCATCGATGGTCTTCAGAATCTCTTTGAT
>NZ_JABBVZ010000313.1 GCF_012933365.1 Sulfobacillus harzensis | reverse complement strand
GGTCGCAGAGGTCCCGGGATTTCACAAAAATCAATGAGAACAACAGGTTTCACACAAAAAACTAAGGTAGGAGGAAACGCGTTGTCCAAGTTTGAGAGTAATGCGAAAACAGCAAACGACCCATTGTCGTCCAATCCACCCTCTCACCACAATCACGAGAATGTGGATCCGTCAGTGCTGGTCGATTGCAGCGTGACGCTTGAGCCTCAGTACGTTCCCGGCGGGACGGTTTGGATTCGGCAAGGCCCCGGAAATGAGGCCAGTATTTTAATTATCGTCGAGAACCTGCCCGATCCCCGCACCTTCGGAGAGGAGCTTACCGATTATTGGTACGTCATCTACGGCGTCATCGAGCGCCGCATGGGTCGGTTGGAAGGCACCTCCATCTGGTTCGCTTCGCATTCCGGCACCGATCTCCCGGTACCGTTTCCTCCGTTAGCACCGGTTTCGATTGTTCCCGGCACGAAAGGAGAGCCCGCTGCAGGGTTTGCCGTTCTCGACGGCAATCTACGGGACTGCCATTGAGGGGAACCCGCCATCGTTAGAGGTAAATTCCCTTAGTGGAATGGGAGGAGAGGCTGTCCAAAAAGGGCAGCCTCCTTCGTATCGTCGGGGCAGAACGTCCCTAGTATAGCCATTCCTAAATAGCGTCCATGCTTTTTGCGTCCTCGGGCTTCCACTTCCAGCGAAACGGTACCGGA
>NZ_JABBVZ010000312.1 GCF_012933365.1 Sulfobacillus harzensis | reverse complement strand
CGGTCGCAGAGGTCCCGGGATTTCACAAAAATCAATGAGAACAACAGGTTTCACACAAAAAACTAAGGTAGGAGGAGACGAAATGTTACCAGACCTGACCCGCATCACCCGCAAAGCGAGCGCCGACACGACCTGTCGATTCACAGCGCTGGCGCACTACCTCAACGAGGAATTCCTACTCGACACGTGGCTTAGGTTAAACCGGCGGGGCTCCGCCGGGATTGACCGCCAGACGATGCAGGACTTCGACATCCAGCGCGAGACCGCCATTCGGGACCTCGTCGATCGGTCGCGCCGCCATGCCTATCAGGCGCCCCCAGTTAGACGGGTGTATATTCCGAAACCGGGGCAACCGACTAAAAGGCGTCCGCTCGGCATCCCAACAGTGGCTGATCGCCTCATGCAGGCGGCGGTCGCCCGTCTCCTTGGCGCCATCTACGAAGCAGATTTCCTTGATTCCTCCTATGGATTCCGCCCGGAGCGAAGCACCCACGATGCGCTCGGTGCCATCGAGACCCTCGTCTTTAAGCACCCGATTCACTGGGTATTTGAGGCGGACATTCGAGGATTCTTCGACCACCTTAACCACCAATGGCTTGAGCGTATGCTCCAAGTGCGGATTGGAGACCCGTGGATTCTCCGCCTTGTCGGCAAATGGCTTCGGGCACCAATTGATGCCGAAGGGGCTGTCCCAAAAGGGTCCAGATTCGGACCCGGAGGGGGCAGCCTCCTTCTTCTCGATTGACGCAAAAAACC
>NZ_JABBVZ010000311.1 GCF_012933365.1 Sulfobacillus harzensis | reverse complement strand
GATTGAGTGTCCCAACTGACCCGTTGCGGCCGCAACGGGCTTCAGCCATACCTCGATTATTGTCAGCGAAGCCCCGGTCCTCCATTGGAGTCCGGGACTTCGCGCTTTGCAACCCTTTCGGGCCATTAGGTCCAGATGTGGGTAATGATTAGCCGGTGGGGGCGGCATCCCGCGCGTTAGCTGTGACGAAGAGGCGTCGCCGACTCACAGACTTTGAAAGCCGTCTAAGCGGCAGGAGCGAAACAGCCTTGAATCGTCCCGATGTGCTTCGAGCATCGTCGACGAAACCCGATCTGGCAAGCCAGATCTTCCCAGATGTAGACAGCCGCTTGCCGCGTAGCGGCAAGACCCAAGACCAAGATCTTGGGCTAGTAGGCTAATTCTTTTTATACGAGGAGCGATGCGGATGCGCTACCGTCTTGCCCCGCGCTTTTGGGTGATGACGACAGCCGCCATCGGTGCACTCATCGGCGCGCTGATGCCCCATGAGCATCTCGTGCACCAACCAGCGTCGATGGTGTCGGCCCACGATCAAACGCGCCCCGTGTTTGGCGTCCCGCACGCGACCCCACGACCGGTCCGTCCGCGCACACGGGCCCGTCGCGCCGTGCGTCCGTCGCCCAACCAACGGTGGCTCGCCCAGCTGATCCAAGCAGAGGCCGGCGACCAGCCTTCCACCGCCCAAGTGGCAGTCGGGGCCGTCGTGGTCAATCGTCTCCAGGTGTCAAGGCCAATTTGAAAATCACCAAAAAGGCCAATAGGAAATCGTCAAAAAAGCCAACGGAATTCCTGCAATATG
>NZ_JABBVZ010000310.1 GCF_012933365.1 Sulfobacillus harzensis | reverse complement strand
TCTATCCGCATCTCTATATCGGAGCGCTGGTGACGGTGGCACCCCCGGGATCAGCGCCGTTGGTGCGCCCTAATTCTCCTGCCCAGTAACCTTGGACCCAACTCCGGGTGCGTTGTCCTCATGCGAGGGGGTGTTGCCCCCCAATGGGTGTACGGGGTCGTGCCCGCGAGTCGACACCCACTCGATTGCTGGCGGTGTATGCCGACCGAGGCACATGGGGCCCTTTACGGCTTTGATCTGCGGCGGACATGGCAACAATGAGAGGCGAGGAGGCGCGTGGGTGGACAAGTTGCGCGAGATTACGAATTGCGTGTTGGTGGAGATCGTGAATCGGCCCCCTTTGGTCCGGGGTTTCCTGACGACCTCTTACACCAGGCCGACACCATGGAGATTTGGAGCCGGGATCTCGAGGGCGTTGACGAGGGCGACGCTGCCGTGGAGTATCGATTGCTCCAATCCGGGATCGTGATGGCCGTTCATCGCGTGTTGGCGTCGTAGCGCGGGAACATCGTGATGGGGTGGTACTCGTTTCCCAAAAGTTCCTCGATTATCCATTTTTGCGTCAACGATGCCGCCCTGTGGAGAGCCCGTGTTGCACAATGGCTCGGTCCACTGACTGAAAGATGGACGAATACGTTGACCTAGAGGGGGGAGCGGTGGGCCTTAGGGGGTCAGATCCCGATCGGGCACCGCGCGAGCCACGCGCGCCTTGGCGACGGAGGGGTCGAATTCGGGTTGATACCGGCCTCTCGCCCATTCGCGCATGGCGCGATGCTCGGGATGACGCGGGTCGGACCACG
>NZ_JABBVZ010000030.1 GCF_012933365.1 Sulfobacillus harzensis | reverse complement strand
GTGTAGGAAAATCGCAGCGTCCAATGCGTCAAACCCGCGCGCCGTGCGGGTTCGGATTAAATGAAAAGGCTCCTAGGTGTCACGGACCATACGGCGATATCGGCCCCATCTTCGATGGGCGCGCCCGCAAAAAAATTCGGCTAAACCGTAGCAATTCCTTGACAATGCGCCCCGGACCCCAAGAATTCGGTGACTGGCAATATTTTGCAGTCAATCCGACGTAGAGGGGCCTGACCATGTTACGCAGCATGATGACCGATGCCCAAATATGGGCGCAAATTGAGGCCGATTTAGCCACTTGGAACGACGCGTGGGGCGCGCGTGAAGCCTGGGAAAAGGAAACGCGATGGAGCTTAACCGCGACCTTTGACGCTCAAGCCGAGGCGGCCCAATCCCGGTATGCATCCGATCGGGGCCGTCCGGCCCGGGATCCGTTTCAACTGCTGCGGGCGTTGGCATTAATGACAGTGCGACAGATTCCCAGTCTAGTGGACGGCGTGGCCATGCTCCGCCAATCCGTGTGGCTGTGTCACCTTTGCGGATGGGAGAGTCCCCGCGAGGTGCCGGCGGTGAGCACATTTTATGGGTTTTTGCGGCGGATGTACCCCGAAGAGCGCCCGCGTCACGGGGCCATGCGACGGTCCTCCGGCCGTCGCTTGAAGTTGAAGCGGGGCCAAAAAATGCCGACGCGCCGGCCGGGGGCCATTGGCCGTGTGGCCACCAGGGTTCAGCGCGAAGCGAAACGGGGGCGCCGTGCGGCGCCCGGCGATCTCTGGGACCGATTTTTAGCGGATACCAGCCGCGAGAGTGTGGACCGCGGGGTGTTGCCGCCCGTATGGGATTTGGCGGTGGACGGATCCCCGATTGAAAGCGGTGCGTCCAGCTTTGGCGCCAAACGCTGTACCTGCTCCACGCGTGGCTGTGGTTGTTTACGTTATTTTAGCGATCCCATGGCCTTGGTGGGGTGGGACAGTCATCGGAACCGGTATTACTTTGGCTATGATCCCTCGGCCATGGTGGTGGTCAACACGGTGCCCGGCCAACCGAGTCATCCGCTCATTGTTAGCTTCGCCCTCCATCCCGCGAATCGTCATGACGGCGTGGCCCTCCCCGATTTGTTGGTGAAGACACAAGGCCTGTATGCCACGCCAACGATCGCGATGCACCATCTCATTGGCGATGCGGCCTATGATGTCCAAGCGCTCTGGGATTTGACGCGGCAACGCGGGCTCATTCCGGCTTTTGCGCCCGGGCAACCGCTCGAACCGCCCCATGTGAGTGACGAGGCCACCGCGGCGGGCATCACCCTATCCGACACCCATCAGCCCATCTGTCGGGACGCCCGTCCAATGCCGCGCATGGGACAACCCCGGCCGGGGGTCATGGTCTATGGGTGTCCGCTCCGGAAAAAATCGGCCCTCCCCTGTCCCAATCCCTGCGACAAGGCGATGAAAACGGTCACCGTTAATGGCCGGGGATCCCGCTATACCGACAGTGGCGTGCCGTACGGCACGCCTGAATGGACCACCTTATATAACGAACGCACTGGGGTGGAGCGGGCCTTTAGTTTATGGACCGCGCACGGAATAAAGGCGGCGCATCATCGCCGCCCCTATCTCTGGTATGCCCGATTGGCACTCGCTGCCATCGTCTCACATCACGAAGCCTGGGTCCGAACCGCCGCGTAAGGCGGCGGTTCCTGAGGAGGTGATGATCCGACCCACCTATCGTCGCACATTTTGAGTCGTTTGTCACGACTCGGGCATCATCTGCGCAAAAACGGTGCTACGAATGCGACCCCTCTTGCTAAAAGCATTTTAGGCCCGCGCCTCGAGGACTTTATGAAAACTCTCCTAGGGAAATTTCTCAGGGAACGCCGTATTTTTGGTAGCCCAAGGGGGCGGGCCGTCCGTCTGAGCCTTCATTACTACAACAACGAAGATGACGTGAATCGGACCCTTGAGGCGTTAAGGGATTTTCGAACACAGGCTGCCCCCTAGAGGCAGCCAGCCAAGGAGGAGTCGTTCATGGCGGAAGATAGGCTTAAACCCAACACCCTGAGTTCTACGGACGCTTTAGCGTTGTCCGTGGCGTTGTTGGCCCCGGTAATGGGAGTCGCGCTGTCGACCCAATTTGCGGCTACCGCAGCTGGCGGGGCCACGCCGTTGTCGTTTTTACTGGCCGGAGTCGCGACTCTAAGCCTGGCATACGTCATTATCCATTTCACACGTAACTTGCCGTCGGCGGGGTTCGCCTACACATATCTTTCTGCAGGGTTAAGGCCTGCCGTGGGATTTATGGGGGGATGGACGTACGCGTTCGCCTTTGCGATCGGCATTCCGATGGTGCTCGGGGTTGCGAGCCTGTACATGGCCCAGGTGTTCCAGAATATCTTCGGGGCGAGCCCCAGTTGGTCCATCTTCTTCATCGTATTTCTAGCCATCGTGGTGGCGAGGGGGCGTCGACCAAGACCATGCCGACTTTCTTTTTAAGAAGCCACTCGGCGCCGTCTTCAGTAAGGACTGCGAAGGGACCGAAGTACCTTGGTGTTCCCCAGTGACGGTACTGGCCTGTCAACAGCAATACACCTTCGCCTGGTGCGAGGTGCGCGAGTTGTCGCATTAAGTGTTGTGCCGTGATGTCGTCTACGTTCTGACAATCTACCGTTCTCACAGTGGTCACGAACCGTTCGATGGGAAACTGGTCCAGTGTCCATCCCTCCGCATAGAAATGGGTCGGTGCATCGATATGGGTGCCAAGATGATTCCAAAAACAAAATTCGGACATACCATAGCCGTCCACCGCAGGTGTAGCAAAGTCATGAATGCGGGGTTGTGGAATTCCCGGGTAGAGGAGCATGGTCTCACTGATGGTGTGGGTTAGATCATTCACTTTTGAAGCCTCCTTTAGGAGTTGATGGCGGTCGACGGCTCCGTAACTGGTGCTCCAAGGTTAGCCGGAATAGCAAGGGCGGCGAGTCCGACCGAAAGCCCTAGGGCCGCCACCAGAAACATTGCGCCCGATGCCGTGGCACCGAATAGCGCACCAAATCCTAACGGCCCCGCCACGGCACCGATATAGCCAACGGTAAGCAAGAGTCCGGAGTCGCGGCCCACTGCCTTTGAGTTAGAAAGAAGGGCAGGGGCGGCAAGACCTAAGGTAAAAACGATTGCCGTTGATGCGCCTGCCAACCATGCCCAGAAATAGTCTAGAAGAGGGAGGACGACGAGCCCCACGACCGCAACGCCTATGACCACGGCTAGGCCGAGAAACGGCCTCCGAAATCCTCGACCGACTTTTAATAACCATGGCGACATTACCCCACCGACGATAGAACCAAGCGAAAGGAGTGCGACAAGAAGAGACGCCTGCGCGAGTGGCCAACCTTGGTGCACAGAATATTCCGGAAGCCAGGTAACCAGGGCGTAAAATACCGCACCTTGAGCCGCAAATCCCATGGCAATGGGGTATAGGCCCGGGGGCCGTGACGAAGAAGAGGGAAGGTTATGGACAGGAAGGGAACTTATTTCCCGAGGCTCTCGACGCGTTTTCAGGAAGAGCCAGCCGAGTCCAGTTATGGCTACCAAAATTCCCCACGCGAGAAATACTGACGGCCACCGATGACCGAGGTGGTTTAAGAGGGGGATGGCGAGTAAACTCGCACCAAGCCCGCCTGTCACTAGCCCATTGGCGTAAAGGGTGGTCGGCAAGGCGGGATTCCTGGGGCTGACTCCCCGCGCCACTTTCGCTAATGTCGGTTGAGCTAGGCCGACACCCAGACCGGAGAGAGCGACATTGAGAAAGAGGGACCCTTTTGTCGGACCAGCAAGCGATGGAACAATGCAGGCCAGAGTGAGAAGTCCCAAGGCTATCGCTAACGCCGTGCGGTGACCTACTTTATCGGCAATCCAACCGGATGGAACAGAAACGACCGCGATAATGAGCAAGGGAATCGCCGTCAGCGTTCCGCCCCAAAAGCCCCCGAGATGGAGCTGTTTCATAAATACCGGCAATAGAGGACCGATGGAGACCAGTGTTGTGCGGCACGAGAACGCGGCCAGCCACACAAGTACGAATCCAGCAATCTCGGCCAACGCCATAACCCCTTCCTTAGTCATTATAGGCCAACGGTTCATAACTAAAAACCTAGTCAATATCAGGTGATAATACGAGGTAAATTGAATATGGATAAACGATTGACAAATCCGAAGATATCACTTATCACTGATATTGGTATCGGTTGGTCAATCTGTGAAGGTCTGCTTTTTCAGGAAAGGAGAAAGCAATGGCTGCAAACAGCACGTTAGCCGACGTGGTCGAAGACCATGCGCTAGGCCGTGTTCCGGACTCGCAGCGAAAGAGTGGTTGGGCGCTCTCCTGGATGGCCATGGGAATCGCCACTACCCTTGTGCAGTTACTCATTGGAAGTTACGTGGCCGCAGTCGCCGGGATGGGATGGGCCATTACCGCCGATGTTCTAGTGGCTCTCTTCGGCGGTACGCTGGGGTGGATGGTCGCGCTGATTAGCCGGCAAGAGGGCTTATCGAGTACGGTGACATCCCGATTTTATGGGTTAGGTGCGCGAGGGTCGATAATCGCGTCCGTCATCTTCGGATTTATGATTCTGGGGTTTCTGGCGTTAGAGAATTCCCTCTTGTATTACGGGACTTTATTCGCCTTTGGATGGCACAATACCCTCGCTTTACGGATCGTGATTTTCGGGATCCTCACCATCGGTTGGATCTTGTTGACCACCTTCGGTGTCAACTTGGTCCTGAAAGTAGCGTCCTATTTGATGGTTGCATTTTTGATCTTGCTCGCCTACATGTTCTACCGTTCGGGATTCGCCGGCGGTCTGTCGTTCGTCACCATCTTCACACATGGGGCCTTGATACCGGGACTCGGTGGGGCCGGCCAGCGGTTTGCCGATGCGTTGGTCACGCTGGCAGGTTCGGCAGGAGCGCTTGCGCTGTGTGATGCCGACTACGCGCGGTATGCCCGTCGCCCAAAGGATGTCATTATCATGGCGTACGCCGGTAGCTTTATGATGGATGTCGTCATCATGATTGCTGGGGCGGTCATCGTCTTCGGCGGGATGGGACCGGCCGTTCACTATCTGATTGCGCACCACATGGCCACGTCCGCCACGGCGTCCAAAGCCGCCAACGCGCTGGCCTCCAACGACACCGGGGCATTTTTCATCATTCTGTCCGCGGTGTTCGGTTTCATTCTGATGTATGCAGCCCAGATTAAAGCCCAGGTACTGAACACTTACTCAGGATCTTTGGCCCTGACCAATCTGTTCGACGCCTTGGGAAAGTGGCGGCCGGGTCGATTTTGGATGGTCATTCTGGGGAACGTCGTGGCGCTTTTGATGGCTGCGGGAGGCATTCTCGGTCTGATTAACAGTTGGCTCAATATTTTGGGTGTGATGACGACTGCGTTTGCCGCCGTGATGATTGCTGATTACTACATCGTGCGCAAGCGTACGCTTGCTGATCATGCGCAGGTGGAATCGGTAAACGTGGCAGGGGTGACCAGCGTGGTCATTGCGGTTCTGCTTGCGGTGGTGCTGGAAAGCACACACGTGTTCCCGCTTGGGTTTTTAACCTCACTTATCGCAGTACTGGTAATCTATCCGATTCTTCGTACCACCGTGCTCAAGCCCGGCACCATGACGGGCACCGTTGGCGCTGAGTTGGCTCTGCAAGAAGTTGAAGGATAAGAAGTAAGGTGGGACGGCTTCCGGGTCATGCCGGTAGCCTGAGACAATTCAAACCGTCAAGGAGGCCGATAAGGTGTCGGACGAGACACTACGAAACATTGTCAGTAGCCGGAAGCCCCCCACTTTAGCGGCTCATGTAACCCAAGAACTTCGAGATGCCATCATTCAAGGAGAGTTGAAACCAGGCGAGCCCCTGTTGTTGGGTGAACTTGCTAAGAGACTTGACGTAAGTGTCATGCCGGTACGCGAGGCATTGAAGCGTCTGGAATCTGAAGGCCTCGTAGAGCAACCGCCCCAGAAGGAGGCGCGGGTAGCGCGGCTCTCGCTGGAGGATCTCGATGATACCTATGCGGCTCGAATGCTGCTGGAGCCACGGGTGATTAGGCGTAGCGCACAAAAATTCACTGACGCCGACTATCAACGCCTGTCGGCTATATTAGAGCGCTACGAGATCGCTTATGAAGCTGGCGACGAAGCGGAAGGGCGCCGTCTACACAAGGCCTTTCATTTTGGGATGTACCAGGTCGGTGGCTCGGTGTGGTTGCTTCGGCTTATCAGCACACTGTGGGATAACTCGGAACGCTATCGGCGGCTCTCGTTAACTCAACGGGGAACCGTTCACGACCGCCGACAGGAGCATGCTGGGGTGCTCGATGCCTGCCGGGCTAATAATCCCGACCAGGCAGCCAAGTTGTTGCAGGCGCACTTGCAACGTACGGCAACCCTGGTCTTCGAGCGTTCGAAGTCGTTGTTGGAACAAGCATGATGGGGGGCGATGGAGTGGCATTGACAGAAAATCATACGCCCGTGGAGCACCGGCTAATCTTGGAGAACGAATTGGTGCGGGTGTGGGACGTGTTATTGTACCCCGGCGAACTGCTTAAGCATCGTGACTATGCTCTGCCGTCGCTGGTCGTTGTGGTCGAAGGCGACCGAACCGAGACGGTTCGGTCCGACGGATCCCGTGAAACATTGGATGAGACTCCTGGGGCGTTTCGGTATCTTGAGGCGGGGGAATCGTTCGCGCTGAAAAACGTCGGAAGCCATCGGTACTGGAGTCGAATCGTGGAGATCAAGACGGCTCCGCATATGCGCAACATTGATCCGAAGGAAACGTTTTACGATGACGCATACGCACCTGTGGCCCAAAAAGTGCTCTTCGAAAATGAGCTAATCCGGCTTTGGGAAATTTCGCTACCGGTGGGCGGGGGTCACCCGACGCATCATCACATGCTACCATATGTGATTTTGTCGGTAGAGGGTGGACACAACCAAATGAAGTGGCAAGACGGCCGAACGACGCGCTCGTATGAGGGACCGGGCTTTGTGTTGTTCCGCGAGCCCGGCGGCATTCACCGACTTTACAATATGGACGAGACCAAACCGTATTTGAACCGGTTGATGGAAATCAAGGTTCCGTCCTATCCTCTGCCGGATTTGGAGACGCCGCTTACCGAGGAAGTGCTGATTGATACCACCGAGTCCGAATGGCGACCGAAGTCCTTGGAAGGGCTGTCGGAAATCCGGCTCTTCACGAACGAGGAGACGGGAGCCACCATAAGCTTGGTGAAGTTTGCCAAGGGGAGCGGGATCCCTGAACCCCATAAGCATGCGTCAAACCAGTTTATGTTCTGCCTGTCGGGCGAATACGTTTACACGGCCACCAACACGGTCTTGAGGCCCGGTTCGTTCTACTGGAATCCCAAGGGCAACGTCCACGGTCCTACCATGGCCAATGCGGATTCTGTGTTGCTAGAGATTTATGATGGGCCCCATTACCCTCAAAAACCCTCCTGGTACACAGACGACAAGGACGCTAAATAGGAAGCTTGAAAGGAGCTAGACATCATGCCGAAAGAAGAACTGCGCAATCCCGAGCTGAATGCACCCTTAGGCGTGTTTTCGCAGGCGACCAAAATTGAGGCTCAAGGAACCTTAGTGTTTGTTTCGGGTCTGACATCTCGCGATCCCGATGGCAAGGTCGTCGGCGTTGGGGACGTGAAGAAGCAAACGGAAGTCATTCTTGATCATATGCAGACCCTGTTACGTGAGGCAGGTGGTAGTCTCGACGATGTTTGCAAGGTCACTGTATATATTCGCAATATGAATGACTTCGCCGCGATTCACGAAGTGCGCCGCCGGTACTTCAAGGCACCGTTGCCAGCATCAACCATGGTGGAAGTGTCCATGCTAGTGAGCCCGGAACTCCTCATTGAAATCGAAGCCATTGCGGTAATACCGCCTAAAGCTTAAGCGAGGGGGCCTCGATGTGTGGGACGTGCACGTGCATCTAATTCCGCCCGACGTGGTGGACGCAGCTCAGAAGGGACAGTTCGGACTTCAGCGCGATGGAGATTGGATCGCTCTCGACGACGACCGCGTGCTTGCTGGAGGGCGGATGACCGATCTGCAAGCGGTCGAGCATTATGCCAGCCAACACGGGCTGTCCATCGTGCTTTCTGTCCCACCGGCCTTGCTCCGTCAAGGGCAGGATCCCTTATGGGCCTCCTTTGTCAACGACGCGCTAATATCCGTAAAGCGCGGCTTGACATGCGAAGTTGAAGTGCTCGCGATTCTCCCGTTTCGCGACGGCGACGCGACCGCTCGGGAGTGGAACCGGGTGCGCTACACGTGCGCCGGCGTCACCGTGGGGGGGAGCATGGGTGAGTCCCGGCTATCGGATCCGCGCTATGCGTCCTTATGGGGAGCTCTCGCCGAACGCGGGGCACTGGCACTGGTTCACGGTGGGGTACATAGCGATCCGCGTTTGTCTGCCCACTATCTCGGGAATCTGGTGGGTTATCCATACGAGGATACGGTGGGAGCCGCAGATCTTGTGTTTTCGGCTTTACCACTCAAGTACCCGGGACTCCAATGGTGCATCTCGCACGGTGGGGGTGCGGCCCCGTTTCTCATCGGTCGCTGGCAACGAGGGTACGATACGCGCCGACCTGGCATCGATACGACCCAACCGCCGCCTAAAGAGGTATACCGGGCACTATGGTTCGACAGCGCGGCCCACGACATAAGAGCCCTTAAATTTCTTCTCGAAGGGGCACCGGATCATGTGGTGCTTGGCACGGACTATCCCTTCCCCATGGGAACTGTTTGGCATTTGGAAGAAAATGCGTTGCCTGCGGGGGTGCTCGACACCCTCCAGGCTAATTCCGACCACTTGATGGAACGCGTAAGAAAGGGCTGACTCGGAGATGAAATTCTACACTATGCGAACCGGTGACGGTCGCGAGCGGCTTGCGGCCGAATACGGCGGTGGGTTGCGAGACATCACCACTGTTTTTCCTTCCATGCTCGACTTGATTCGCGGAGGACATCAAGCCCTTGAGCGCGTGCGAGAGGCCCTCCCCCAGGCACCAGCCCTGCCAGTCGGCGACTACAAGATTTTGGCGCCAATTCCACACCCGCAACGAGATGTGTATTGCGTGGGTTGGAACTACTTGAAGCATTTTAACGAGGGCGTGGGTAAGCGGGGCAGCCAGGAAACCGATCTCCCCGAGTTTCCCACGTTCTTCAACAAGGCAACTCGAGCCGTCATTGCGACGAACGATCCTGTTCCCTATGACCGCCTGTTCACCGAGAAGTTGGACTATGAGGCAGAAATTGCCGTGATTATCAGTCAGGAAGGGAAGAACATCGCGGAGGATCAAGCGATGGACTACGTGTTTGGCTATACGTTAGCCAATGACGTGTCCGCCCGCGATGTACAGAGACGCCATGGCGGACAGTGGCTGAAGGGCAAGAGCATGGATGGCTCGTGTCCATTGGGGCCCGCGATTGTCACCCGAGACGAGGTGGCAGCGGTCGAGTCCCTGAACATTCGCGGGATTGTGAATGGGGAAGTAAGACAAGAGGCACGTTTGAGCCAACTTATCTTCTCCATTCCTCGACTAATCGCTGAACTATCCCGCGGTATGACATTATTACCGGGTGATATTTTGCTGACCGGCACACCAGACGGTGTGGGGTTCGCCATGGACCCACCTGTCTACTTGCACCCCGGTGACCGAGTGGTGGTAGAAAGCGACGCTCTCGGGCGGTTAGAGAATGTCATCGGGCCTGACTTTCATGAAACGAGGTGAAATTAAGTGCTGTTAAAAGAACTCGAGTACGTCCGGCCGGAGACCGTAGACGAGGCAGTGTACCTACTCAATACGCTGACTGATGCGGGAATTCTTGCCGGGGGACAAAGCTTGGTCAATGTTCTGAAGCTTCGGATTGGCGGGTACAGCACGCTGGTCGACATTTCGCGTCTATCGGAGCTCAAGGAAATAGAGGTCTCCGACGAGGACGTTCACATCGGCGCGGGGGTGACCTATGACGAGTTGATCCGCTCCCCCGAGGTGGCCATGGCGCGTCCTATCCTGCCCGCAGTTGCCACCCGCATTGCTGACCAGCAAGTGCGTAATCGGGGTACCGTGGGCGGGAATTGTTGCTATAACGATCCCACGTGTCATTTTCCGCCGATTCTAACGGCGCTAGGAGCTACCTTTATCATTCGGGGCCCCGGTGGGGAGCGCGAAGTGGCCGCCGAGGATTTTTTTGTGAGCTACTACCAAACGGCTATCGAACATGGGGAAATATTGACGACTATCCGAGTCCCACGGCAACGTCCTGGTCAGGGCGACGGATTTGCACCTTTGTCAGCGGGGGGAACCGATGTTTTGAACATCATTACGGGCGCCAGTTCCGTTCAGCTTTCCGCGAGCGGAAAGGTAGAGGATCTTCGTCTTGTCGTCACCGGCGCGGGTGAGCGGCCAATGCGCCTCGCCTCCGTAGAGAAATCCTTGTTGGGGACGGACGGCGAGAGTACCGCGCTTGATACGGCTTTTGATGCGTTGGATGTCGCCATGTTTGAGCCGCCGGAAGACGTGCACGCATCGGCCGAATATCGGCGAGCCATGGTCCCAGTATTTGCGCGTCGGGCCGTCGAACAGGCCTTAAGCAATGCAAGGAGGGGTTTAAATGAATGAGCCAGCCAGGCGGCTATCCGTTCAGTTCACAGTGAACGGGACCCAGTGTGCACGCGATGTCGATGCTCGCATGTTGTTGGTCCGCTTTATCCGCGAGGAATTAAATCTGACGGGAACGCACTTTGGCTGCGACACGGGTCATTGCGGCTCGTGCTCTGTGATTGTCAATGGCAAGGTCGTAAAGTCCTGCATGATGCTTGCTGTACAGGCTGATGGGGCGGCGATAGAAACGGTCGAGGGATTAGCGAATCCGGACGGCACTCTTAGTCCGATCCAGGAAGCCTTCTCCAAGAACCACGCGCTACAATGCGGGTTTTGCACGCCGGGCATGATGATGGCCACCAAGTATTTACTGGAAACCAATCCGAACCCGTCAGAAGAAGAAATTCGGCGCGGTATTAAAGGAAATCTCTGCCGTTGCACTGGGTACGTGAACATTGTCCGGGCCATTCAGTCGTTAGCCCATGAGGAGGCGAAAGTATGAGCACCACGACGTTGACGAGGGAAAAAACAACAACCGGTCGGAAGACCTGGTCCGGCCAAAACGTTCCCCGAAAGGAAGATGGGAGGCTCGTTAAAGGACAGGGGCGATTTGCGGACGACATCCGCCGGCACAACGAGTCGCATGTCTACCTGTTACGCTCTCCTTATGCCCATGCACGCATTCGCTCCATCGATACGCGGTCGGCGCTGGAGGCACCGGGAGTCCTCACCATTCTCACGGGGGATGAGGTTCGGCAGTTGCAAAAGCCGTTTATGGAAATTGCACCCTTGCCAGGGGGGTACATCGAGGACTACTGTTTGGCGGTCGATAAGGTGCGGTTCATGGGGGAGCCGGTCGCGGCTGTCCTGGCGGAGACGGCCGAGCAAGCACGAGATGCGGCCGATCTAATTGAGGTCGATTATGACCCCCTGGAGGCCATCGTCGACGGTGAGGCGGCATTGCGGGACGACGCCCCGTTGCTTCATGGTAAGGTGGGGTCTAATGTTGTCTGGCATGGCCTCTATGACTGGGGGCAGTTCGAGGAAGCCAAGGCTAAGGCCGATAAAGTCGTCAAAATCAAGCGGCTGCACTTCCACCGGTTTACCAGCACACCCATCGAATGCAATGCGGCGGTGGTCGAATACTATGCCGGCTCAGGCGAGTATACCTTCTGGTGTAACAACACCATGCCCCAATTTGCGGCCATGTTTATGGGACCGGCCCTGGATATCCCTACGGACCGCTTGCATTTCGTCACACAGGATATTGGAGGCTCGTTCGGAAACAAGATTACAACCTACGTGTATCTAACGATTTGCGCCATCCTAGCGAAGAAGTCGGGTCGGCCCGTACGGTGGACGGAGTTCCGGTCTGACCATATCTTAGGGGGCTCCCACGGAAACGAGCGAACCTTTTTGGATATCGAGGTGCCAGTCATGAACGATGGTACCATCTTGGGCATTTCCGCCCGCGCAATCGATGACTGCGGGGCCTACCCCCGGTATGAACCCTTGGGATCGGTGATTTGGACCCAGGTGGTGCCGGGCGTCTACCGTTTCCGCAATGTTAGAGTGGATTACACCCAAGTCGTGACGAACAAGTGTCCCGTGGGCCCAAACCGGGGTTACTCCCGTTTACAGCATATGTGGATGGTGGAGCGCATTATCGATATCGTGGCACACGAGTTGAACCTAGACGCGGTCGACATCCGGCAGCGGAACTATATAAAGCCTGAGGAAATGCCGTATGAGACCCCCAACGGCTGCGTCTATGATTCGGGCGACTATCCGCGCTGTCTCAACATTGCACTTCAGCTCATCAACTACGATTACTGGCGCAAGCGCCAGAAAGAAGTCCAAGGTACGGGCAAACTCATCGGGATCGGCATCGGGTCAACACTGGACTCCGGTACGAACAACTTTGGCCAGGCCCGCATCATCAACAAAGACTTGCCGTTTTCAGGCAATG
This sequence comes from Sulfobacillus harzensis, assembly GCF_012933365.1. Taxonomy (GTDB): domain Bacteria; phylum Bacillota; class Sulfobacillia; order Sulfobacillales; family Sulfobacillaceae; genus Sulfobacillus_B; species Sulfobacillus_B harzensis. Next base: position 29,036 of record NZ_JABBVZ010000030.1, on the reverse strand, counting down.
GTGAGGTCTCCAACGTCAAGCTGGATCTATACGGCGAGGTGGTGGTGACCATTGGCACTACGCCTCAGGGGCAAGGCCATGAGACCACCGCCGCTCAGGTTGTTTCTGATATTCTCGGGGTTTCGCCTGACCAGGTCCGGGTTTTGATTGGTCATGATAACGGACGCAACGTCTACACTGGTTTTTCCGGTACGTATGCTAGCCAGTTCGCTGTCACTGGCCTTGGGGCTGTTCAAGGAGCGGCGTTAAAGCTCAAGGCAGAGATCCAGGCACTTGCCGGTGGGATTTTCGGTGTCTCCCCGGAGCAAATCGAGTTGGTGGACGGCACGGCCCGTGTTCAGGGAAGGCAGGGACAAAGCATTCCTTTCATTGGGCTCGCCAACATTGTTTTTGCCAACAATGCCACGATGCCTCCCGGGCTTGATGTGTCTTTGAACTGCACCTACACCTATCGCCCTCCGTTCCAAGTGCCCGATGTAGAGAAAAAGATGGGCAATCTAACGCTAACTTACGCTACTCAGATGCATGCTTGTGTCATCCAAGTGGATGAAGCAACGGGGGAAACCAAGATATTAGAGTACGCCGCCGTCGATGACTCGGGACGACTGATTCATCCCCAAATCGTCGAGGGCCAGGTCCACGGGGCGGCGGGTCTGGGTATTGGCGCCGCTCTCTATGAGGCCTTGGAATATGACGCTGAAGGGCAATTGCTAACCCCCAATTTCTATGCATATAAAGCGGTCACTGCGCTGGATGTGCCGATGATCAAGACGGCTGCCATTGAATCGCCATCGCCGTTCAGCCCCAATGGGGCTAAGGGGATGGGCGAAGGAGGCGGCGCGCCGCTTCATGCGATATGCAGCGCATTACAGGACGTGATGCATCAGCGTAGCCACGCCATTGTTGATGACTCGTTCAACCCGGCGGAGCGCGTGTACCGCCTGTTGCGCCAGTCGCCATCGGCTTACCGAGGCGTGGAGGTCATCGCCAATCGATAGGAGGGAGCAGCTTGCGAGTCCAATATGACTTTCGGGATAGCGTGGTGGTAGTCACGGGGGGTGGCCATGGAATCGGTGCTGGGTTGTGCCGGGCTGTGGCTTCCGCGGGCGGTACGGCGGTGTCGTGCGACATCGCCCCCGACCCAACCTTAGAAGGGTTCCATGGATCTGGACGCATCATTGTAGAAAAGCTAGATGTTGGAGATCGCGAGGGCTTGCAGGGGTTTTTGAAGGGAGCGATCGACACCTATGGCAAGATTGATGCATTCGTCCAAGCGGCTGCAATTCAGCCTCGGCAGGACATCGAAGAGATTCCACCGGAAACCTGGCTTCGCATCATGGATGTGAACCTCAACAGTCTCTTTTACGCGGCACAGGTCCTCATGCCTCACATGAAGGCGCGCAAACGCGGGTCCTTTGTGGCATTCGCTTCAGGATTGGCCCAAACGGGGTGGGCTCGCGCTTCGGGTTATGCCACGACCAAGGCAGGCGTCATCGCACTTATTAAATCGATTGCCAAAGAAGGCTTGCCATACGGAGTTCGGGCCAACGTCATCGCCCCCGGAATCACCGATACGGACCTCTTTACTGGTCCCAACAATGAAGAAGAACAGGAGTTTTTCCGTGTTCGCGGTGGGGGCGTCGGTACCGTGGACGAAGTCGTGCCGCTACTAATGTTTCTCATTTCGGATGCCTCGGCGAGCCTCACTGGTGCCTTGCTGAGCCGGGATCTCATTATCCATCCGACGGCATCCGAATGATAGGGCGAGAAGGGGGAGAAGTGCGGTGGCGAACAGCGTAGACGTTCCGGTCGCGATTGTCGGGGCGGGACCGGTAGGTCTTGCCGCGGCTTTAGAGCTGGACCGATTCGGTGTGCCATACCAAATCTACGAGGAGGATGAAGGTCTCTCCACCAAGCCTAAAGCGGGGACGATCCTACCCCGCTCGCTCGAGATATTTGGGCTAGAGGGGGCCTTGGACGGGATTTTGCGAGAAGGTCTTCGTTTCGATGAGGTGCATTTCATCGATCGGCCCAGCGACAAAGTGCTGACGCGTATGTTGATGAGTCCCATGGCGGATGAAACACGCTATCCCTTTATCGTTAACCTGCCCCAGAGTGACTTGGAGCGATCGTTGATGGATGCTTTAGTGAACAATGGCCGCACTGTGCAGTTTCAGCACAAGCTAGAAGCGATGGTGCAAGACCAGGACGGATGTCGCTTACAGTTTTCTACCCCGCGAGGTAGGGTAGATGTGAGGGCTCGTTATATCTTTGCGTGCGACGGTGGGAAGAGCACGGTCCGCCACTTTTGCAATATCCCCATGGAGGGGGTCACACATCCAGAGCGGTTTCTCGTAGCCGATTTCGAAGTTGACCTGGACCGACGCGTCGGGCGTCAGTTAACCTATCTCTCTTATATCTTTGATCCTGAGGAATGGGTTATCTTCGTCCGCCAACCGAGTTTTTGGCGATTTCTGATTCCGGTCCCAGAAGGAGCCCCGGAGCCCACTCGTGAGGACGTGGTGACCAAGGTTAGACGGGTTGTAAAAAATGAATCATTACCCATTCGCTTTCTGGACATGGGTATCTACCACGTTCACCACCGCACGGCGGCACGGTGGCAAGATGGCCGTGTGTTTCTACTCGGCGATGCGGCCCACCTCATTACGCCGGTGGGCGGATTGGGGATGAACACGGGAATTCAGGATGCCAACAATCTAGCCTGGAAAGTGTCCTGGGTGCTGCAGCACGGCGCTCACGAGGATTTGTTGGCAACCTACGATCGCGAACGGGCGCCAATTGCCCGCTTCAACGCACGCAATCAAGCAGAACGAAACCGGGACGTCATGCGGATGAAAAGCCCACTAAAACGGATCGCCCGCAACGTGCTTTTAGGCTGGATGGATCGCTCGGAGGGTCTTCAGTGGCGGGCGGCCCATGCCCGGTCATTGCTTGGAACATCATACAAACCCGCAGGTCCGCCGCCGGGGTTGCTTGATGGGTTATCGGCGGTACGGCGATTTACCCGACCGCCGATCACTGCCGGTGATCGGGTGCCGGACGGGAAAATCTGGGGACCGGACGGACGAGCCCATTGGCTTCATGATCTGGTAAAACCGGGTTTCGTGGCCCTCCTTTTCGTGGACCCCCGATCGCGTCCTAGCATTGACCCCGACCCAGACGGGTTGATGACCTACATTGTGCACCGCTTTGATGCTCCGACGGAGACAGGACTACGCAGTCGTTCGTTGATGGATCCAGGGGGAAGCCTTGCCAAGAAGCTAGGTGTCCCAAGCGACCATTTCGTTCTCGTGCGCCCCGATGGGCACGTGGCGGCGATTGCCCCGTTCGTGAAATCCTCGGATGTGGCGGAAGCGTACAAACGATTTACTGGCGTGTCCGAGGCCATACCCGAAGCACACATCATTTAAAAAAGAGGGGAATTCCATGAAAATCACGGAAACAGGAAACTTTACCGTCTCTGCATCGCCTGATAAAGTTCTGGCGTTGGTTAAAGATCCGGACTTCCTAGGCCGTACACTACCTGATTCCAAGGGATACCGCGTGACGGGACCAGACAGCTGCACGGTCGACATGAGGGTGGGTGTGTCGCACATCAAGGGCGTGATGCCCACGACGCTGAAAATCCAACCGCAAGAGTCAGGCGAGCCGTTGGTGATTAAAGTTGGTGCTCAGGGTCTTGGAAGCCGTGTGGACATGGCGCTTCAGTTTCACTTTCAGCCGTCGAAGGGCGGAACGACGATAGATTGGACCAGCGACGCATCGGTAAGCGGGGTTTTGGCCAGCGTGGGCGCGGGGCTCCTTCGGCCCTTGGCCAAACGAAATTTTGACGCGATAGTCTTAGCGATTCAAGACGCGATTGAGGCAGCGATCTAAATTAAGAGGCGGTGGAAGGCATGGATCCACGGCGGTTTGCGGTGAGCGCGATTACCACTCAACGTTGGTCGGCATGGGATGATCTTCGGCACTACAAGGCACTCGGAGTCTCGGGCATCGGCATCTGGCGGCAGAAGTTAGCTGGCGTTGACCTGCCCTCCTATCGGAAGGCGCTAGCGAACGAGGGACTTCAGGTCACGAACCTCTGTTTTTCGGGGCAGTTTACTCTCGGACTGGATAAGGCAATCGACGACGGCAAGCGAGCCCTCGATGAAGCCGCTGAATTGGGGGCGCCAACCGTTTTGATCATCTCTGGTCCGTTGCAGTCGACGGATATGGAAAGCGCCGAAGGGCAACTGAAAGAAGGGTTGCAGCGGTTAGCCAGTGGCGCGTCCGAACTTGGGATTACCTTAGCGTTGGAAGCACTGCATCCCATGGACATGACACAGTGGACCATTATCTCCACGGTGGACAAGGCGCTCGATATTCTTGACGAGTTGGACCATCCCTCTATTCGACTCATGTTAGACCTCTATAACTGCTGGTGGGACCCGAGCCTCGCGCTGGCGATTCGCCGAGCAGGGGCTCGGATTGCCTCGGTTCAGCTCGCAGACTGGCGAAATCCAACGCGGAGCTTCACGGACCGAACCGTGCCGGGCCGAGGGGTGGCCCCGCTCGCCCGACTCATCGCTACCGTGGAAGAAGCGGGATATTCAGGCTTTTATGACCTCGAAATCTTCTCCGATGAGATTTGGGGGAACCCAGAGAAATACGAAACCATCGTGTCGGAAGCCGTTCAATGGTGGACGGAGGCCGCGCCTCATGCATGACGCCGATATTGTCATCGTTGGGGCGGGCCACAATGGACTGGCGGCTGGAATCGTGCTTGCGCGCGCAGGGCTCAAGGTAATCATCGTCGAATCCCGAGATACGGCCGGTGGTGCTGCTAAATCCGGCGCTTTAACGAGGCCGGGCTTCATCCACGATTTCTATGCAAGCAACGTGGGTCTCTTTTTGGGATCCGCCCTGTATCGGGAGTTCGGGGACGAGATTCGGGCGGCAGGCTTTCAGACCGATGTCGCGGACCAACCGTACGGCAATGTGTTTCCGGACGGGCGAGCCCTTCCTATTTATACGAACGCTGAGGCCACGGACGAGGCCATTCGGGCTTTTTCCAGCGCCGATGTTAGCGCATGGCATGACCTCATTCGAGAATTCCAGGAGGCATCCCCGTACCTTTTTCCCCTATTGCAAATGCCGATTCCGTCGTGGGCCTTTGGAAAAACCTTGTTTCGGTTGGGTAGGCGTCTGGGGTGGGCGCGAGCCCAAGAACTTGGCGCATTATTACTCCAGTCTCCTCGCGAGTTTGTGGATAGCCGGTTTACATCTCCGGAAATGAAGGCCCTTCTGATTCCTTGGGGATACCATCTCGACTTTAACCCTGATGCCAGCGGCGGGGCAACCTTTCCGTTCTTAGAGTCCATGGTGGACTTCGCCAACGGCATGGCGATTACTCATGGGGGCATCGGACGATTGGTTGACGCTTTGGTTTCCGTTTTCGAGCGGCATGGAGGCAAGTTGTTGTTGGGCCGGACCGTGGAGCAGGTCGTTGTGCGTGGAGGCCGAGCCGTCGGAGTGCAGACCACCGACGGTCAGGAATTGAGCGCCCGGCGTGCTGTGCTAGCCAATGTCACGCCGGCGGTGTTATTCGGTCGCCTGGTTCGGGAAGACGCGGTGCCCTCCACCTTTTACCAACGCATCAGGCGTTTTCGATATGGCCCGGGTACGATGATGGTTCACTTGGCACTCGACGGTCCGGTTCCATGGCGTTCGCCCACCATGGGTCGTTCCCTTTATGTGCACGTCGCCCCGTATGTGGATGATGTAGCTGAGGCCGATTACGAGTCTCGTATGGGACTATTGCCAAGAAGTCCAATGTTAGTTATTGGACAGCAGTCGGTCTGGGATTCGTCTCGGGCTCCAAAGGGTTACCACACGCTCTGGGTGCAGGTACGCTCGGTACCAGGGAATCCCCGCGACGATGCGGCGCGTAAAATTGACATCACGAGAGGTTGGGACGGCTTTAAGGAAGAGTACGCTGATCGCGTCATGGAGAAGATCGAACTCTATGCTCCCGGTCTTCGTGATCGGGTGGTTTCGCGTGCGGTGCTCTCACCGATCGACTTGGAACGCGATAACGCCAACTTGGTTGGTGGGGATAGCGTATCTGGCAGCCATCATCTCGACCAGTTTTATCTCTTTCGACCTGTGCCGGGATGGTCGCGGTACCGCACGCCCGTGGCTGGCCTGTGGATGGCCGGTGCGTTCACTTGGCCGGGTGGGGGATTGAATGCGACATCGGGTTACCTGGCGGCCAAGGAGATTCTGAAGGGGAGGCAGTGATGTGTTCGGAGGTACCTTAGTCAGGAGGGCGGTCGTTGCACAGAATAGCGAATTGATAGGGCATGGGCTATGGAGAACTTGATCGTCTAGAATCACGGGTTCTTATTTGGGGTCATAAAAAGTGCCCGGGGTATCCCGGGCAACTGTTTGACAGGGGCGAAGAAAATAGCGCGAAGGGGTGTTGTTTTCCTGCTTGCCCGAATTCGAATTCGCATTTTGGTGACCGAGACTCCCGTTTAGAGGCATCCTCTCTCCTTGGATGTTCGGGTTCCGTATCTGAACGCCGTGGGTTTTCTTCTATCGTTCATTCCAAGTCGTAGCGCTTTGCATAACGGCGGTTGTCGATTCCCGAAAAACATCGTGGGGTGCCCACCTTTCAGCGAGTAGCGTCCCGTGCAAGTTTTTTAAACAAAGAGTCGTTCAGTTTACGGAGGCGTCTGATTGGCAATCCATTGGGGTATGCGCTTTCTGGTCCGGCGAAAGGGTGCCTTACTGGGACCTGGAAAGCTAGTATTCATTCCGGTTTGTCCCCGTGGACCCTCCAACCGATAAGGTCGCCGGCACCGATACGGAAGTGATTGATTCACTAGTATCATCCCACTGAGAGGCCAATATCTTAAACGCCTCTTGGATAATACGGGCTTGATCTTGCACCATGGTGGTCAATGTCGGCGTGTTGTCGGTCAGATAAGCATCAAAGGTGACCAAAGAGACATCCTTTCCGAGCTGCTTTCCGAGTGCTTGTAATGCAGCGACCCAATGGTCTGCCAGTTCGTCATCGGCGGCAAAGACGCCGGTAACGTCTGGGTGGTCTTGAAGATATTCTGTCACCCGTTGGACGGCTTCAGCTTTGCTGGACCCCTGTATTGGCTGGAAAAGACTAACCTCAGCAATGTGGTAGGCTTCAAGCGCATCCTGATACCCTAAAAACCGGTCGCGAAGGGTGGACGTCTGAAACGGGTCCGGCGAATAGAAAACAATCTTTTTGTGGCCCAGTTCTAAGAGGTGGCGTGTTAGTTCTGCCGCTGCGAGGCGATTATCCGTGGAGACGCAGGGCACGGCCACACCGGGTAACGACTTATCCACCAGGACCAAGGGGAATTGCGCCAGATGGAGGCGCAATATCTCACGATTATAAAATTGGCCGTTGACCGGGAGTACAATGATGCCCTTCACCCCGAGTGCCCAAAGCCGGCTGATGGCCTCTTCCTCTTGTTCCTGACTCCCATGGGAACAGGCCAAAGCGAGCGTCAGTCCCTGTTCTTGCAACGTGGATTCGAGTGGGCTCAGCATTGGCGGTCCGAAACTTTGATCGAGTGACGGTAGCACAAATCCCACTGCCGGTATGGACACCGGGTCGGCTAGGGCGATGCTTTTTTCGGACGATTCAGGGGCCGCTCCCGCCACAAACGAGCCCGTCCCGGGGTGACGGGTGATGAGCCCTTCGTCCGTTAGCAACTTGAGGGCATGGGACGTTGTCACCCGGCTTACGTGATATTTTGCCATCAGCACATGTTCTGGCGGGACTTGACTTCCTTTGGGCCATGCGCCTTGGATGATGTATTTTTTCATGTCCTCATAAATTGTCCGATACATGCGCTGCTTCGCCACCATCGCCTCCTTAGATAATGCAATAAGACAATAAAAAATATAGCTCAGAGTAAAACAAAAATCAATAATAGGTTGACATTAGTGAAAAGACATGAAGTAATGAGACTATTGATATGTCTATTGCATTGTCAGCCAAACGAGGAGGAAGTTAGATGAAAAGCCTGCGGCTTCGAATGACGGCGGTCGTGGCCGGGATGGTGAGTCTGGGTGCAGTTCTGGCCGGCTGTGGCAGCAGCACCACCGTCGCTCAATCACCCCCCACGCCATCGGCTCTTACCATCGGCCTCGCCACCGGGCAAAACATGAACTGGTGGCCACCTATCCAGTCGGCCACCGCCTGCGGCAATGTGGTTGGGGGCGGGGGCATTAACGGGCCCGAGTCCTATATGCCGCTCTTATGGGTGAATCGCCACGACAACATTAACCTCTCGCGGTCAATTGCCTCGGGCATTCAGGTGAGCCAAAATGACACCGTCTTCACGATTCACCTGAATTCCAAATGGCATTGGTCCAACGGCCAGCCGGTGACGGCATCCGATGTCGCTTATGATGCGGACTTGGTGTTGGCGGCCGCACAAAAGTCGTCGCCACTGACCTACTGCTTTACCGGTACGGGTGGGGTCCCAACGGACTGGAAAAGCGTGACGGCAGAAGGTGCGCACACGGTAGTGATTACCACTACCAAGTCGGTCAATCCCATCTGGTTTGAACATAACGGGTTGAGTCAATTGGTGCCCATTCCAAAAAAGACTTGGGATCGATACAGCAATGTTGACCAAGAACTTCACTGGATTCAGAGCATCAGCGACAGTCCTTCAAACCCCGTCTACCAAGTGGTGGATGGACCGTATCGTGTAGCCCAAGCGGTACACAACCAACATTGGACGTATGTCGCCAATCCCCAATACGACGGCTCCAAACCGAAAGTCAAGAAGGTCACCTACGAATATGAGCCGTCGGCGTCTGCCCTTCTTGGCCAGTTGAAGAGCGGCGAAGTGGCTTACGCTTCATTGCCATTCTCGTTGTATCAATCGGCAAGCGACATTAAGGGATATCACGTGGTGCACGAGACATTCCTCGGGTATAGCGATATCGCCATCAACTTCCGGTCCAATGCCGCATCGGTTGGTCCGTTGCTGAACCATCTGTATATCCGCCAAGCTTTGCAAATGGGCATCGACCAAGCCTCGTACATTCAAAGCATGTATCATGGTCTGGGTGTCCAGAACTATGGCCCCGTTTCCAAGGAACCGTCGAACCCATACTACGACCCCACACTCAAAAACCCTGACCCCTATAATCCCGCCAAAGGTCGGAAGCTTCTTGAGGCCCACGGCTGGCACCTGGTGAAGGGCGTAATGGAAAAGAACGGTCAGAAACTCACGATGCCGATGTTGTATGCGTCCGGGTCCGTCTCGTTCCAACGGATTGCCCAAGTGCTCCAACAAAGCTGGGCCAAAGAAGGCATTCAAGTCACCCTCTCACCCAAGGCCCCGCAAAACCTGAGCACTATCATTGGCACCCCGTCGGACTCGAATCAGTGGGCGTTGGCGGGCGGCCTCGGTTGGGGCTACGGCCCGGATTACTATCCGTCGGGCGGGGGGCTCTTTGCCACCAATTCCGGGTACAACCTGGGGGCGTACCATAGCCCGACCATGAATCGACTCATTGCCGACACCTATCTCGGGGGCACCTCGGCCCAGTTGAAGTCGCGGTTCGATGCCTATGAGGTGTACACGAGCCAGCAATTGCCGGTGCTCTGGATGCCCAACAAGGACGACTTGGAGATTGTCTCCAACCAACTGAAGGGCTTTCGGCAGAACTGGAACACCATTCAGCAGTATGTGCCCGCGAATCGATTGAGTTTCAAATAGTCACGTTGTATGGGGCAGAACAGCACGCATAGACCATCGAGGAGGAGCCCATGGAGTTAACGTTAGAAAAACTGGAACGGCGCATCGCGGAATTGGCACCCTATCGGTATCGAGGGATGAAGCCCACGGGCCCTTTTCAAGCCGTGTGGGATGCGGACGGGAGCCTCGGGGGGCGTCCGCCCCAGGTGGGTCCGGATGTGCATGAGACGCTGGGAGTGGGCGATCGGTGGTCGGGCCGCGACCGGTACGTGTGGCTGGTTCGGGATATCGCCATTCCCGAGCCGCCTCCCGGCGAGGTGGTGGTGGGCAAATTTGATTTTGGCGTGACCGGGAGCGGCAACAACGCCGGGTTCGAAGGGCTTGTCTTTCTCGACGGCGAGCCCTATCAGGGCATCGACAGCAACCATCAAGAGCTCTTCTTTCCTCAGAATCGATGGGGCCAAACGGTGCGGCTGGCTCTGTGGCTGTGGACCGGATTAGAGGGTGGGGGTCCCCCGAAAGACCAGGAGCATGTGGTTCGAGAGTCCAGGGTGGGCTGGCTGGATTCAACGGCCGATGATCTTTATTATTCAGCGCGTGCCGTCCTCGAAAGCGCTAAGGTGCTGTCTGTCGGGAATCCCTGGCATCATCAGTTGCTGGCTTCCTGTGATGGGGCCTTATCTCACCTCGATTGGAGTGAGCCGGGAAGCCCGGAATTTTATCAATCGGTGTCTCGCGCGAGCGAGGAACTGTCCAAGCGCTTGCAAGCATTGCGAGGCGCGCCGAGCCCCGTCACGATCCATGCGGTGGGCCATACGCACATCGACGTGGCCTGGCTGTGGCGACTCCGACACACTCGCGCCAAGGCGGCGCGGTCGTTTTCTACCGTGTTGCGCCTAATGGAGCGATACCCCGATTACCAATTCATTCAATCCCAACCGCAACTCTATGCATACCTGAAGGACGACTATCCCGAACTGTACGCGCAAATTGTCCAGCGCGTGGCCGAGGGGCGCTGGGAACCGGAAGGCGCGATGTGGCTTGAAGCCGACTGTAATCTGCCGTCGGGCGAGTCGCTGGTGCGCCAGATTCTGGTGGGCACGGAGTTTTTTTCGGAAGAGTTTGGGCGCCGGTCGGAGATCTTGTGGCTTCCGGATGCGTTTGGCTTTAGCGGGGCCCTGCCGCAAATCCTCGCGAAGTCCGGAATCAAGGCGTTCATGACCACCAAGCTCAGTTGGAACCAGACGAATCGCATGCCCCACGACACCTTCCGGTGGCGCGGCATCGACGGCAGTGAGGTCATGGCCCACTTCGTCACGACCCCATCCCGCCCATTGGATGTGCGGTCTACGTACAACGGCGACATCACCGCGGCCAGTGTGACGGGGATCTGGGACGCCTATCAAGACAAAGACCTGAACCAGGACTTGTTGCTGTCATTTGGGCATGGCGATGGCGGTGGCGGGCCTACGCGGGACATGCTTGAGATGCGACGGCGTCTGGAAGACATGCCCGGTATGCCTCGCGTTAAGTCCGGTATTGCGACCCAATATTTTCGGGATCTGGCCCAGCGCCTGGAAACCGCCGAGCGTGCGACGGCGGTTTGGGACGATGAACTGTATCTGGAATATCATCGGGGGACCTTTACCAGTCAAGGCGCCATCAAACGCCTCAATCGGAAACTGGAACTGGCCCTACGCCGTGCGGAGTGGATGGCAGTTCAAGAAGCCATGGCTCACCACTCCTGGGCACACTACCCCGGCGACGCGCTCAAGTCCATTTGGCAGGTCTTGTTGCGAAATCAATTTCATGACATTTTGCCGGGCTCCTCGATCGCCGAGGTGTATGAGGATGCTCGGGCGGAATTAGGCGACGCGCTGGAGAGGGCCGAAGCACTCGGTCAGCAATCGGCGAGCCGTCTCGCCTCCGCGTCCCATGACGGCTTGACGGTCTATAACGCCGCCAATTGGGCTCGGGTCGGTCCCGTGAGGCTCCCAGTGCTGGCGCCCGGGGAGGCCTATGCCGCGGATGATGGTCGGCGCTTGCCCGCGCAGTCCACGGCGCAGGGCGTACTGGTCGAGGTGGAAGTGCCGGCATTCGGCTCAACCCGCATTCGTCGGGTTCCCGACGATAGTCGCACGACCGAACCATGTCCCTTTGACGCCGGTGAGCGGCGGCTGACCACGCCCTTTTACGAGGTGGAGTGGAATGCCTACGGGCAGATGACGAGGCTCTATGATCGCGAGGCGCAACGGGAGATTATTGCCGCGGGCGAGTGCGCCAACGTGTTGCAGGTCTTCGAGGATAAGCCGCTTCGCTTTGATGCTTGGGATATCGATCCCTTCTACCAAGACAAGCGAACCGATGTCACGGCGCTTAAGGCATGGACGGTAGTGGAAGCAGGGCCCCTTCGCGCTGTGTATCGGGCCACGTGGCAGTTTGGCAAGTCGACCATTGACCAGGACATCGTCTTTTTCGCCCACCATCGACGGATCGAATTTCATACGCACGTGGACTGGCACCAGCGGCAGCAACTACTGAAAGTGGCCTTCCCGGTGAGCATCCGAGCGCGGGAGGCTACGTACGACATCCAGTTCGGCAATATTAAGCGTCCGACCCACGCGAATACTTCATGGGACGCCGCCCGATTTGAATCGGTTGCGCATCAATGGGTGGACCTATCGGAGCACGACTATGGCGTCAGTTTATTGAACGACAGCAAATATGGCCACGATGTGAAAGATCACGTGATGCGCCTGTCGCTGCTGAAGTCGGCCCTTTACCCCGACCCCGATGCCGACCAGGGAGCGCATCAATTCGTGTACGCGCTCTTCCCCCATCCCGGGGATTGGCAACAGAGCGGCACGGTCCAGGCGGCCTGGGACGTCAATGATCCCCTGATCATTGTCGAGGGCGATCAGGCGTCAATGCCCCCGAACTTTGTGTTTACCGGACATCCGGTGATGGTGGACGCCGTGAAACGGTCGGAAGACGGCCACAAGATGGTGATTCGATGCCATGAATATCAGGGTGGCCGCGGGCGAGTCGAGTTGGCCGTGTCGCAGACGGGCACGATGTGGCAGGAATGCGACTTGTTGGAACGGCCGAGTGGGTCCGTCCATAGCGGCCCCATTTCGTTCGACATCCGTCCTTATGAGATCAGAACCTTTCTCATCGAGGCGTTTTAAACCGGGCTGAAGAGCTTATGAGGGGGACACAGGTTATGAAAGTGCTGATGGTTGGGGCTGGGACGATGGGCCGGGTTCACGCGCAGGCCTGGGCCGAAATCGACGAGGGCGAGTTGGTGGGCGTCGTGGATCCTGATCCGGCCTGCGGCGCCTCCCTCGCGCGATCGGCGTCGGTGCCTGCCTTCGCGAGTCTCGAGGAGGCGCTGGGCGTGATGGCGGTCGATGTTGTCGACGTGTGCGTCCCCACATATCTTCACCGGGCCACGGTAGAACAAGCCCTGACCGCCGGATGCCATGTGATTTGCGAAAAGCCCATGGCGCTGAACCTTGACGAGGCGCAATCCATGATTGACGCGGCCACGCGGGCTCGACGACAGCTCTTGATTGCTCACGTGGTACGGTTCTTTCCGCAGTATGCGCTGGCCCGTCAACGGGTGAAGAACGGGGCGATTGGGGAGGTGGGGACGGCACGCACCTTTCGCGGCGGCGCGTACCCTGTCGGTTGGCAAGACTGGTATGGAGACCCCAACAAAAGCGGCACGTTGGCGACGGACTTGCTCATTCACGATATCGACTTTCTCCGCTGGACCTTTGGCGAGGTTCAGCGTGTTTACGCGAAGAGCCTTAACGTTAAGGGCGATCACGTGTTAGTCAGCCTCCGGTTTGCCAATGGTCTTATCGCTCAGTGCGAAGGCAGTTGGGCCTACCCCGCGGGATTTTCCTACGCGTTCGAATTGGCGGGACGTGAGGGTCTCATAGCCTTTGACAGTCGGCAGAGTCGCGCGATCGAGGTGTGGGAGTCGACGGCCCCATTAGCACCGCGGGTGGCCATCCCTGAAAGCCCGCTCGTGCAAAGCCCCTATGTGGCGGAATTGGAGCACTTTTTAGCGGTGATTCGGGACGGCGTTGAGCCGCGGGTCACGGCGGAAGATGCTTTTCGGGCTCTTGAACTCAGCATGATGGTCCGTCGTTCCTGGGAAACGGGCCAACCGGTCGAGGTGGAATAGGACGGTGAACAGTGCCAGCATGAACATCGGTATTCTCAGTTTTGCCCATATGCATGCCTACAGCTACGCCGCAGTGCTTGCCCAATTGGAGGATGTCCATCTCACGGTGGTGGCCGATGACGATGAGGAGCGCGGTCGAATGGCGGCGCAGCAATGGGGCGCCGCGTATTTTCGTGACTATCAACGGGCTCTGCGCGAGCCGCTCGATGCTGTTATTGTGACCAGTGAGAACGCGCGCCATGCCGAAATGGTCGTGGCGGCATTTGATGCGGGCATGCATGTTTTGGTGGAAAAGCCGATTGCGACCAGCGTTGCCGATGGGATGCGCATGGTGGATGCGGCGGATGCCGCCCATTGCATCCTGCAGGTTGCGTTTCCCATGCGCTTTAATGTGCCAATCGCCGCCGTGAAGAAGCAGATTGACCGGGGAAGCTTGGGCAAGGTTCTTGCCATCAACGGGACCAACCGAGGCCAAAATCCGGGCGGATGGTTTGTGGATCCGGCGCTTGCCGGTGGCGGCGCCATCATGGACCATACCGTGCATGTGGTGGATTTGATGCGCTGGTACACCGGCGCCGAGGTTCGAGAAGTGTACGCTGAAGTCGGACGTCGTTTCTACGATATACCCACCGACGATGCCGGGCTGTTGTCTTTAGAATTCGACAACGGAGTTATTGCTGGGCATGATCCGAGTTGGTCCAGGCCTCAGGGAATCTTTCCTACCTGGGGCGATGTCACGTTAGAGGTGGTGGGGACTGAACGAGTGGCGCGGGTCGATGCCTATGCGCAACATGTGATGGAGTACAGCGCCCGGGTGGGCCATGCGGTACACCGAGGCTGGGGTGACGATCCCGATGCGCTCATGATTAAGTCCTTCATTGACGCCTGTCGCCATGGTCGAAAACCGTTGGTGACTGGGCTTGATGGGGTTCGGGCCACAGAAGTGGCGCTTTTCGCATACGAGTCGGCTCGTCTGGGGAGGCCGGTTCGATTAAGGTAGGGGACCGAAGTCCTCATAAATAGCAATCACTGGATCCGGATGTCGGGATCCACGGCACCGCCAATGTCTCGCCCGCAATCGATAACGGATTGCGGGTTTTTTATTTTGTCATCCCGAATAGCGATAAGATTTTCACCCACAGTGACGCCGTTCGACTCAGCCAAACGGGACACCACCTACGTACATCGTTTGGTGAAATCTCGGAAGTGCGGGCCATAAGGGGTTAGCGAAGCCATTGGTCACTTTTGTCGATGGGGATCGTTATACTGGTGAAGACTATACATCTCAAGGAGATCGCGATGACCCCATTTCATTCCCGTGAATCCCATACCCCTTCGCGTCGCCCTCGCTCCGGATACCATCGTGCGCGGCGCGTGTGCTCCTGCTGTGATTGGGGATCGGCGCCTTTCAGAAGGAAACCACAAGGACGCTGAAGTCGTCGAGACATAGCCGAAAAGCGCTTCCATGACTGCCTCGAACGTTCGCCCTCGCTAATCTCGGGTATGAATTGACCAACCCATGCGCAATAAACTGTATACAGTTGACAGTTTATCCTTTCTTTTGCTATTCTTCCAACGACATCGCAAACCCGCATTGAAAGTTGGGGGAACATTATGAACAAACGCGTCGCCGTGGTGTCGGGAGGAAACGGCGCCATTGGACAGGGCGTGGTCGATGCTCTAAGGCAGCGGGGTGTGGAACCCGTTGTCTTTGACCGGAGCGCCAGCTCTGCGGCCGAGTCTGGGACTCGGCAGCTTGAAGTCGATGTTACCAATTACGTCGACGTATCGCGCCAAGTGGCCACGGTCGTGCGCGATTATGGCCGCATTGACTATCTTATTTGCGCTCAAGGTGTCGTGAGCGAAGCCCCCGTCATCGATCTGGAACTCTCCGAATGGGAACGCATCCTAACCGTGAATCTTACCGGAACGTTTGTTATGTGCCGGTCGGTATTGCCATTCATGCAGCAAAAACGGTTCGGCCGGATTGTCACCTTCTCAACAGGTTATATCACCCGTGGCTACGCCAATGGAGCTCATTATGCGGCCGCTAAGGCTGGCATCGCTGCGCTCACCAAATCGTTGGCGCTGGAGGTTGCTCCCTTGGGGATTACCGCCAATTGTGTGGCGCCTGGTCCGGTGGATTCGCCCATGTTAGAGCAGATCACCCAAGGCAAGCGGGAAGCGTGGGAAGCCGGCATTCGGGCTCGGATTCCACGGGGGCGGGTGGCGCAAGTGTCCGACGTGGTGGCGCCCGTCCTGTTCTTTCTCAGTGACGAGGCTGACTACATCACGGGCCAGACCATGCATGTGAGCGGAGGCCTTTACAACCCCTAACCGGAAAAGGAGGAGAAACCATGGGACCAGAAGCCGTTCTTTTTTCGGAAATGGAACCCCAGAAAGAATGGGAAGCGGATTTCAACGAATGGTACAACACCGAGCACGTCCCCTTGAGAATGGCGCTTCCGGGATTTTCCCGCGCTAATCGGTACCGCTCGACCACCGATGAGCGCCACTATCTGGCCGTCTATGAAATGGCCGGGGCCGATGTGCTGGCATCCGACGCCTATCGGGCCATCAAGGAAAACCCATCGGAGCGCACCCGGTGGATGCTGGCCAACGTTGGCGGATTCACCCGCTATACATATCAACATTTGGGCATCACAACCCGCCCCGACCAGTCCCGCATCTGGGAGGCACCGTATCTCTATGCGGTGCGGTTTGACGTGCCGCCGGAACGGGCTCCTGAATTCGATGCCTGGTACGAGCGCGATCACATTCCCACGCTTTTGCAAGAGCCCGGATGGCTTGGCTGCCGACGGTACTCGATTGTCGATGGAACCCCGAAGCTGATGAGCCACCTGGCGCTCCATTACATCAACGACCCCGATGTGTTGAACTCGGCGGCACGCTCGATCGCGCGGCGTAGCCCCTGGCGGGCTGAGCTGGCCAAAGAATCTTGGTTCAAGGGCGAATACCACGTCTATCAGCGGCTGGAGCCCGTATGGGAGGGGAAATGATGGAACCTGAGATTCGCAAGTGGTACCTAGTTAAGGAGACTGTAGAGTCGGCCATGGGCCGCGCGGACAACGGACAGCCGTTGGTCAAGGTGGCCAGCGCGGTGGTGATCAAGAATCCGGTGGCGGGTCGCTACGTGGAGGATTTGTCGCCGATGGTCGAGATGAGCGGGATTTTGGGCCCGAAGCTGGTTGGCCGCTTGGCCGAGGCAGTGACAGAGCCGATTGAATCCTACGGCAAGGCAGTCTTGATCGGGACCAATGGGGACCAGGAGCAGGGGGTCGCCCTCATCACCACGGTGTTCGGCAACCTCTTTCGCGAGCAGGTGGGCGGCGGAAAGGCCTGGATCTCGTCGATGACCAAGGTGGTTCCGACCGGCGCCTCAATCGACGTGCCCCTGGCCCACAAAGACGCACTGTACGTGCGTTCCCATTACGACGGAATGACCTTGACCTTCCCTGACGCGCCCTATCCGGATGAGTTGGTGATGATTGCGGTCGTGGCCACCCGCGGCAGGATCAACGCGCGCCTGGGCGGTCCCAAGGCTTCGGAGATCACAGGAGTAGACGGACTAAGTTAGCACCACATCAGGAGGTAACTATGCACAAAGAATACACGCGGGCGGAAGCCAAGGATTGGGCCCGTCGCACCTGGTTCGGGTGCACCAACGTCGTCATGCCAACCTTTACGTCGGACCTGACAGGGCTCAATGAGAAAGCCATTATCCACGATATCAACCGGTCCAGCGAGCTGGGATTCTGGGGTAGTCTTCTGGTGTCGGAGTGCAACACCACAACCGAGGAAATGATTCAGCTCGTCCGGGTAGCCGCTGCCAATCGTCCCCGTGAGGATTACCGATTGGTGCTGCACGGCTCGTTTGGTACGAGCCAGGAGCTGGTTCATGTAGCCCAGGAGGCAGAAAAGGCAGGGCTGGACGCGTTGCTTCTGTCCTACCCGCCCAGCTTTTATCCCAAGTCTTCCGACGAAATCGTGGCCTTTACGCGTAACATTGCCGAGCAAACCAACTTGGCCATGATTCTGTTCGCGGTGCCCACCTGGGACTTCGGACGACTGGACGTGACCGGATTTCCCATGGACGCACTCGAGAAAATGACCGACATCGACACGGTGGTCGCGTTGAAGTACGAGTGCGGACACCCCGGAAGCGGCGGCATGGTTGAAATTCAGCGGCGCATCAAGGGCAAGGTGCTTATTGCCGATCCGCTCGAACAAAACGCCCCGGGGTGGATTGACGCCTACGGCATGCCCTGGATGGGCACTTCCAATTACGAGTACTACGGCGATGCGGTGCCCAAATGGCACCGGCTCATGACGGTCGGCCAGTGGGAAGAGGCGATGCCGCTCTTTTGGCAGTTCCATCCGGCCCGCATCGCGAAGAGCGGACTGATGGCCTCAGTAAGCGGCGCCAAGCTGATTCACCGCGCGGCATGGAAATACATGCAGTGGCTGCAAGGGTTCAATGGCGGGCCGCTGCGCATGCCGCAAATGCGGGTTGACGCCAAGAGCATGAAGCTATACCGAGACAGTTTGGTACGGTCCGGGTCTCGTCCGACCGACGATCCTGACGAACTCTTCTTCGCGGGGAGAAACCCTCTATGACCGAGCCCATCATCCTGCGTCATGACGATATTGCTGGGCTTTTGACCCCAGCGGACGCCCTCGAAGTGATGGATGGGCTCTTAAGCCTCGAGGCCGACGGGCGTATACGTCAGCCGGCCCGCACCAATATTGTCTATCCCGGAGGATGGTTCCGGGTCATGCCTGGGGCTCTTCTCGGGGAGGACGATACCTACACGGGACTAAAGGTGATGAACCTTTCGTCGGAAGGGCTACGTTATCTCATCCTGCTCTTCTCCGGAAGCACCGGAGAGCTCTTGGCGCTGCTGGATGCGGCGCTCGTTACCGCGAGCCGTACGGCCGCCATGGCGGCGGCGGCCGCCCGTCGCCTTTTGGGACAGGATCGGGTCAGTATCGGCGTCTTTGGTAGCGGCTATGAGGCACAAGCTCAGCTCCGGGCGCTGGCGGGGGCGCTCAATGCCGACTCGGCTGTGGTGTACAGCCCGAATCCAGCCCACCGGTCCAATTTCAGCAAGACGATGAGCGAAGAGCTCTCGATTTCCGTCACTCCGGTGGAATCGGCCCAAGAGGCCGCGGGCCATCCGTTGCTGGTGCTGGCCACCAAGACCGATAAGCCGGTCCTGCAGTCGCACTGGGTGGCACCAGGTACGGTCATCCTGTCGATTGGGTCCACGCGTCCGGAGCAGCGTGAGATCGACACCGCCCTCATTGAGCGGGCCACCGCCATTATTGCGGACCATCCGGCCCAGGTGATGACTGAGTCGGGCGACTTCATTGCCGCCACGGCGGACAACCGGGTGAGCTCAGAACGGCTTATCCCGCTTGCTCAACTTGATGCCCATTTCAACAAGACTGCCGAGAGCCTCATCCTCTACAAATCCACCGGCACCTCGACACAGGACCTCGCTTTAGCTGTTTTTCTCTATCAAAAGGCAAGGCGTGAACGCGTTGGAGAATCGTTGGCCCAGTTTCCGTGGCTAAAATCAAAGGAGGTATAACGAGATGAGACTTCGTCGAAAGATGGGTGGACTGGTCTTGGCCAGTGTTGGGTGTCTTGGGGTATTGGCAGCCGGATGCGGAAGCTCTTCGGGGAATGTGGCGGCGTCGGGGGGTAAAGCGCCGTTGAAGATTGGTGTATTAACCGAACAGACCGGGCAGTTCAGTTGGTTCGGGACGGACACCGAGCGGGCCGCGAAACTGTGGGCGACGACCGTCAATAAAAAGGGTGGGATCAACGGGCAAAAGGTTCAACTCGTGACCTACAACACCCAGTCGAGTCCGGCAGACGCCGCTCAGGGGTACAAGTCCCTGTCCAGCCAAGGTGTCGCCGCGGTAGTTGGGCTGGGCCTCTTAGGCGACATGCAGGCGGTAGCGCCCTTGACGGCTAATGGGCCGGTCGTCTATTCCAACTGCGGAATTTACGATCCCCAAGGCGAAAAGAATGTCTTCGCCGGACAGATTTTCATTCCGGAGCTGGACGGTTATGTGTTGAATTGGCTTAAGCAAAACCACATCACCAAAGTCGGTCTGATCACCACCAACGACGCTACCGGCCAAGCTACCTCGGCGGCTCTGACCAAACTGGCTCCCAAGGACCATCTGCAGTTGGTTGGGCAGGAGTTCTTCGACCCCACCAGCACAGACGTCACGCCGCAGCTCAGCAAGTTGGAAGCCGCCCATGCGCACGCCATCTTGGCCTTGGTGGTCGGGCAGCCTCTAGGCGTGGTGTTGCAGGGAATCCACGAACTGGGGATTACGGCGCCGGTCATTACCTCGGAAGGAAACTTGACCCCGGCGTTCTTGCAGTCGTTGAGTCAGCAAGCGCCGAAGGATCTGTTGTTCGCGGCTTCGCAGGACATGAGCTATGGCGATCTGCCCAGCGGCACCCCGGGCAAGTCTCAAATTTCCGCGTTCGACACGCTGTACCAAAAGACCTATTCGGCCACCCCGGGGCTCGGTGCGTCCTCGACGTGGGACGAACTCAATATTTTGGGCCAAGCCATCAAGAGTGCGCATAGCACCAAGGCCAGCGCGATTGACAGCGCCATCGAGAACATTCACCACTATGTCGGTCTGCAGGGAGTCTATGACTTCTCCCAAACCGACCACCGCGGGCTCGGTCTGAGCAGCGCGGTCATGCTCCAGTATAAGAACGGGAAGCTCGTGTACTCATCCAAACCTTAGGAGGCTGCCATGTCCCAATTCATGCAGTATACGTTCGGCGGACTCACTACGGGAGCCATCTTCGCGCTGATTGCCCTGGGATTCACGCTGATCTTCCGGGTCAGCCGCGTGATGAACCTGGCTCAAGGCCAATTCTATGCATGGTCGGCGTTGATCGAATCCTCGCTGCTGGCTGCGCTCAAGGTGCCGCTCTGGATGTCGCTCTTGGTGGCGGTCGTAGCCACCGGAGTGCTGGGCGTCATCATTGACTACGCGGCCCTCAGACGGACTCGGGCCACCGACATTTCCACCCTGTTGGTCATTACCCTGGGAGCCTCGACAGCGCTTGAGGGACTGGCGCAAGTGATTTGGGGCAGCAATCCGCTGTCGCTGCCCGCGTTCACGGGAAATAACACGTTCCACTTTCTCGGGGCATCCCTCCTGCCGCAAGATATTTGGGTGGTGGGCGGCCTGGTGGTGGTGGTCATCGCACTCGGCTTATTCGTGGATAGGACCATGGCCGGCAAGGCCTTGACGGCGATCGCGGAAATGCCCTCCACGGTGGGGATGCTGGGTATTAACCTTGGGCAGTTTCGCTTGTTGGCATTCTTCATCTCCGGAGCCATTGGCGGCTTGGCTGGGGTCCTGGCCAGCCCCATCACCTACATCTCGTACAGCTCGGGGCTACCGCTGGGCCTGCAAGGGTTCGCAGCCGCGGTTGTCGGCGGCATCGGAAGCCCCTTGGGGGCGGTGTTTGGCGGACTCGGATTGGGTCTGGCACAGCAGTATGCGGCCGGATTTGTCTCATCCATCTACGCTTCCGCGGTTCCTTTTGCCATCTTGGTGGTCGTGTTGATTTTCCGGTCGTTTCGCCAGCGCACCGCGATTATCGATGGCCGCCGGGCGCGGGTGCAGTTCATCCCGTTCGGCCGTCCCTCACTAGTCATGGCGATTGCGTTGGGAGTGCTCATGGTGGTCACGCCATGGACCGGACATGAAGGCTTGGAAAGCATGGGCATCAACGCCGGCATCTTTGTGCTGGCCACCCAAGGACTGCAACTGATGCAGGGCCAAACCGGTATCATCTCGATTGGTCAGGGGGCATTCATGACCTTCGGCGCGTACGCCACCGCCATTTTGACCGTCCACATGGGACTGTCGCCATTTCTTGGACTCTTGGCGGGCGTCGTGTTGTCGGCGCTCATCGCCCTGGGACTGGGCGCGGTGACCCTGCGCCTCTCCGGCTACAACCTGGCCATTGTCACCCTGGCGTTGGCCGAGGTTGTGGACACCGTGGTCAATGGCTGGCGGGGATTGACCCAGGGGGCGACCGGCATCGTGGGCATCCCCACCATGGGCTCGCTCTCGACCAACGCCTTCTATTATCTCGTGTGGGCGCTGGTCATTGTCGGGGCGATTGTGCTTTACCGCATTGACAAGAGTGAGCTGGGACGGGCACTTAAAGCTCTGAGGCAGGATGAGGTGGCGGCGGCGACCAACGGCGTCGCGGTAGCCCGGCTGAAAATTGGCGTATTCCTCATTGCCAGCGTCTTCGCGGCCGTATCTGGAAGCCTCTACGCCCAATCCATCAGCTTGGTAACACCAGGCACGTTTGATCCCTCAACGTCGATCCTGCTGTTGGTCATGGTGTTTGTAGGGGGGGAGACCTCCATTCTGGGACCGGTGGTGGGTGCCGTCGTCATGGTGGCTCTGTCCACGGTGTTGTCTGGTGTGGCTGAGTGGCTGTCGGTTATTCAAGGCGTGCTGTTGGTGTCCATTATGGTGGGCATGCCGCAAGGCATCATGGGGGCGATTGAGCTTTATTGGCGCCCGCGAAAGGCGCGGGAACCGAACGGTTCCTCGAAGGAGATGACCGCATGACAACGTTGAGTGTGGACCATGTGGTGCGGGCTTTCGGCGGCGTGCGGGCGGTGGACGATGTCAGCTTCCAGGCTGGAGCCGGCTCCATCCACGCGATCATTGGCCCCAACGGCGCGGGCAAGACCACGCTGTTCAACTTGATTTCGGGTGTCTTGCCGCCGACCACCGGGGCAGTGCGGCTGGACGAGGTGTCCTTACATGACAAGCCGTCCCACCAGATCGCGGAGCTCGGCGTCATCCGAACCTTCCAGCACCCGCGGGTGTTTACCGGGTGGACCGTGCGCGACAACGTGATGCTGGGAGCGCACTTGGAGGTGCGCACCGGATTCCTGTCGACGATATTAGGGGTGCGGCGTCAAAGGCATCTTAAAGCGCTTGCCGAAGAACGGGCGGACGCGGCGCTGGGCGAGGTAGGCTTGGGCGATGCTGCCGACCTGGTGGCGGGCCATCTTACCACCGGCCAAGAGCGGTTGATGGATATGGCGCGTGCGTTGGCGGCGCGTCCCCGGGTGCTGCTGTTGGATGAGCCAGCAGCCGGGCTCACCCCGATGGAGACCCGCGAACTGGCGCAGCGCTTGAAGGCTCTGAAGGGGCCGGACCGCGTCATCATCGTCATTGAGCACGATATGTCGCTGGTGTTTGACGTGGCGGATTCCGTCATGGTCATGAACCAGGGCCGATTAATTGCGTCGGGTTCACCGGCGCAAGTTGCCCAAGAGGCGGCGGTCCGAGAAGCTTACCTGGGAAGCGAGATGCTCGAACATGCTGGCGATTGAGCACGTGTCTGCGTCCTATGGGCGCGGGGATGTATTGGAAGACGTGAGCTTGGTAGTGGGGCCGGGCGAGATTGTGGCGCTCTTGGGGCCAAACGGGGCCGGCAAGACCAGTTTGTTTCGGGCGGTTGCGGGCCTGATACGGGCACGGTCCGGCCATGTCCGTTTCAAAGGCGCGGCCATTGAGGCGTTGCCGCCCTGGAAAATTGCACGGCTGGGCATCGGCTTCGTGCCGGAAGGCCGTCAGCTGGTGAACTCGCTGTCCGCGCGAGACAATGCACGGCTCTTGATATCCTACGGCACGACTAAACAGCCCGCGGAGCGTGAAGCGGCCATAAATCGGGCCCTGGCATTGTTTCCTCAGCTTAAAGGCCTGGAAGATCGGACCGTTGGCAGCATGTCGGGAGGGCAGCAGCAAATGGTTGCGATGGCGCGGGCGCTCTCCGGCGACCCGGAGCTTTTGCTGCTGGATGAGCCGTCGCTTGGATTGGCACCGCTCACGGTGAAAGAGGTGTACCGTGCGATTGAGGCATACAAGAGCAGCGGGCACGGCATTTTGCTGATTGAGCAGCATGCAACGGTGGCACTGTCGGTGGCTGACCGGGTGTATGTGATGAACCACGGGAAAGTGGTGGCACATGAGCGGGCGGAGAACATCGATCGCGAAGGCGATTTATGGAATGTGTACATGGGACAGAAGGGATGACATCGATGAGCAGCTTTAGCGTGGGCACAGGACTTTATATCACTGGAGAGTGGCAGACGACAGACCGGCTGTTGGAGGTGCACCACAAGTTTACGGGCGACCTCTTGGGGGAATTGCACCAAGCCGGCCCAGCCGACGTCGACCGGGCCGTCCGGGCTGCCGACCAGGCCATGCGCCAAAACCCGCTGTCGGCCTATGAGCGGTACAGTATCTTGCGCCGTTTGGCCGACTTGTTCGGGGAACACCACGAGGAATTGGCGCTGACCATCGCGCGTGAGGGCGGAAAGCCTCTGAAGGACGCTCGGGCCGAGGTGTCCCGCGCGCAGCAGACGGTGATTGTGTCGTCGGAAGAGGCAAAGCGCATCCATGGAGAAACCGTGCCGCTGGACGCGGCCCCGGGAACGGGCCATCGCTTTGGCCTGTATATGCGGGTACCGGTGGGCGTAGTCGCAGCCATCAGCCCGTTCAATTTTCCCTTGAATTTGGTTGTGCACAAGGTGGCACCGGCAATTGCCGCAGGGTGCGCTGTGGTGCTGAAACCCGCCTCTACGACTCCCCTGACGGCCGTCTTGCTGGCGAACCTGTTGACCGAAGCGGGGCTGCCGCCCGGCTACCTCAACCTGGTGGTGGGACCGGGGAGCGCCGTGGGGGACCAGTTAGTCAAACACCCGGCGGTTCGCATGGTGACGTTCACCGGGAGCCCAGGCGTGGGCCTCGCCATTCATCAGGCGGCGGGCCTAAAGAAGATTACCTTGGAGCTCGGCAACAACTCCGCAAATATCGTGCACCGCGACGCAGACGTGGTGCAGGCGGCGGGCCTTTTGGCGCAGCGAGCCTATGGATCGGCTGGACAGTTTTGTGTGTCCGTCCAGCGCATTTACGTGCATGAGGACATTGTTGCGCGATATCAAGAGGAGATGCTCGCGGCCATCGACCGGCTGAAGGTTGGCAATCCCGAGGATCCTGCTACCGACGTCGGCCCCTTGATCACCGAAAACGAGGCACGGCGGGTGCACGAGTGGGTCGATGAGGCCCGTACTGGCGGGGCTCGGGTTCTGACGGGCGGCGGGCGCTCGGGGCCGGTGGTGGCACCCACGCTGTTGACCGACGTCACAGCCGACATGAAGGTGGTGGCGCAGGAGGTGTTCGGACCAGTCGCCTCGATTATTCCGTACGCCGACTTTGACGAGGCGATTCGGTTGGTGAACGAGGGACCCTACGGACTCCAAGCCGGAGTCTTCACCCACGACTTGGATCTGGCTTGGCGGGCAGCGGCCAAGATCGAGACGGGCGGCGTCAACATCAACGACACCTCAAGCTTCCGCGCCGACCACATGCCCTACGGCGGGCAGAAGGACAGCGGCATTGGACGCGAGGGACCACGCTTTGCGGTGGAGGAAATGACCGACATCCGCATGGTGACCTTCAATTTCAACCGGTAAGGAGATGAGTCGAGTGATGCCTCCGATGATTATGGAGTCAATCGTGCTGGAGGTGCCGGATCGCGAAGCCGCGGCCCGATACTACCATGACGTGTATGGCCTGTATCAGTTTCCCGGTGAGACGGAAGTGCTGGGGAGACCGGCATACTGGCTCGGCACCCTCGGGCATCTGGGAGTGCGCAAGGAAATTGCGTTGGTTCAGGGAAGCTCCGAGCGTCCGTGGCGGCTCTTGCAGATGACGTACGTGACGTCGGATCTGAAGCAGCTGCGCGAGATGGTGTTGCCGCGGCTGCAGCAGCGAAACATTGCCTTTGAAAATCTCGGAGAGAGTTTCGCGGTCAACGATCCGGACGGCAACCGGGTGGTGCTGGCCCATCCTTCGCCCTCGTGGCCGGTCATGGAAGCCCGGCTGGAACGTCCATTTTTGCTGACCAAGTTGAGCCACGTCACGTTGGTGAGTGGCGATTCGGCGGCCGCCTCGTGGTTTTACCGCGAGATCCTCGACTTTCGGATTGCTGAGGAAACCGACGGCGTGTTCTTTTGGCTGGGTAGCAGCTCCGACCACCACAGTCTCGCGATTGCGCCCGGCAGGGGCACCGGTGTGGATCATGTCGCCTTCGAACTGGAGAGCTGGGCAGAAGTCAAGCGCCTGGCGGATCATTTGGCGGATCAGAATGTCGCTCTGGAAGCGGGCCCAGGGCGCCATCGGGTTGGCGGCAACATCTTTATCTACACCCACGACTTAAACGGTCTGCGTTTTGAATTCCTCTGCGAGATGCGCGAAGTGGTCAATCCGGAAACCGCCAAGGTGTGGCCGCGCGGGAGCCGGGCGATTACTTACAATGCGTGGGGCATCGTGCCGCCAGAAAATCCCTAAAAGAAAGGAAGTTAGCGTTATGGCAGAGGCACACGATGTGAAGTCTCGGGTGGCGCAAAAGCTCGCCCTGATTGAGCCCGAATCCGGGAATCTCCCGGCGTCCATTTTCACGGACCCGGATCTGTTTTACCAGGAGGTCCGGACGCTGTTTCTGAGTTCATGGCAGTTTTTGGCCCATGCGTCCGAGATTCCGGAAAATGGCGACTTTGTCACGCGGGTCATTGGACAGCAGGATGTGATCGTAGCCCGCGGTTCGGATGGTGAGGTGCGCGCTTTCTATAATCTCTGTCGGCATCGCGGCATGCGCGTATGCCGAGTCGAGCATGGCAACACGCCGGCGTTCCGGTGCCCGTACCACGGCTTCACCTATCGCAATACCGGGGAGCTTTCCGGCATTCCGCAGGAGAAGTCTATTTTTCCAAACGGCCGCGTCGATAAGGGACAGCTCGGGCTGTATCCAGTCCGGATCGAAATCTATCGCGACATGATTTTCGGCACCTTGGGCAGTCAGGTCGAGCCGCTCGAGAAATTCTTAGGCAACATGCGCTGGTACCTCGATTTAATTGTGGGCCGGGCTCCCATGGAAGTGTTAGGCCCCCCGCATCGGTGGATTGTCCCGAGCAATTGGAAAATCCCTTCGGAGAACTTCCTGACAGACGCCTATCACACGCTTTTTTCCCACCGGTCCATTTCCGAAATCGGCATGGCGCCCAAAGCCGATTTTGCCCAGAGCGGCTACCACGTGAACGCCGGAGGCGGGCACGGACGCGGCATTGGATCACCGGCCGACGTGTTTATGTTCGATGAGGGACTTCGGTCGACGTTTGCGTCCGCGCTTTCCGCGGACCAAGTCCGCGTCTTAGAGTCCATGAAAAACGCTCATGGCACGGTATTCCCGAATCTGTCGTTTTTGGTCTCGCTGGTCAAGGTGGACGACCGGCCCATATCGCTCACGACCATTCGCCTTTGGGAGCCGTTGGACGTGAATCAGACCCGGATCTGGTCGTGGTTCCTAGTGGAGAAGGACGCCTCGGCGGACTGGAAGGAGCGCTCGCGTCAGGCGTATATCCTGACGTTTGGGCCGTCCGGCATTTTCGAGCAGGACGACACCGAAAACTGGACTGACATCACGCAAAACCTGACGGGACCCGCTGTCGAGGCCAAGCCGGTCGAGCTGCTCTACCAGATGGGGATGGGTCAGCATCCGCTCACGGACTTTGCGGGTCCTGGTGATGTCTATCAGGGTAAGTACTCCGAAGCCAATGCCCGATCCTTTTATCGGCGATGGCTTGACATCCTGACACGAGGGGAGGGCGCGTGATGGATATCGAATTGACTCTCCAAGTATCGGATTGGCTCTACCAAGAGGCCGACCTGTTGGATCAAGGGCGCTTTCAGGACTGGCTCAAGCTGATGGACCCGGACGTTCACTACTACGCGCCAGTCCGCCAAAATTTGTATCAGAACAGCCTCGACAGCGAGATGCGGATCTTTGAGGAAAATCTCCGCACCCTCACGCTGCGGGTCGAGCGCCTCTATACGGAATTCGCTTGGGCGGAAAGCCCGCCCTCGCGCACCCGGCACAACATCACCAACATTCGGGTTCGCTCGGAGGCCGATGGGGTGGTCGCCGCGCAAAGCAACTTCATTTTTGTGCGGAGCCGCGGTGAGGATGCGGCATCGGACGTGCTGTCTGGCCAGCGAGAGGACACACTGCGGCGCACAGCCGACGGATTCATGCTCTTGGAGCGGCGCATTGTACTCGACCAGAGCGTATTGGCCGTTAAGAATGTTGCATTCTTTCTCTAAATGGCGAAATGATCCAAGAGAATATTTGGAAGAGGAGGGCGATCGATGGCAGACAATCTGTTCGGGGAACCGATCAAGAAGGACCCTAACTTGACGACGCTGGTCGTCAACCGCCTGCGGGAAGCCATTGCCAATGGGTCGCTCGCCCCTGGCACGGAGTTGAGCCAAGTAGAGATCGCAGACATGCTTCAAGTCAGCCGTGTGCCAGTGCGCGAAGCACTGAAGCAGCTCGAGGCCGAAGGACTGGTGTTGTCCCGCCCTTATCGGAAGACGGTGGTCTCCTTTCTGGATTCCAACCGCATTATCGAGCAAATGGAAATTCGCAAGGCCCTAGAGCGGTTGGGACTGGCGCATGGCATTCCCCGAATGACCAGCGTGCACTTAACAGAGGTCGAGGAAATTTTAGCGCAGGCGGAATCGGACGGCATTGTCCATGAAGAATGGACACAACTCAATCGGATGTTCCACACCCAATTGTACGCCGTGCTGGATTGGCCGTTTTTTCAAGGGTTGATCGATAGCATCCAACTGAACGTTGGGCGGTATCTCCGGCGACAGGGAAAGCCGGTTTTTCGAGAGGCGGTGGCCAACCGGGAGCATCGAGCCATTGTGGCCGCCTGCCGGGCGGGGAACATCGAAGAAGCGCAGCGGCTTATGGACGGTCACATCGACGCCACCAAGATGGGGCTTTTGAAGGCGGTTGAGTCCATCGATTCCGGCACATAGCAGCGTAAAGGAGACACGCATGCCCCTGCAGGGCACTCACACACATGAAAAAAGGGCGTCGGCACGGGGAGTATGATGAGGGT
>NZ_JABBVZ010000309.1 GCF_012933365.1 Sulfobacillus harzensis | reverse complement strand
CGAGTCTCCGATGTGGATCTTGGGCGGGGTATCCTCTTGATCCGTGAGGCCAAAGGGGGGAACGACCGGATGGTGCCGGTGTCTCCGTCCCTCCGGGACGGTCTACAACGATGGCAGGCGCATCTCCACACCCGTCAGCCCGATCCGACGTGGTTTTTTCAAACGCGGAACGGGCGGCCCCCGGGTCGCGGCTGGGTGTATCAGCAGTTCCGGCATCAGTTGCGTCGAGCGGGCATTCCGCATGCCGGACGGGGCGCCGGACCGCGGCTTCACGACCTGAGACATTCGTTTTGTGTCAGGACCCTGAAGCGTCTCGTCGATGAAGGACTCGATGTGTACGCGGCACTCCCGATTTTAGCGACTTATGTCGGCCATGCCTCGACAACCGCCACAGAAGGCTATGTGCGGCTGACCGCCGACTTATATGCGGAGATTCTCACGGCGGTCGTGCAAACCACGGGGACCGCGATTCCGGAGGTGTGATGGTCAAGCCCACTGATTTCGCCTACCGCGTGTCGCAGTGCTTGGCCACGTACCTGCCGGGAGTGCGAGGCTTGAGCCCAAACACGGTGTTGTCGTACCGGGATATGTTTAAGCTGCTCATCGAGTTTTTTACCACGCAACGGGCGACACCGCCGGACAAGATCCGGTTGCAGGATCTGACGCGTCCCACCATCGAACACTTCTTGGACTGGCTGGAGACCGACCGCCACTGTCACGTGTCAACACGGAACGTACGCCTGGCAGCGGTGCACGCTTTTGCCCAGTACCTGCAACGGGAACAACCGGAGTTTATGCACGAGGCGCAACAATTAC
>NZ_JABBVZ010000308.1 GCF_012933365.1 Sulfobacillus harzensis | reverse complement strand
TGTAGAGACCCGGCAGATACACGCCGATGGCCCAGCCCACAAGCCGAATCAAGCGGACAAACGTGGTGTCGTACCAGACCCCGGCATAGTCCATCCCGGTGCGATAAAAATCGGCGAGGGGTGCCGGTGCGATCAGGACGAAGGGATCTCCATCCACCAAAATGACCACCTTACCTTCTAACAAGGCGTGGCAGGCGACGTCCAGCCGCTCGGTGGACCGGATGGTGGGAAAGATCGACCGGGGCTGGTCCCGAATCAACCCCGCCACCACGGTGGCGTTCGCGCGTCCGCCCATGGCGATCCGGGATAGCCGCGCGGTCACGAGACTTGTCAAGGACGGGTTGGTGAGCCCTGCGACGTAGGCCAGCATGATCGGCTCATGCTGCCGCTGCCCTACGGTGATCGACTGAAATTGGAGGGCGGGATCGCGAAACCGTCGGCGTAATTGGCCCATTTGGGTAGCGAGGCTTTCATTGAAGGCCTCGTCGGGCCCGCGCACGGCCAATTCGGTTTGGGGTCGTTCAATGGACCGCTGCGGATATTTCACCGTGTCGACACTCCAGACGTGGGCCAGACCCGGGACAAAGATCAGCGTATGCCCCGACGCTAAATCGTCGAGAATGCTGGACCAGGCCTTTTGGGCGGTAATATGACCGGCGGCCAGCGTGGATCGATCCCAGGTCGGCGCAGGGGCCAAGGTGCGTAACAAGGGCGCGATGAGGTCTTGGTCGACCATGGGCGTGTCGGTGACACTGTCGAGGTACGCGATGAGAACGGACGCCGAACCACAGGAGGGCACCGTAAGGCTCCGCAAAAT
>NZ_JABBVZ010000307.1 GCF_012933365.1 Sulfobacillus harzensis | reverse complement strand
TCAGAACGTTGGAAAGGGCATCATCAAGGGGGAGCACTTATCCACAGCCGTGATTTGTCCAGTTATGAAAAACCCTCTATCGTATTTCCCTGATAAGCAAGCGGGAAATCAGCTTTCGCTAATTCTTTCGCCTCTCGTTTTTCTTGGCACCCGGCGACGACGGAATTCGTCGCGGAACTCATTGGCATGAGACAACGGTCTGCATCTAAGGCACTCTTGGAGGCGTATGCACCGTAGACGAGGTGCTGGATGTTCGTACCTGGCCCGCCATCGGTTCAACTAACACATGTGGGACCGTTACCTCTGCATCCTGATGTCCTGGCAAAATAACCCGTTGGATATTCTGGAATGTCGATCAACAAAGCGTATCATGCATATTCAGTGACCAACGATCACCGACGGATCAGCAATTACCGCCAAGGACTAGTGGCATTGTTGAAACGGGACCGGGAAACCCCCATTGACCATAGACGATTAACTTTGTTTCAATCGTATCGCCGGATTATATGGTGAGATATTGCTGGCCTTTAGAAAAATCAGAGAAACGAGGACGCCGTGGCACGACAACAGTATGTTATTCCGCCTCCAGAGGAAGTTTTTTCAACGATCAAAGCCTTAATCACCCGAGTTCAAGAACTGATCCGAAGTTCTGAGCGGTTAAAAACTACTGATGTGCGAAGTGCCTTTTTTCTTGGAAGCATTGCCGTTGAAGAAGAAATGCAAGCTTTGCGTATTCCGGTGTAATCCACCAGGCATTCCAGTAATTCGCCACCAGTGTGTCCGGTAATTAGTCACCGGGTAGTCCGATAAATCGCCACCACCCCGTGGGTG
>NZ_JABBVZ010000306.1 GCF_012933365.1 Sulfobacillus harzensis | reverse complement strand
CAGCCCGCCATCATTAGCGCCATGACCGCCGCCCATATCGCGATGTCCCGCTTCATGGTTGTGCCTACTGGGCAGCCCAGTCGTCGCCGTCAAGCGGCACATGCAGAATCTCGTACCGCTGACCGCCCTGAATGGCCTCATGGCAGCGCTCGCAGACGGCGACCGGCGTCAATGTGGCGCTCACACAGGGCCGACTGCCACAAATCTCGCAATATGAGACTTCGTAGACCCATTGGCGTCGTCCCAACTCGTGGCTGCATTCATCGCACGCTGCCCCGGCCACGTGGTTGCCTTGTTCGTAGTACACAAAGTCTGCGGGCCGCAGCTGATGCACATTGTTAAAAATGGCTATTGGTTGCATCGTCTTCGATAACCTCCGTTTCATAGACCGTCCAGTGTGTCACTTGGCCCGGCGTGTCGCGCCGCCCTTCGTGGAACAGAACGAGGTGCAGGATAATCAGATCCGCCATCTCCCCCGGTGCTTTGGCCGCGTAGTACGCTTCGCACACCCGGCAGAAGTAGACGCTCACGACATGCGCCGATAACCCGGTCATGCACCCCTCCAGGCATCGCGGTCGATGCGGGGGCGCGGCAGGCCCAATTCGCGGGCCTTGGCCCGGACGCTGTCCCGACTCCGGTTGAGCTTCACGGCGATTTCCGCGAGGGTGTAGCCGTCCCGCCGATAGTCGGTCAAGGCTTGCACTTCCGCCGTGGTCCAGTTGCGCTGTCTCATTGCCATGCGCTGCCCCAGCTCTCCAGCTCCCGGCGGAGCCGCTGAAAGGCGAAAATCATGGCCTGTTCCGCCTGCCGTTGGGTGGGGCGTCGAGCCGCCAATTGTTGGCACGCGATTTCCA
>NZ_JABBVZ010000305.1 GCF_012933365.1 Sulfobacillus harzensis | reverse complement strand
CCACTAGTATACTAATTCTGGAACCTCACGGTTCTGAGACCTCATCTCTCAGCGGCTGTCGGGGTACCACGCATTTACACCATGAGATGCGATCTCGATGTCAAGACTGTGGCCTCCGACTGCCCGAGAGATTACGCATGAGCTGGATGGGGACCGGATGTGGATTCCTCGCATATCGCACTAGTTTGTACCTTGGCCAGCCTGGAGACCGACCTGGGAGGGTGCGTCACATGTATTTTGTCGGAATTGATGTAGGAAAGCGCTACCACGAAGCGGGCATTGTCGATTCTCAGGGCCAGCGTCATGGCAAGTCATTGCGATTTGCCAACTCACAGGCCGGTGCGCACAAGCTCCTCAAACGCCTACGCGCCGTGGATCCGAATTTGGGGGCCGTAGCGGTCGCCATGGAGGCGACCGGGCATTATTGGTATGCGTTGTACGCCTTTTTGATGAAAGCAGGCGTGCCCTGCCATGTGATCAACCCCCTGCAATCCGATGCCCTCCGAAACCTGTATATTCGCCAAACGAAGACCGACACCCAAGACGCTTTTCTCATCGCCGAGGTGCTGCGGTTTGGTCAGTGTCGCCCGACCACCCTGGCGGATGAAATCCTCATTGCCTTGCGACAGTTGAGCCGATTCCGATTCCACCTGGTCGATACGCTGGCGGATGCCAAGCGCCGAGCCTTGGCCCTATTGGACCAGGTGTTTCCTGAGTACGACCAGTACTTCTCGGACGTCTTTGGCAAAGCCTCCTCCGCGCTGTTGCACACGTACGCGACGCCCGACGAAATTGCGGCCACGGATGTCCACGCCCTGGCCGACCTCCGGCTCACCGCCAGCCGTCAGCGCGTTGG
>NZ_JABBVZ010000304.1 GCF_012933365.1 Sulfobacillus harzensis | reverse complement strand
CGGCCTTGACCATCATCGGCGTGGATGATTGGGCGTGGAAAAAAGGCCAGCGCTACGGGACCCTAATCGTCGATTTGACCACGCATTGTCCGGTGGCCGTGTTGCCGGATCGCACCGCCGAGACGCTGGCAACCTGGCTGCGTCAGCATCCCAGCATTCAGGTCATTTCTCGGGATCGCGGAGGCCCGTATGCCAAAGGCGCCCGCGAGGGGGCCCCCCAAGCCCAGCAAGTCGCCGACCGGTTTCATCTGCTCAGAAATTGGGGTGACCGGGTCGCCTCCATCATCGGAGCCTGGCATCCGCCCGCGGGGATTCCCCAAGATCCGCGCGAAATGCCGGAGCGGCCGGACGCTGTCGCAACACCGACCGTCTCGCCGCGGAAGCGCCAGCGCTGGGAAGCGGTGCATCGATTGAATGCCCATGGATGGTCTGTCTCCGCGATTGCCGACCATCTGCATTGCGATCGGGAGACGGTCCGTAAGGATCTCGCCGCGGACCAGCCCCGGCCCCCCCGATCCCCCGGACTTCGGTCCCCGTCAGCTGAGGATCACGTGCTCAGCATATTATGGCAAGGCGATCGTCACATGACCGCGCAGGCCTTGTGGGAGGCTGCCTCCCAACAGGGTTATACGAAATCTGTGGGAACCGTCTCCCGCTGGCTCCGCCGCCGTCGCGGCCGCGTGAACCGCGGGCGTCGCGCGGCGACGCGACACCCCGACCCCCGCACGCCCCTCCAGTACCGCAAACCTTGGACGCCCCGTCAGTGGGCACATTGGCTGAGCACGGGATGGCGGCGCATTCCGCGGCACGCCACGGGGACCTTGAGTGCGCGGATTCACGAGGATCCCACCTACCGGCTGGCGTGGACGCTCAC
>NZ_JABBVZ010000303.1 GCF_012933365.1 Sulfobacillus harzensis | reverse complement strand
TGACGCCTGGTCCGGATTTGGTAGCGCCGCTAATCAGAACATAGGAGTGACGCCCATGAAGCCCGCAGAGGTCAAGGTCATCAAAGTGTCGGTGAACCTTCCGATCGACCAATGGCCGAAAGATTTGGAGCGTGTGACCACACCGCAGATGGAGCTGACGTTTCGAACCCCGCAAGGCGTGACGGTGACCGCCGTCGTCAAAACCAAGAGCGCGCGCAAGGCGGAGAAGACGATGGACGAGCTTCGGGCCAGGGGGCAAGTGCCGGTAATCGTGGTTCAAGGGCAGTTGATGCCGGAAGGCCGTTTGGACGCGGCGGGATTCCAGGTGCAGGGACGACCGGCCGGATAGTCATCGGTAGCTGTTTCCGCTTCGTTACCGCGCACCCTACGTGCGGCCGACTCTGTCCCGTTATACGCTGGCGATTGTCCCCGTAAGCTAATGAAAAAGCGAAAAACCTTTGCCTAAAACAGTCGTGGCTCGCCTTAGCGGCCGTAGGGAGGCTGTAGCGACGATTGAATTCCGAAATACCACCGGATTTTTTAGAAGCCTCAATACGGGGTGAAAATGATGGGAGGTGACAACGATGGCATTTGCGGACAGCTTGACTGAACTCATGCGGGTAAGCCAGACTCTGATGGATCAACTCGATTCGGTGCCGGTGCAAGGTCTCTCAGGCCGCACCGTGAATCCCATTCCGTTTGATATGGCTGACTTGCCGGACGCCTTAATGGTCCAGGCCTATCTTCCGGGATTCCATCGTGACGACGTGACGGTGGAAGTGCGTGATCACCGACTGGCGATCAAGTGTCGAGACTTTGCTGGATGCCATGGTCCGTACCGCAGATGACTATGGCGATTCGGCGTTGCGTGAGCACATCGAACGCATCGCCACTCAAGTGTTCGACATTCCC
>NZ_JABBVZ010000302.1 GCF_012933365.1 Sulfobacillus harzensis | reverse complement strand
AATTTCTTCGACAACAATGGACAGCCCCACGATCGCTCGCATTTGTTGGGCGCGGAAGGTGGGTTACAAGATGGCGGCGAAAACCCCTGGGTTGACCCATGGGGATTGTAACTGTAAACTGTGGCCGCTGCTAAGACTCATCCTCTCTTCACTATTGTACGGTCATTTGACGGGACCACATAGAGGCAGCACTAACCCTCGACAGTCCACCTGATGCGGAACCATTGCGAAAGCGTTCGTAAGGCGTTAAGGAGCGTAGATTCTTCGGCTTGGCACAAACGAGATAGCAAAAGACACCTGAACTGCTGGGACGGATAACCTCAATCTAAATCGGTGGGGCAGACGACGGTTGAAGAGGTGTCGGCCCCGAAGGAGGACCCGACGTGGGATGCTGGAGCGAGACGATGGTCCCAGATCGGTCGCCTCCGCCCCCTCAAGAATGGGCCACGCCTAAAGAAAACTTAAGGGCGGGAAACCTACGCAGGTTGCATCGGCTCGACCTAGCTTAATTTCGCCTCGCCTTTAGTCAAAGCCTGCGAGCGCCCCGGTTTCCCGATCGGACCAAGTCGACGACCTCTCGTTGCACCCATGTTCGCATAGCGACTAATGAGGACGCATGTTGCCCCATGCGTCGCCACGCGCAGTGTGCAATTGATGGTACTCTTCGGGCGGCGTGACGCAAGAGACACGGCGGCAAACCCGATGACCACCTTGTCGACGTGCGCAATCCTCCATCACGGGGATTTTTGCCCATAGGCCGACATCGATGGTTTTCTACTATTCGTCCCCGTTGTTTAAAATCTTCGCTAAAGCATCCGGTGACTCAACCGACCAAAGTTTTCGAGCCACCCTGATTAGTTCCGTATCCGTCAGGCTCTTCACACGGGTGGTCACGTCCGCGGGAAACTCGCCAAAGC
>NZ_JABBVZ010000300.1 GCF_012933365.1 Sulfobacillus harzensis | reverse complement strand
AGTAGGTCACTTTCCTGCCCGTTTTTGGGGGTCAAGTGGGGGAGAAATTTAGGGAAATAGGCTTTTGAGACAGCCCCCCCAAGACCTTGGTCTTAGGCTAGTAGGCTAATTCTTTTTATACGAGGATGGTTCCTATGGTGGTACCGTATCCGATTCAATAAAGGGGAGAAATTATATGTCCTACCCAGCATCGGAGTTTGTGCCGTTGGGGATCGGCTTCCTGAGCCTTTCGATCAACTACTTCGTTCAAGGTGGCGAAGGGCTCTTTGGCGGTCCGAGACACAACGAGTCCAAGGAAGCGACGGAAAAGGCCCTAGGGCTTTGGGGCATGTTTCTTGGTGGCTTCGGCCAATTAATCACGGGTATTTACCTTATGGTGGGTTTAAGCTGGTTTCCGGTGTACCGTGCAGCCCCACCCTTATACATGGCGGCGGTGGCATTCACCATATACGGGATCCACTGGATTGTCATGGGTTACCGCCGATACCGGGGGCACGACTCGGGGCCGGATGCTTGGATGGCGATTCCCGTTTTGGGCCTCGGCGTGCTCGGCATGATCTCGTTTTTTAAGGCTGGTGACGTTCCTGCCGGAATTTTGTTTATCGGACTAAGTTTGATCTACATCAGCGAGATTTACTACCGCTTCACCAACAATCCCTTTGGCAACAAGGCTGTGTCATTCTTTCAACTCTTGACCGGCATTTGGCTCTTGTACCTGACCTATGGGGTAACTTTGAACTTGGCGAACGGCATGCACATGTGGATCTAGATCCGCAATTTTCCCGGAACATGTGTATTCTGGAACCCGCGGCCGTTGCCGCGGGTTCCTCGCGCTTATTCGCCGCCTGTCGAAAGTGAGGGTTTTTCATAACCCGAAGTCCTTGATTTGCAATGCTTGTGGGGTCTGAGAAAATTTCTTTCCCCCTGAAT
>NZ_JABBVZ010000002.1 GCF_012933365.1 Sulfobacillus harzensis | reverse complement strand
CTGACCACCGCTACATGTGTTGTAGTTGCGTCAGTTCAGGCCCTAAATACGGTACAACAAATCTTTTTTCAAGGGAGAAAACCGATGCTTGTCGACCTATTTTCTGTGCAACCCTTGATGAAGCCCGAAGATTATCTCTCCCGGGAAGCCTTCTATCACAAGATTGATCGGTACTTTCAAGCGGCCTCCCGGGAACGCACGGCCGACAGACCGGCGGTCATTGTGTTCCCCGAGGACCTAGCCACTTTTTTGCTCTTGGAAGGTCACGCCGACATTCTGTCTTCGGTAAAAACCGTGGATGAGGCCTTTACCGTCCTCGGCAAACGAATGCTTCCGCGCATTCTCTGGACCATGGTGCAATATGGCACCATACGGTCTAAGCGCGCCTTTTTTGCCAACGGCGCCGCCAAGGTCTGGCACATCTGGCACGGAACCATGTCCCGCCTAGCTCACGACTATCAAATGACGGTGGTGGCCGGCTCAGCCCTTATCCCGGAAAGTCGCTGGATGTATGATACCAACAGCTACATGCCGCGGAGCGCGAAAATTTACAATTTAAGCTTCACCGTGGGACCGGATGGTCACGTGCTCAGCCGTACCAAAAAAGTCAACCTGGTTCCTACGCAAGAGGATGTGCTAGAACTCACGCGAGGCCGGCTGGACGAAGCCCTGGATGCGGTTCATATTCCTGGAACCTCCATTCCCATGGCCACCGCGATCTGCTATGACGCGTTTTGGCGTCCCCACACGGATCACGAGCCGACGTTTCAAAATGTCTTAGCGGCACTGGATGCCCAGGGCGTTCAACTTGTGGCTCAGCCATCCGCCAATCCCTGGCGCTGGGACGAGGCTTGGCCCTTCGACCCGCCCGGCCACCCGCCACGCACCCGAGCCCAACAGTGGGACCAAGAAGGCTCTCAGACGGCGTTGAAACATGCCCAGCACGTCGAGGTAATTATCAATCCGCAGTTATTGCTGGAGTTTCTCGACCTTCACTTTGATGGTCCGAGCCGTATTTTAGCCCGCAACGGGGAGACGGTGTCCACGCTGGTGGAAGCGGGAGCCGTTCGGGGACCCGAAGCCGAAATGGTGCTGAAGAGTGAGTGGGACTTTTCCGAGTCTAATGCGTTCGCCGCAGCCAAAACCGGTACGGAGCCGACCCCACGTCCGCTTTTACGATTTCGTGCCCGGTCGCGCGTGCCCAAGCCGGAAAGTCGTTAAGCGAGCCCGGATCCGTGGTCCAGACGGCCAAAATTTCTCCGACCTCAATGGCGGTGATTTCCCGTTTAACCTTAAGTATCGGCAAAGGGCAAGGTAGTCCTTTGGCATCCAAGATACGCGATGCTTGAATTTCTTGCATAGTATCACCTTCCAATGGTTGCCAAATATTCCTAATTTAGGTATAATCGGCGCGATCGCATTCTTCCCTGTGAAGGAGGGAGCTCGTGTCCACTCCCCGCATTGCTGTCTCCCAAGCTCCGTACATACGGGACGTCGATTCCGCTCTGAACCGCGCCCTCGATCACATGCGCCACGCCGCCAGCCGCGGGGTGGATATCGTGGTCTTCCCGGAGTGGTTTCTTGGTCTGAATCCGGTGGAGGTTTTGCCCAACCGCCTCACCGATCGTATCGGCCGCCTCGCCCGCGAACTCAACGTCATGGTAGTGACCGGCAGCATTCGCGCTCTCGAACCCGAAAGCGGTAAAAAGCAACAACGGTCTTTGGTCATCGAGCCAGACGGCACCTTAGCCGGTTCTCATGCCAAGTTGCTCTTCCAACCCACGGAACGTCCTTGGTTTGAGCCGGGGCCGAGCGTCAGCGCCATTTCTACCCGTTGGGGCCGTATTGTTATTTTACCGGGACTGGACGCCATCGATCCAGATGTCTGGGAATCTACGCGTGAACTGGTCCCCGATTTAGTGGTCATGGCCGCCAATCCCCGAACCATCGCGGACCGCAACCAGATTCAGGAAATCGCCATTCAGCGGTCGCAAGACATTCACAGCATGGTTGTCGTCGCGCCACTAATTGGCCGCTTTTCCGGCTCCGCCTACGTCGGAGGCGCTCTCATCGCTGATCATGGCCGAGTCTTGGGTATGGCGGATGAGCAAGAAACCATCCTCATTGCCGGAGACCCGGAGGCGCCACTTATTCAACTCGGCGTCACCGACATTTCCGCCTATATCCCGCTGGCGCGCCCACTAGGCGGACGGCCATTGGATGTTAAGCGCGCCATCGGACCGGAAGCCGAACGGCGCGTATTGGTTGACTGGGGGCTCCTCGCCTCCTCTGAGCCCGCCCGGGTAGCGGAAGAATTGTTGGCCATGGCACGGGACAACCCACGGTGGATTGCGTTGGCACCTGCTCGCCCGGGCTATGCCGAGGACTTGAAGCAATTGCTCGCCCAGGGTGCAGGCGGTGCATTCATATATCCGGGGATGGACCGCGCCTTCCCCTGGGCCGAATCGGTGCGCCAATTGGGCCGCGTGCTGGCGGAGGCCCACAAGCCGCTTCTCGTGCATGGCGGACCGGGACCCGCTCCCTTGCGTTTCGACAGTCCCGCCCTGTGGGACGAGTTCTTGATGGAATTTTCCACCGTCCCCGTCATCATTCATTCGATGGGCCAGCGCTCCCCCTATTTAGAAGAGGCATTGGTGTTAGCGGAACGCCACCCGCACGTCTACCTAGAAACCTCGCGGGCTCCTATAAGCGCGATTAAAGAAGCCATCCACACGGCGGGGCCGGATCGGGTACTGTTTGGGAGTGGCGGATTGGCCCAAGATTTCCATAAGGAGTGGGAAAAAGTTGAGAGACTGGAGTCGGAGATGTCTCCACAGGCGTTTCAAAAGCTAGTGAATTTGAACGCGCGCAGTCTCTTTTTTCAGCCCGACGGCCAGGAGCGTCGGGGACGCGATTCAATCCATCCGTTTCGCCGCCCGAGTTGAGATGATGGGGGAGCAGACGTGATATACTAAAGAGAAGATCTTTTTGTCGATGAAGGATTGAAGGAGGCGGCCCTTTCGGAATCTCCCATAGTGATGGACAACAAGGTGCCGGTCGTTGATTTAGGCGGGCGTCCCTTGACGCCGTGCAGTCCGGAGAAAGCGGAACAAAATCTTCGTGACGGTTTGGCCACCATGTCCGAAGACGGCGTCCTGCACCTGAACTACCGTCCCCTGGCGCACCGACGCATTTACCGCCAAGTGCAAAAGCGGGACGGATGGGTGTGTGCCTGGTGCGGGGGCCCGGGGTCCACGCTGGAGCATGTGATCCCCATTTGCTGGGGTGGGCAAACCTCCCTGGACAACTGCGTGATTGCCTGCCGCGCCTGCAATCACAGCCGCAACAATGCCTTGCCGTCCACCTTCGTCCGCTGGACCGGGTTTCGACCGCGCCACCCGGTGGTTCGCGATATTTTGGCGCACGAAGAGGAACTCTTGGCCAAGGCGCAGGCAGCGCTTCTCACCCGTCCGCTGTCATCCTGCCTTAGCCGTGAGGAGGCACAAGTGTGGGTGGCCTATCACGCGCCGTCCAGCGACTGGGTCCGTCCCGATCCGCCTGATGAGCCCATTACTCGCCTCAAGCCGGACATGAAACCGTTTGGCGAATACTTTGTGCCTTAACCCTAGGGTCCCGATCCTAGCCGAGAGCGCCGGTAACTTGACGACTTTACAACATTCATGGCACCCCGTAGCGGCATCCGGAAACTTCTCCTGGAGTTCAACCTTAAGCCGGAGAGAGCCGACCTTGAGCCCAATTGCGGCGTCGCTCCACTTCTTCCGGCAGCATCCGGGCCCAAGGGATGAATTCCGCCGCCACCTCCTCAAGAAGGGCGGGCGTGAGCGGTCGCCCTTGTTGTGCGGCAAAAAACTCGGCTTCAATGACCAACGCCTGAATATCCGCTCCGGAAAAATTCACGAGGCGCGCGCCGAGGCCGTGGAAGGCAGTGCGATCGGGAACGTTCTCGGCCGCCAAGTGAATTTGCAGTATGTCCTCCCGGGCATTCGCATCCGGCAAATCGACGAAGAACAGTGCGTCAAATCGGCCCGGCCGCCACAGCTCCGCCGGCAGGCCATCCAAGCTATTGGCCGTACAGGCCACCAAGACCGGTGACGAGTGTTCGTGCATCCAGGTTAAAAGGTAGCCCAGCATCCGCTGGCTGACCCCCGCATCCTCCACGGAATCGCCAGTGCCCACGCCCTTATCGATTTCGTCAATCCACAAGATCGCCGGCGCCAAACCCTCCGCCGCCGTCAGCGCGGCTCTCAGCTGAGCTTCCGACTGCCCCACGTATCGACCGAACAAGCCCCCCCAATTCAGCCGCAGCAACGGACGATCCCACGATCGCGCCAAAGCTTGAACAGACAAGCTTTTTCCTGTACCCGGCACTCCATAGAGCAACACACCGCGCGGAAAGGGGAGATGCAAATCAGGATTTAGTGCCAGAGCCCGGCGCTCAACCCACGCTTTCAATTTGTGAAGTCCACCCACCCCGCCCCAATCCACTGCGGGCTCCACCAACTCCAAGCCGGGGACCTGCACCGCCCGCCTTTCGGCCTGGTGACGGAGCGACACGTCCGCACCGTGTCGCCAATGGGCCATTTGAGGACTCCACGGGCCTCCTAGTGCGAGGCTTACGCTGTATTGGCTAAGACTATCGGGCAAATCGTAGCCGGGTGGGGAAGACGCCACGAGCAGCACCGGAGCCTTGCGCGTGGCGATGTCCCGAAGGGCCCGCCGCGCAAGAGGAGACAGTGACTCCAGCGGCAGGTCCATGGCCACCACAATCCCTGCTGGAGCGGACAAGGCCCTCTCCAGGAACGTTTCCACGTCGCGAGACAACTGCGCTCCAATCGCATCATCCGGACGCCGGAGGCCCGTCACGGCGCTCCACACCCACAAGGGCACCGCCCGCCGTTCAGCCAGCGCCTCCGCTTCCCGAAGCAGCAACGTTTCATCCCAGGTCACAACGTGGACCAGGCGCAGCCCTTGATCCCACCATCGGTTTAGAAGAACGGACGGCGATTCATCAGACATCACATTTCCTCTGGTTGGCTGATGCCCATCAGAGCCAACCCGCGGGTATTGACAGCCAGCACGGCCTCAATGAGCGCAAGCCTTGCCTGCCGCACCCCCGCCTCCGCGTCCAAAATGCGGTGAGCGCGGTAAAACGTGTGAAAGGCGGCGGCTAAATCGGTCATAAATTTGGTCAGATGCTGCGGGGCCCGTTCTTCGGCCACCCGTACAATCACCTCCGGGAAACGAGCGAGCAAAAACACCAGTTCGCGTTCCTCTGGTGCTGTCAGGAGGGCCAAATTGACCGGAACGGTATCGGCCCCAAGCGCCCGCCACTGTCTCAATACGCTGTGAATGCGCGCCCCGGCATATTGCACATAGTACACCGGATTGTCCGACCCTTTGAGCGTGGCTAGGTTTAAGTCGAAATCCATGGGGGTTTCCGGCGCCCGCTCCAACAAGAAGAAGCGGGCTGGGTCCACACCGGCTTCCTCAATTAAATCCTCCAACGCCACAAAATCCCCACCGCGTTTGGACATCCGAACCAGCTCATGGCCTCGTAACAGGCGTACCAACTGGACAATCAGAATCTCCAGCCGCTCTGGCGGGTACCCCAACGCCTCGACCACCGCCCGCATGCGGTTGACATAACCGTGATGGTCGGGACCCAACAGGTCGATGACAAAATCGTAGCCGCGATCAAACTTTCCGGCGTGGTAGGCGGCATCGGGCACGAAGTAGGTGTAGCTGCCATCAGATTTCACCATGACGCGATCTTTGTCGTCGCCGAACATTGTGGAGGTAAACCACAACGCTCCATCCCGCTCGACGATATATCCACGCTCGCGCAGTCGATCGATAACCGACTCGGGCGCCCCCGCCTCTCTCAACGAGCGTTCGGAAAACCACTGGTCGAATTCCACCCGGAAGGCGCGCAGCGTCTCTTCGTGGCCCTTCCGGATGCGTTCCGCTGCCCATGATCCCAAATCTGGATAATCGTCTTCGGTCAACCCGCGGGCATCCAGTTCGGGATTCTCTTCGATATAGGCGCGAGCCAAATCTTTGACATAGTCCCCCGGATACACCTTTTCCGGCCACGCGGATTCCACGTCCTCACCACCCAACTCCCGCAAGCGAAGCGCCAGGGCATGTCCTAACGTGGCAATCTGATTGCCGGCGTCATTCACATAGAATTCGCGAGAGACGTGAAATCCGGCGGCCGCCATGACTCGGGCCAACGTGTCGCCCACGGCGGCGGCACGGCCACTGACCACCACCATGGGCCCGGTGGGGTTGGCCGACACATATTCCAGCAGGACTTTTTGATGCTGCCCGGCATCGCTATCTCCATAGTGCCCAGGATTGGCGCGCACCTGGTTGACCACTTCTGCCAACCAGGCGGTGTTAAGCGTAAAATTCAAAAATCCTGGGCCGGCGATCTCCACCGCTTCCACCATGGGAAGCGACGGCCACCCATCTACCAGCCGCTGCAACAGCGCGCGTGGGGCTTGCTTGGTGCGGCTCGCCACTTTCAATGCAAAGCTGGTGGTCAAATCCCCATGGCCGCTTTCCGTGGGCACATCGAGTCGGACCAGTTCATCCAGTCCGGGAAGCCCGGCCTTCTCCAGAAAATCAAGAATGACCCGCCGAATCTCTTGGCGGGCCTCGTCCAGCCGCGATACAGCAGGCATCGCGCGACCTCCTAACTAAACTCTCGTCGTCATGGCCAACAGCCCTTCCCGTACCAGCTTGGCGGCCAAAACCGCGGAACGCTGGGATAGATCATGGGCGGGCATGGCTTCCACCAAATCCATCGACACAACGTCCAGTTCGCGCAACAAGCGCACGGCCTCCAAGGCCTCGCCGGAAGAAATGCCGCCCGGCTCTGGGGTCCCCGTCCCCGGCATAAACGCGGGATCGATTACATCGATATCTATGGTGACATAGATGGGGCGTCCCTTCAACTCGGAAAGTCGCTCGCTCAGCGGGCGAAGCACCTCATGGGGATGAAAATGACCATGCTCTTTGGCAAACGCGACCTCTTCACGGGTGGCGGACCGAATCCCAAACTGATAGAGGCTCTTCGGACGCAAAAGCTCCGTGATGCGCCGGAGCACCGTAGCATGAGATAGCTTTTCCCCCAAATAGTCGTCTCTTAAATCGGCGTGGGCATCGAAGTGGACAACGGCGAGATCGGGATAGCGTTTGATGACCGCCTCGACCAAAGGAAGGCTCACCAAGTGTTCGCCGCCTAGGGCAAAGAAGCGGCAGCCCTGTTCCAGCACTCCATCCGCGGCATCATAGATACGCGCCAAACTCTCCGATACGTTGCCAAACGGAAGCTCTAGGTCACCGGCATCATGAATGGCAACGTCCTCCAGGTCGCGATCCTGTGCCAGAGAATAGGTCTCGATAGCATAGGATGCTTCCCGCACGCGCGCCGGGCCAAAGCGGGAGCCGGGTTGAAAGGACACGGTAAAGTCCATGGGAATCCCGAAATAAATAACATCCGCCGCGCCCCCTGAAGCATTCATGCCCAAAAAACGATCCGTACGGCTAAACCCGCTCATCGGACGATGTCCTCCACAAACTTTGGCAGGACGAAGCAGGCATGCTGAATGGCGGGCGTCCAATACCGCGTTTCGATGGCGTCCTCGTTTAGCCGGCGAGACACGCTGGGAGGCGTCTTGGAGGCCATCAAAAAGCTCCAGAATCCACTGGGATAGGTGGGAATGGCGGCCAAGTACAGCCGCACGTCGGAGAAGGCGGTCTGCATTCCAGCCTTCATTTGACGAATCAATGACTGATGCAGGAAGGGCGATTCCGACTGCGCCACCAGAATGCCCTGAGGGCTCAATGCCTTGGCGATGCTTTGATAAAATTCCGCCTGAAACAGACCCTTGGCCGGCCCCACCGGGTCAGTGGAGTCGACAACGATGACGTCAAAATCCCGAGCACTTTTTACCCACTCGATGCCGTCAACATAGTGAACATAGGCCCGCGGATCAGATAGCGCGCTAGAAATCGCCGGGAAGAATTCTCGTGCGGCCTCGACCACCGCCTGATCGATCTCCACCAAGTGCGCTTCTTGCACCGTCTGGTGCTTTAAAA
Source organism: Sulfobacillus harzensis (assembly GCF_012933365.1). Classification (GTDB taxonomy): domain Bacteria; phylum Bacillota; class Sulfobacillia; order Sulfobacillales; family Sulfobacillaceae; genus Sulfobacillus_B; species Sulfobacillus_B harzensis. The sequence continues at coordinate 99,558 of NZ_JABBVZ010000002.1, read as the reverse complement.
TTTCCCGAATCGCCCCGCCATCGCCGCCGCCAATCACGGCGACCTTACGTGGGGCATCCAACATGAAAAGCGGAACGTGGGTAATCATTTCGTGATAAACAAACTCGTCTTTGTCCGTCGTTTGGACGGCCCCATCCAGCGCCAAAAGCCGACCATAGGTTTCCGTCTCCGCGACCAGCAAGTCCTGGAAAGCGGTTTCTTCTGCCTTAAGGATTTGTTCGATGCGAAGGCCCAGGCTCAGCGAGTCTGTTTGATATTCCGTAAACCAGGTTTGCCGCTTCGTCACCGTATTCCCTCCACTAGTACCAGAGCGCCACAGCTGCGAAGGCGCATCCGATCGATTGCACGCGATGCTCCACCGCGCGCACCATGACCCGCTCAATGTCCCGTCCCCGCGACCGAAACGCGTCACGAGCCATTTGCTCCACGGTGCGTGCCGCCTCTTCCTGAGTACAGTGTCCGGAAAATTCCATGATCACCCCATACTCATCGGGACGACCGATGCCGACGGCCACCGCTGCCGCAATCAACGTTCCCGGCTCCTCCGACGTAATGGTGCCGTAAGCTGTAGGCATCAAGCTCCCCGGAACCGCCTCAAACTTCTCGATATGTTCTGCATTCGGGGGTAAGATGGAACTCACCCGAAGCAGATTTAAATTTCCAATGCCCGCCGCCAACAGAGCATTATCAAAGGCGTTCAACCGAGTTGGACCTTCGGCGGCGCCCGCCATGACGGTAAATTTACGTGGTGTGGGTAACACGCACTTGCCTCCTAACCCATAGTCTTGGCTATTATAGCAGACGCTTCCAATAAGGCAACTCAAATCCTAGTCTCTCCGAAATTAGGCCTTCTTTACACGAAATTGACAGATTAGGCATCCCCCGGCTTGCCATACTAATCGACAGATATCTGAAAGGAGGCGGAGCGTGGATCAGCGGCATGGACGACACAGCAAACCGCCAAGCAGCGGCTTTTTTCGAGAGCGGTGGCGACGGATAACGCGCCGTTTGGCGAATACCGGCGCTATGATTAGTCTGCCAGCCCTGGTCATTGGCATCGGAGCGGTGCTCATTCCGACCGCTTGGATATTTATGCCCGCGCCCAATCTGCCCGCCGACACCACGATCTATGATCAGCATGGCCATCTGGTCAGTGTAATTTATTCCACCGTAAACCGGATGCCGGTCACCTATCAGGAAATCCCCGCACATCTCCAAAATGCGCTAGTCGCCATTGAAGACGACACCTTTTGGATCGAACCGGCCGTCGATCCGGTGGGTATCACTCGCGCAGCCCTGCTTGACTTAAGTCGCGGCAAAATTTTGCAAGGCGGAAGCACCATTACGCAACAACTTGCGAAGAACTTATACTTGACGGACCGTCGAACCTTCACCCGGAAATTCAAAGAACTTTTTATCAGCTTGAAACTTTCGACCATTTACTCGCGGCGGCAAATCCTCACGATGTACCTCAATGACGTCTATTTTGGCGAAGGGGCCTATGGTGCACAAGCTGCCTCCGAACGCTACTTTGGACACAGCGTCACCCAGGATACGCTTGCGGAGTCGGCTCTCCTGGCTGGCTTGGTGAATGCCCCAAGCTATTATGATCCTCTGGTCCATCCGGGCGCAGCCATGGCCCGCCGGAACCTGGTGCTGGAACAAATGGCCAAGCTGCATTACATCAGTCCCGCGGAAGCCCGGAGGGCGGAGGCCAGCCCCCTTAATCTCAACAGCACTACCCCAATGGGGGATCGTGCGCCCTATTTTACCCAGTTTGTCGCCGAGCAATTGAAAGCCATCGATCCCCGCGTGGGAAAGAACCTGTATACGGGCGGCTATCGCGTCATCACCACCATGGATTGGCACATGCAGCAAGCTGCCCAGAGCGACGTTGCCAACTATGCGCCTATCAACGGCAAGGTTAATGGGGTCTACGAGCCTCAGGCGGCCCTCGTCGCCATCAATCCGAAAAACGGCTATGTGGAAGCGCTCGTAGGCGGAGACAACTACGCCAACTCGCAGTACGACCGGGCCACTTTAGCAGCCCGTCAGCCCGGATCAACCATGAAATATTTTTTGTATACCACGGTTATTAACAACGGCTATTCCACCTCAGCGGTGAAGGACTCCGCCCCGGTAAAGTTCCCGTCCGGCAACGGCAGTTACTATGTGCCGCACAACTACGGCCACGTGTATAACGGCCCGTTGCCCATTCGGCGAGCCATCGCGCTCTCGGACAATATTGTCGCCACCAAATGGATGGATACCGTGGGTCCTCCGGCGATGATCGCCATGGCCCACCAAATGGGTATTACCAGTCCCTTGGCCGACAACCTGACCACCGCTTTAGGGTCATCGTCGGTGACGCCGTTTGAAATGGCCCGGGCCGTGGCTCCCTTGGCCAACGGCGGATATCGTGTGCACCCCATCGGGGTACTTAAAGTCACCAATGCCAACGGGCAGGTGTTGTACACGGCGGCCCCGAAGCTAACCCGGGTCATAACGCCTCAAGTCGCCTACGTCGTCAACCAATTGTTCCATGCGCCGCTCTTGAGCCCTGTGGGCACGGCGCGGGACTTGGAGCCCATTTTGGGAGGACGTCCAGCCGCGGCCAAAACCGGCACGTCCTCTAAGCAACGGGACGCCTGGCTGGTCGGCTTTACCCCCCAGCTGACGGCCGCCGTCTGGGTTGGCAATGACAACGACAGCCCGGTAGGGCTCACGGGAGATCGGGGCGCCGGTCCCATTTGGGCACACTTCATGGCTGACGCGCTGGCGAATCAACCGATGGTGCACTTCAGCCGTCCCAACGGCATCGTAACGCGAAACGTCTGCTTGAAGACGGGGCTTCTCTCCAATGGGTGCTGTACAACCTACCGCGAGTTCTACATCCGCGGCCATGAGCCAACCAAGGTGAGTCCGGGATGCGGGTCGAACGGCAACGGCGGTTCGGTGAATCCGGGACTGAAAAAGAGCGCGGGCAATAGCGCAGCCAATATTTTGAAGTCCATCTTGAACGGCATTCCTTAAAGATAAGAGCCGAGGTAGGCGTTCTGGGGGTAGCCGCGCTGCTCCCAAAAACCCGGCGAGGCGGTCTTGGAGACGTGAATGCCGACCAGCCACTTTACGGATTTATAGCCATACATATGCGGGACCAAGAGCCTGACGGGGAACCCCTGGGCGCGGGGAAGCGGCTGGCCGTCAATGCGATCGGCCAGCAGCGGCCGATATTCGGCAATCTGATCGGCATTCAGGGTATCAGTATACACGCCATCCCCAGAAAAGAATGTGACCCATGGATGTTCTTGCCGGTCCCAGCCCAACGAGATTAAAAACGCTTCTAAATCCACGCCCTCAAAGGTCACGTGGGGCACCACCCACCCGGTTACACAGTGAAAATTGATATCCACACGCCGGCGCGGCAGGGTTTGGTATTGCTCCCAATCGAGCATCGTCGACCGGGGTAAGCCTAGGACATGGAGGCGCCAATGCCGGCGGGGAATATCGGGAAATCCGTTTACAACCGTGTAGGGGACAAATCCAGGCAAGGCGTCGCTATTCTTTCCCGCCCCTACGAGCCGGCCACTAACCATTTTGGCGAGCGTGGGCACACCCAAAACCACCGGCGTGGCCACAATCGCGCCAGCAAGCCATCGGAGCGCTCGGCGGCGCGAGATATGGAACTGACCGGATGGGTCGCGCCAGATGGGCAGTCGGGTTAGAAGATGCCATATGGTCCACACGATCAAAATCAAGGCGGCCAGGCCATGAACCACCGTCGCTACGGCGCGCGTAGGCGATGGGCCCACCAATAGACCCGCCCCACTGATCAAGAGCATTATCAAAAGAAAGTAAATCCAGCCGCCAAAGGCGGTGCGCCCCGACCGGGGCCACGGGTAGAAAACCCGCACCCATCCGATCAAGGCCACCCCGTATAAGATGCCACCGCCAATGTGAATCCATTGCACAATGGCAAAAAAAGGGCCCACCGCCCTCCGCCAGCTGCTCAAAAAGAGCGCAAAACCAGTGAGGACGATTAGCCCCAAAACCACGACGTGGCGCCAATGGCGCTTGCGAAAGCTCATGCCGGCGCCTGGCCCTTTCGCGCCATCCACTCCGCTTCGGGTGGGAACCACTGAGCCCCAGCTTCCGCCTCCTCCTGCGCCAAGTCGTCCAACAGGGCGCAAAGAAGAGGGTCAACCGACCAATCTATCCGAACCATTGACCGAGCAGATGACCGCCCGCCATCCCCACCACCACCGCGGCGGCGGTGACGAGAAGAAATTGGATCCCGCTCTTCCACCATGACGACTTCGCCACCCTCGCCTTTAGCACGCCCAGCCCAAAGGCGGTGAGAACCGCCAGACAAATGGCCCAAATTTCCGCCGTATGGGCCGAGGGAATTAGGAGATACGGCAATATCGGAGGCGCCGCGCCGGCAATCACGGCCAACCCCATCACCACTGCCGTGGTCCAGGGATTGTCCAGCGAATCCAGCAAAATCCCCAGTTCTTCTTTCATCATGAAATCAACCCAGCGATCCGGATCCGCAGTAACCCGGGCGGTCAATATTTTTATCTCGTCAGAGCTAAATCCTTGAGCGCGATAAATGCCTTCGACCTCAGCCCGTTCCTCATGGGGAAGCTCTGCCACTTCCCGATACTCCCGTTGACGCTCGGCCAAGAAGTACTCATTTTGCGCCACCGTGGACAAATATTGACCTAGGCCCATCGAGACCGCCGCGGCAGCTACGGCTGCCAGTCCCGCGATAATGATTTGATGTGAAGATAGGTGGGAGGCGGTCACACCGACAATAATGCCCGTGATGGACACCAAACCGTCATTCACGCCAAACACCACCTCGCGGATAGAGCGGGCCCGCGGCGTGTGAACTTTGGTCTCAGAGTGACCCATGATAGTATTTGGCAGCATCTCCTCACCCCTTGCTTGGACTTAGGTGGCCAGGGCTGTCATCAACGACTCGAGCGCCATGGGACGGTAATCCCATTCAAACACGTCCGCGAGCCTTTTTTCAACGGTCGGTACGACTTCCGCGAGGTTAATCTCCCGGGCCAACACGCGTCGCATGGAGGTAACCCCTTTATCATCAATCCCGCAGGGAATGATGCCGGTGAAATGGGTTAAATTCGGGTCCACATTGAGCGCGAAGCCATGTTGCGAAATCCAATGGCTGGCCTTCACGCCAATGGCGGCAATTTTCTCATTCCCCACCCAAACGCCGGTATGGGGTGGAAGTCTTTCCGCCTGAATCCCAAAATCTGAAAGCGCACGGATCAGAGCCTCTTCCAACTGACGTAGATACTGGTGCAAATCCCGGCCGTAACGGGTCAAGTTTAAAATGGGATAGCCCACCAACTGACCGGGTCCATGATAGGTGATATCGCCACCGCGATCCACGTCATAGAGTTCAATGCCTTCACGCTTCCGTTCGGCTTCGCCCCAAAGCAGATTGGCCAGCGAGCCGTGAGCCCCGCGGCCTACCGTGTATACCGGAGGATGTTCCACCAACAGCAGGGTGTCCGCTAACTCTCCCTTTCGTACCCGTTCTCCCACCGCCCGCTGCAAGTTCCAAGCCTCGCCATAGGCCATGCGGCCCAAATGAATGAGATTGGCCTCTGGCATTCTTAGACCTCCTTGGGGACCTGCGAAGCCGCATGATAGGAACTCCGCACCAGAGGGCCGGCCTCCACATGCCGAAATCCTAGCGCTTCCGCCTCCACCTTAATCTCCCGAAACTCGTCCGGGGTGTAATAGCGCTCCACCGGCAAGTGCTTTTGGTCAGGGCGCAGGTATTGACCCACGGTTAGAACATCTACCAGGTTTTCCCGCATATCCTCCAGCACCTGGCGAATTTCCTCGCGGGTTTCCCCGAGTCCCACCATGATTCCCGACTTGGTCACGACGTCCGGATTTTGCTGCTTGACTCGCCGCAAAAGCTCCATCGTCCTTTCATAGCGGGCCTTGGGCCGAACCCATGGGTATAATCGGGGCACCGACTCGGTATTATGGTTCAAGATATCGGGGCGGGCCTCCACAATGCGTTCCAATGCCTTCCAGTTGCCCATCAAATCCGGAATCAGCACCTCAACCCCACACCCGGGCACCTCACGGCGAATCTCCTCAATGCAACCGACAAAAATCTGGGCTCCTCCGTCTGGAAGATCATCGCGGGTGACGGACGTAATCACCACGTGTTTGAGTCCCATCCGTTTGGTGGTTTGAGCCACCCGTTTCGGCTCCAACAAATCGAGTCCGGTTGGCCGACCAGTGGTAATGGCGCAGAAGCCGCAATTGCGCGTGCAAATGTCGCCCAAGATCAGAAAGGTGGCGGTACGGGCTTCCCAACACTCGTAAATATTTGGGCAAAGGGCCTCCTCGCAGACCGTATGCAGGGTCTCCGAACGCATCATGTTCTTGATTTCGAGATAATTCTCGCCCTGAGTCAACCGCACTTTCAACCACGGCGGCGGCTTGGGGCCAGGGGCCGTACGGGATTTATGAACCTGGGGCAATGGTTCCATGGGGTACTCCTTTCTCTCTGGCAGAGCTAGGGGGACCAGGGAGCCGGATGGCTCCCTCACCTCCTAGTAAATCGACGTGTTGGGCCCAATGGACTCCAAGTTCTTCTTAATCACCTGCAAGAACTTGCCAGCCTCGGCACCATCCACCACCCGATGGTCAAACGACAGGCAGATGTTGACCATTGACCGAATGGCAATCATATCCCCGACAACCACGGGCCGCCGGACAATGGACTCCATTGTCACGATGCCCACCTCTGGTGCGTTAATCACCGGATAGGTGAGAACCGTGCCCACGGCGCCGGTGTTGTCCAGGGTAAACGTCCCACCGGACAAATCGTCCATGGTTAGCCGACCCGCTCGGGCACGCTTGACCAGGTCCTGTGTGGCTTTGGCGAGCCCCACGATGTTCTTCTGGTCCGCATCCTTAACCACAGGCACAATCAATCCACGGTCGGTTGCTGCCGCCATCCCAATGTTAATGCGCTTCTTATGCACAATGGAGTCGCCGTTCCACTGGGAATTCAGCTCCGGAACCGCCCGCAAAGCTTCCACCACAGCGCGCATCATAAAGGGCACATATGTCAGGGACACGCCCTCGCGTTCCTTGAACTCGTCCTTGATGCGGCTGCGTAGCTCGGTAAGCCCCGTCACGTCCACCTCAACCATCAGCCAAGCATGGGGTACAGTCTGCTTGGAGCGCACCATGCGCTCGGCAATGACTTTGCGAACCGGAGCCAACGGCTCGACCGTGTCCCCATCCTCAATAACGGCAGGTGCCGACTCCACTGCAAACGAAGCGGTGGCCGCTTCGCGTGCCGGTTGGGCGGTGGCGGCCTGCCCAGCTGCCGGAGCTTGAGCTTGGTTTTCCACGGCCTTTAAAATGTCATTGCGGGTTACACGTCCGCCCGCACCGGTTCCCGCAACTTCGGCCGGATTGATACCATGCTCCTCCGCCAAGCGACGAACGGCCGGCGAGTAACGCCCCCGGATCTCACCCGTTGAGGGAGCCGGACGACTGGGCTCGGCAGTTTGGGCGGCAGCGGGTTCCGCCGCTTGGGGTGCCGCGGCCTCGGGAGCCGGCGTTTCCTGCGACTCCCCGGATCCCGCTCCTTCAACTTCAATCTCGCAAATGGGTGTTCCAATGGGAACTGTCGTGCCCGGATCCACCAAGATTTTGGAAACCTTGCCGGATACGGGGGAGGGCACTTCCGCATTGACCTTGTCGGTCATGACTTCCAACAGCGACTCGTACTTTTCCACCTCGTCGCCGACATTTTTCAGCCACTGGCCAATGGTCCCCTCGGTGACTGATTCGCCCAATTGCGGCATGGTGACAACTTCGGTAGCCATGTGCATCCTCCTCGTCTCTTAGAACTTGGCCAATTCTCGCGCCTTGTCACGAATCTTCTCCGGCGTAACCATGAAGGCGTGCTCTAGTGGTGCCGCATACGGCATTGCCGGAACGTCCGGTCCCGCCAGACGCATGATGGGCGCGTCGAGATAGAAGAGCGCATGCTCCGAGATGAGGGCACTAACCTCCCCACCGATGCCGCCGGTCAAATTGTCTTCGTGCACGACAAGTACTTTACCGGTCTTCTTGGCTGTCTCCAGTATTTTCTCCACATCCAAGGGCCTCACCGATCGAAGGTCCAGCACCTCAACGGAAATTCCTTCCTTCTCCAGCTCTTCGGCCGCCTTGAGCGCATAGCTCACCATGAGACCATAGGTAATAATGGAAACATCCTTGCCCTGGCGTTTATAGTCGGCCTGACCGATGGGAATCAGGTACCGTTCATCAGGCACCTCACCCTTCAACGACCGGTATGCGGCCTTGTGTTCAAAGTACAGCACCGGATCCTCGTCTTGGATGGCTGAGGCCAGCAGTCCCTTGGCATCATACGGAGTCCCCGGCACCACAACCTTGAGGCCCGGAACGTGGGCAAAGAACGCCTCCACGCTTTGCGAGTGATACAGGGCACCGTGAACACCACCACCAAAAGGCGCCCGAATCACCAACGGCACATGGAAGGTGCCGTTGGAGCGGTAGCGAATGCGCGCCGCCTCCTGCACAATCTGGTTAATGGCGGGGAAAATGAAGTCGGCAAATTGAATTTCCGGAACGGGCCGCAGACCATTAATGGCTGCGCCAATCGCCGTGCCGACGATGGCCGCTTCCGCCAAAGGCGAGTCAATCACCCGCTCTTCTCCAAACTCCTTTTGCAATCCCTCGGTGACGCGGAACACTCCGCCCCGCACCCCCACGTCCTCACCATAAATGATGATGCGTTCGTCGCGCCGCATCTCTTGGCGCAAAGTTTCCCGAATCGCTTCTAGATAGCTTAATACCGCCATAGTCGTTCGCCCGGCTCTTGGTCAACGCCGGACTTTGCCCTCCTTATCTGGTTTCATCCGTCGTCGACTTACAACGATCCGTAGACGTGATCCCCGAGCGTGGCGGGATCCGGCAAAGCCGCCTTTTCAGCAAAATCCGTGGCATCATTGACGATATCCTTAATCTTTTTCTGCATCTCCTTAAGTTTCTCGTCAGTGAGAATGCCTTCGTCCTTCAAGCGCTTCTCAAACATCGCGATGGGGTCGCGCTTTTTCGCTTCGGCAACCTCCTCGCGGGAACGATAGGCGCGATCGTCGTCGTCACTGGAATGGGGCACGAAGCGATAGGTCTTGGCTTCGATCAGGGTTGGACCTTCGCCGCGGCGGGCTCGATCAGCGGCCTCTTTCACAACTTCGTAGACTTTAACAGGATCGTTGCCATCCACAATCACGCCCGGCATACCGTAACCAGCGGCCCGTGCTGCCACATCCTGAACCGCCATCTGCTTGCGCGACGGCACCGAAATGGCGTAGCCATTGTTTTCGTTGAAGAAAATCACCGGCAGCTTATGTACTGCGGCAAAGTTCAGCGCCTCGTGGAATTCGCCTTGGCTGGTGGAGCCTTCGCCGAAGTACGCCACCGACACCCGCCCATCCTTTAAAACTTTGGACGCCAAGGCCAATCCGGCGGCATGCACGTCTTGGGTGGCCACCACAGACCCGCCGGTTAAAATGTGCAGTTTGGCATGCCCCCAGTGAGCTGGCATCTGCCGTCCGCCCGAGTTCGGGTCATCAGCTCGACCCAATAAGTGCAGCATCACTTCGCGCGGCGTCATGCCATACGCCAACACCAATGCCAAGTCCCGGTAATACGGGCAAATCCAATCTTCCCCGCGATTCAAGGCGAATGCCGAGCCTACCTGGGCGGCCTCATGCCCGTTGGAGGTATATACCACCGGCGCGCGTCCTTGCCGGTTTAAAATCCACATGCGGTCGTCCACGGCGCGAGCAAGCGCCATGTGGTAATACATGTCCAGCATCAGCTCAGGAGTTAATCCGTTGTCTGACACCCTCACCCTCTCCTTTCAATCCTCACCGTTTATGCTGGGGAGGAGCCATAGACATGGTCATAGAGCGTGCCCGGATCGGGCTCGGGAGACTGTTCCGCAAAGTCCGTGGCATCGTCTACTTCCTGCTTCACGCGCTGATAGAGCGCTTTTTCGGCCTCACTATCCCACAGTTTTTCCTTTTCCAACCAAGTACGGAACACCACCAGGGGATCGTCCCGCTTTTCTTCCTCCAACTTCTCCCGCGAACGATAGCTGCGATCGTCGTCATCGCTGGAATGCGCGGTAAACCGATGCGTTTTGGCTTCAATGAGCGTGGGTCCTTCCCCGCGCAGCGCCCGAAGTCGAGCTTCGCGTACCACCTGGTACACTTCCATTGGGTCGGAGCCTCGCACGACCACCGATGGGATGCCGTAGCCTTGGCCTCTCTCGGCCACATCATGGATGGCCATTTCCCGCTCTTGCGGAACGGAAATGGCGTAGCCGTTGTTCTCAACCAGAACAATTACCGGCGTCTTATGGACAGCCGCAAAGTTCAGCGCCTCATGAAACTCGCCCTGATTCGTAGAGCCTTCCCCCAACGAGGTGAGCACCACGCCTTCGGTGTGCTTCAACTTCATGGCCCACGCCAAACCCACAGCATGCACGACCTGCGTTGCCACCGGCGAAGAACCCGTCAAAATGCGCTTGGCATAGTGACCATAGTGCGACGGCATTTGCCGCCCGCCGGAATTGGGATCGGCCGCCCGGCCCAGCTGGCCCAGCATTACCTCCCGCGGCGTCATCCCGAACGCCATCACCATCGCCATGTCGCGATAATACGGGGCCAGCCAGTCGGACGTCGGGTCCAGCGCCATCGCAGCGCCTACCTGAACCCCTTCCTGACCCTGACCAGAGATCACAAACGCCGACTTGCCTTGGCGGTTCAGAATCCATATCCGCCGGTCAAGTTCGCGACTTAGCACCATGTAATAATACATGGTCTGAAGCCGTTCCGCATCTTGCTCGAGGCCTGCCATTGGCGTCCCCCTCGATTAAATGTGAATAGCGTGCCCGTCCACCGCCAAGGCAGCTTCATGCAGCACTTCCGATACCGTGGGGTGCGCATGAACGCTTTCCGCCACTTCCCATGCGGTCGCTTCCAAGAAACGCGCCAGCGCCATCTCGTTGATGTAGTCGGATGCGTGCGGACCCACAATGTGAGCTCCCAACAATGCGTCCGTTTTCTTGTCGGCCACCAACTTGACAATGCCGTCCGGTTCGCCCAGGATCAGCGACTTGCCGTTAGCGCGGAAAGGAAACACCCCGACCTTCACATCATATCCACGATCTTGTGCCTCTTTAGCGGTCAAGCCGACCGAGGCAACCTCCGGCCGCGAGTAGGTGACGCGCGGAACTCGGGCGGGATCAAGCAACTCGGGATTCTTGCCAGCGATGGTCTCGACCGCAATCATGCCCTCGTGCGATGCGACATGGGCCAACAGGTAGCCTCCAATCAAGTCACCGATAGCGTAGATGTGCGGGACGTTAGTACGGTAATGGTCGTCCACGGTGACGAAGCCCCGTTCAACCTTGACGCCCACCGTCTCCAGCCCGACGTCTTCCGTGATGGCTTTGCGTCCTACGGCCACCAAGAGCACCTCGCCATTTATCTCGGACACCTTGCCGTCCGGCCCGGTCACCTTCGCACTAACACCCTTGGCGCTCTTCTTCACGCTCTTGAGATCAAACTTGGTACCGGCCAAAATTTTGATGCCCCGCTTGGTGAGCATCTTGGTCAATTCGCCCGCAACTTCCTCGTCATCCTGCGGAAGAATATGGGGGAGCATTTCGATCAAAGTGACATTGGCGCCGAAATCGTTGTACATGGAGGCGAACTCGACGCCGATGGCGCCCCCGCCTAAAATGATGATGGACTTGGGGATGTCGGTCTTCTCCAAAATGTGGTCGGAACTTAAAATCTGCTTGCCATCAAAGGGCAAGTCGGGGAGTTCCCGGGGCACGGAGCCGGTCGCCAGGACAATATCTTTGGCTGTTAGGGTTGTTTTCCCGGACTCTTGGGCGACCTCCACGTGCGAGGCATCCACCAAGCGGCCCCAACCTTGAACCACCGTTACCTTGTTTTTCTTAAGTAAAAACTCGACGCCCTTCCAAAGCTGGGTTACCACTTTATCCTTCTTAGCCATGGCCTTGTCGTAGTCCAACCCAACCTTGTCGGCCGTGATGCCGAACTCATCGCGATGCTGAAAAGTGTGATACAGCTCTGCGGTATGTAACAGCGCTTTGGTGGGAATGCAGCCCCGGTGAAGGCAAGTTCCGCCCACCCGGCCCGCGTCAACCAAGGCGGTTTTCAATCCTAGCTGCGCCGCCCGAATGGCGGCCACATATCCACCGGTGCCGCCTCCGAGGATAATGACGTCAAAACTGGTCTCTGCCATACTTCTCCTCCCTAAACCTGGTGTCGGGACACGCCGCGCCCTTAGCAATATGGCCAGGACGCACGCTCACTGCCCAAAGAGTGCTCTCGACGCATGCCCATCGGCGGCCGGCCACAAGCCCGCCGTTCCTAGACCCCGACGATTCCGGTCCCTGACGCGGCCCGCCGCGGCTCGAGAAGAGGAATAAAGAGACCGGCTAATGCTTTCGATTCCACCCTTTGAGGCTACCTAGAGCCTAACGCTTTCACCAACTTATCGCAACTACCTCCGCGCCGCCAGTTCAAACAAGGAAGACGGCAATATTTGTCGAATTTATCGGCAACCGGATCCCCGAGGGGGCCTCTTCTTGAAAACCGCGGCAGCCAATCCTCATCGGCTTAACGTGGCGGAAAACCTGGCGCTAAGTTTCTTCTGGCTCACCTCTAATATGCAATGGACTGCGCTCATCATCATTGTCGTGCCCGAGGTTGTGCTGCACATGGTCGGCCCAGCCCGATCCGGCCCAGCCGTGTCCTGGCTGACCGCATCCGGGGCGTTACTGGCCTCGATAATTCAACCCATCGTTGGGGCGCTCTCCGATCGCAGCACCCATCGAGCCGGACGCCGACGTCCGTATATGGTAACCGGGGTGGCAGGGACGGCGCTCGCGCTGGCGGCCATGGGATTTTCCCACCGCTTCGCGACCTTTCTCTTCTTTTATCTCCTATTGCAGGTCTTCTCGAACTTAGCGTCCGCTCCCTACCAAGCGCTCATCCCGGACGTGGTGGTTTTTGAACAACGCGGCGTGGCCTCCGGTTACATGGGACTCATGAGCCAAGCCGCCATAATTGGTGGTGTGCTGCTGCCCAGCTTTTTCACCGTGCGGACCACCTTTCTGGTGCTGGCGGTTTTGCAACTGGTAGGTCTGGTTGTCACGGTGCTCGGTGTTCCGGAAGTTCCCCTCCGGCAAAAACCGCCGGACTGGCATCTCAGCACGTTTCTCAAGAGTTTCTGGATCCCTCCCAAAGTTCACGGCGACTGGTGGTGGGTATTTTTCACACGGCTTCTGGTCATGCTGGGGTTTTCCACGTTGGAGTACTACCTCTATTACTATCTCCACTTTGTCCAACATCTGGCCAATCCCAACCCGATGCTGGATCAGGCGCTCATCGCGGTTACACTGGCTTCACTGGCGTCCGTCCTCAGTGCGGGATGGCTTTCGGACAAATGGAGTCGGCGCAAAATTATGGTTATCATGGGCGGCTTCGTCATGGGCGCCGCCGCTTTGGGATTTGTGTTCACCCATAGCTTATTGATGGTGACAGTGTTTGCGGTCATCTTTGGCTTAGGTTACGGAACCTATCTCTCCACCGATTGGGCCTTGGCGGTCGACGTGCTGCCGCCGACGGGAGACGCCGCTAAGGACATGGGTCTCTGGTCCATTTCACAAACGGTGGCACAGACCATCTCCACCGCCGTTGCCGGCATCCTATTGGCCGTCCTCGTCGTCCACTTTGGCAACGCCTTCTCATACCGCGCACTCTTCGTCCTAACCTTTGTCTACTTTCTTTTCGGCTCGATACTAGTGACTCGCGTCCGCAAGGTCCGCTAAAAGAGGAGCAGGACCCTCCACGAGTCCTGCTCATGATGCAGCATGCGCCGCTTATGGGGTGGGGGTCTCGCGACGGGTCCAGCGGTCGCGGTCCCGCGTTTCAAATTTCTTCATCACCGCTTGAAAGGCTGCATCCAGATCAATCTGAAGACTGTTGGCGAAGGATGCCAGCACAAACAGGATATCGCCCAATTCCATTTCCAACGAATTCTCAGGCTCATTGGCCTTTTTCTGCTTGGGGCCAAACTGATGATTGACCTCGCGGGCCAACTCTCCCAGTTCCTCCGTGAGGCGCAGCATCATCACCGCGGGTGAGAAATACCCTTCCTCGAATTGACTAATCCAGGCATCCACCGTCTGCTGCATCTCACCAATCGTCATCGGGACTCTCCGGTGGTAAACCAACGAGGAAAAGCCCGGTAATATTCCTGGGGGACCTGGACGTGCTGCTCGAAGTGCAAGGCCGCCGCATTCGCCCAATACGGGTCGCGGAGAAGTCCACGGGCAATCGCCACCATGTCCGCTTCGCCCCGTTCGAGAGCCGCCTGAGCCAGATCAAACGATTCCATGCGGCCTACCGTAATGACCGGCACATTCAGCGCTTTTTTCAACTCGGCAGCATAGGGCAGTTGATATCCAGGATAATCGTGAATGTGCACCACCGCGTTTCCGCCCGTGGACACGTCAAACATATCCACCCCGTGATCGCGATAGATGCGAGCCATTTCCAGCAAATCGGCAAAGCTGTAGCCCTGATCGGTGTATTCGGTGGCGGAAAGCCGCATTAAGAGCGGCATACCGCTCGGCATAACGGACTTGACCGCCTCAATCACCTCGACGCCAAAGCGGGTGGGCTCCCCGTATTCGTCCGTACGGTGGTTGGACAGGGGCGACATAAATTGGTGAATGAGGTATCCGTGAGCGCCATGCAGCTCAAGGGTATCCACCCCCGCCTCGAGCGCCCGTCGGGCTCCCTCACGGAAGGCGTCCACCAGCCGGCGAATGTCATCCCGACTCAGTTCGCGGGGCACGCGATACTTATCCGAGAAGGCAATCGGTGAAGGTGCCTCCGGTTGCAATTCGGGAGACTCCGCTTTGCGCCCCGCGTGAGCAAGTTGAATCCCGATTTTGGCCCCGTAGCTGTGAACCTGATCAACAATGCGGCGAAACGCAGGGATTTGGGCGTCATCCCAAATGCCCAGATCGTACACGGTAATGCGGCCGTCCGGCACGACATCGGTCATTTCCATCATCACGAGACCGACGCCGCCCACCGCCCGCGATATGTAATGCACATAATGCCACTCATTCGGTGCCCCATCCTTGGCCCACACCGAGTATTGGCACATCGGCGACATCATCACACGGTTTTTGATCTCTAAGCCATTTAGTGCAAAACGGTCGAACAATCCTGCCATGCCTCACACCTCGTCTCGTATTTCTGGCTGCTTACTTATGATAAGGGTGTCCTTGCCCTATTGTCCATGCCCGGTACAGTTGTTCGGCCACCACCACTTGTGCCAAGCCGTGCGGTAACGTGAGCGGCGTCAACGACCAGCGCCAGTCGGCCCGTGTCTGAACAGCGTCGGAAACGCCGGCGCTGCCGCCTACCACCACGGTTATAGGGCGAGACAGTTTCCGCCAACGCTCGAGATGCTGCGCCAGTCCTGGCGAATCCACCTGCTCGCCCTTGACATCCAGCAACACCACAAAGTCCCGTGCGCCAATGCGTGCTAATAGCCGTTCTCCTTCCCGGATTTGTGAGATGGACTCCTGTCCGCGTTTAAAGGGCACTTCGGCCACAGTCTGCCACGTGAGCCCCAAGGGGCTAAGGCGCTTGACATATTCTGCGACGAGACCCGCTAAACGCTGATCGCGTGGACGACCCACAGTTAACAAACGAAATTGGCTCACGTGTCCTCCTCCAAGAGCGTCTGCAATTGGAGCCGATTTTAGCATACCTCGGTTGCCACCGCGGCTCGAAAAAAGCTGGCGTTATGGTTCCCTAAACCGAAACAGACGGGTTTCCCCGTCTGCCTTTCCGTTAGCCGATGTGCGTGATTTAGGCGGGATGTTTCCGGTGAGCGGTGGAGCTCTCCTCCGACGCCGCTGGCTGAGGGATCTCTTGCAGTCGAATGCGCACCGTCAGATTCGCCGTCCCGCGAAGGACCGACACATCAATCTCGCGGCCCACGGTCGTGTGTTCCAATACTTTGACGACATCGCGGAGATTGTGGACCGGATGGTGGTTAATGGCCGTTACCAGATCGCCCGCCCGAAGTCCGGCGACCGCCGCCGGCCCGTTGGGCGCCACGCTCACAATCATCATACCGAGCTGGTGATTCGGAACTGGTTGCAGGGTGATCCCCATCCACGGGCGGCGCACGCGTCCGTACCGTATCAGCTGTTGTACGACATACTGTACGGTATCACTGGGAATGGCAAATCCAATACCCTCGACGCCGGTTTGGGCAATCTTGCTCGAATTGATCCCGATGAGCTCGCCCCGGTCGTTGACCAAGGGCCCCCCGCTGTTTCCCGGGTTTATCGCCGCGTCTGTTTGGATTAGGTGATATTCCCATCCGTCGCGATACATCACCCGGTCTTTAGCCGATACCACACCCACGGTGACCGTGTGCGTCAGTCCCAGCGAGTTGCCAATCGCCACCACCAATTGCCCGGGCTCAATCGCGCGAGAACTGGTAAAATGAATCGGAACTAAATGTTGGGCGTGAATGCGAATGACGGCCAAGTCGGTGGGAGGGTCAACACCGACCACCCGAGCTCGAAAGCGTTGACCGGTCGACAGCACCACCGTCAGCGCATCGGCTCCCTGAACCACGTGGTAGTTGGTTACAATATCTCCTTCGCGGTTCAGCACCACGCCGGAGCCCATGCCTTTCATTTGCTCACGACTTCCATTCAGACGATTGTTTTGCACAACCACCACAGAAGGCCCCACCCGCTTGGCCACCTCGACCGCCGGCCAATTGAAGGTATCGCTGTTAGGCTTGGGCCCGAGAAACGTCATCAACCACGCTCCCAGGAGCAATCCCGCAATCCCCACAATGAGTGTCTTTATCCTGAGCCCCACCGAGATCCCTCCCATCTAGGACAAACATATGAGGGGGATAGGGCGCTTAGACTGTTCCCAATACCTGTCGTCCCGTGCCATCGTCGGTATAATAAGGAAAATATCGAAATGGTGGTGGACCCCTGTGATTCTCCCGGACATCCTGTCGGCAGCAGCCTTATTGGTCGGCATCGCAATCCTGCTTGTTCTTCTCACCGGCAATTGGACCAGAAGTGTTCGTGATTTGTTGGAGGAAAGAACCAGCCGGCTGGAACAAGGTCAGGAGCGGCAAGAGAAAACGCTGCGCGATGAATTGGCCCGGTCTCGACAAGAGTGGGCTTCGGCTTTCAAGGGCTTTCGCGACGATCTGGACAATCAGATGCAATCCCTCTCGTCTCAGCTTATGACGCTGGTAGGCGCCCGCTTCGATACGTTGGACAGCGGCATGAAAAGTTTCCATGCCTTCCAGGAACAGGCGGCCTCTCGGCAACGGGAACGCTTCGGGGCTTTTCAAGAGAACACCCAACAAATGTTGCACACCCAAAGCCGCCACCAATCCGATCAATTAGGCGAGATGGCCGCACAACAGAAAAATCTTTTAGATTCATTCATGCGCCAGGTGTCGGAACTCACGCAAATGAACGCAGCCAAATTGGAGCAAATTCGCACAACCGTCGAGCAGCAGCTCGCCAACCTCCAGAAGGATAACTCCGATCAACTGGAAAAGATGCGGATGACAGTGGACGAGAAACTGCATCAAACGCTGGAGCAGCGCTTGGGAGAATCCTTCAAGATTGTCAGTGAGAGGCTTGAACAAGTGCAAAAGGGGCTGGGTGAAATGCAAACCTTGGCCTCCGGGGTGGGCGACTTGAAAAAGGTGTTGACCAATGTGAAGACACGCGGAACGCTGGGCGAGATTCAACTGGACAATATTCTGGAGCAGGTGCTCACCCACGACCAATATGAAGAGAAAGCTGCGGTCAAACGCGGCAGCGCGGAACGGGTGGACTTCGCCATTCGACTGCCGGGCAAAGATGACCATGGAGATGTGGTGCTTTTGCCAATTGATGCCAAATTCCCGCTAGAGGACTATCAGCGCCTACTGGAGGCCCAGGATGCAGGAGACTTGGCACAAGCTCAAGAGGCTGGCAAAATGCTGGAAAACCGCATCAAGCTGGAAGCACGGAGTATCGGTGAGAAATACCTCAATCCGCCCGTGACGACTGACTTTGCCATTTTATTTCTCCCCGTTGAAGGCCTATTTGCCGAAGTGCTGCGTCGGCCGGGGCTTTGGGAAAGTATCCAGCGCGACTACCACGTGGTCGTAACCGGTCCCACGACGATTACCGCCCTGCTTAATAGTCTGCAGATGGGCTTTCGGACGTTGGCCATTCAAAAGCGATCCAGCGAGGTGTGGAAGCTTCTCGGGGCCGTCAAGACGGAGTTTGGCAAGTTCGGGGAGGTGTTGGAGAAGACGCAGAAAAAGCTGCAAGAGGCGAGCAACACCATCGAAAGCGCCGCCACCCGAACGCGTGTGATTGAGAGAAAGCTCCGCACGGTTGAGGCGCTTCCCCAGGAACAAGCCGCCCCTCTGTTAGAGGCGGCGTTAGACGTCGAGCTAGATGTTAATCCCTAAAATCTGGGCGGTCTCACCGGAGTTTGACCAGTCAACGATTGTGGCGCGCCCATTAGCAATTGTCATGCGATCCAAAGAATCTCGCGTCAGATGAAGAATGTGGCTCAACACCGCTTGAATCACCCCACCATGCGTGACCACCAGGACGGGACCCCGGGCCTCCAGGCGAGCGATGTCGTCCAGCCCACCTAAGGCCCGGGAGACCATTTCCGAAAAGCTCTCGCCGCCGGGGAAGGGAATCCGCTGGTCGCCTCCTTGAGATTTGGCGGCTTCGCGGACCTGGAATTCGTGAGGATAGGAGGCTTTCTGTTCCTCGCGCGTGAGACCCTCAAAACGACCGCCGTCAATTTCCCGAAAGCGGACGTCCCGCACGGGAACAAGATCGCTTCCCAGGGATTCGAGGACAATTTCGGCCGTTTGTTGGGCACGCGTAAGATCCGACGTAAAGCACGCCCCAAACCCCACCCCGTAAAGACGCTCTCCGAGTTCCTGCGCCTGGCTCTTACCCCGAGCGTTCAATGGAATATCCTGTTGTCCCATGAACCGTCCCAGTCGGTTCCAATCGGTCTCTCCGTGACGGGCAAGATAGATCCGAGCCACCGACCTAAACCCGTTCTATCAACGTCGCAATGCCTTGGCCGACGCCAATACACATTGTGGCCAGCCCGCGGCGGGCTCCGCTTGTCTCCATGCCGTAAATGAGCGTGGTGAGAATCCGCGCACCTGAGGCTCCCAACGGATGACCCAGGGCGATAGCACCTCCGTGCACATTGACGATACGGGGATCAAAGGGCAAGTCGTGCAACACCGCCAACACCTGCGCCGCAAAGGCTTCGTTCAACTCCACCTGCTCAATGTCATCCAACGTCCATCCAGCGCGCTGAAGGGCCCTTTGGCTGGCCGGCACCGGTCCATAGCCCATAATCGCGGGATCAACGCCGGCTACCCCGGTGCCGCGGATGACGGCCATAGGCCGAATACCCCGCGCCTCCGCCTGGTCCAACGCCATCAACACGACCGCCGCCGCGCCGTCGTTTATGCCAGATGCGTTGCCCGCGGTGACCGTTCCCCCCTGGCGAAAAGCGGGGCGAAGCCGGGCCAATTTCTCCAGGCTGGTATCCTTGCGGGGATGTTCGTCCTGAGTGACCCAGCGAGTTTCCCCGCTTTTAGCATCCTCGATGGGAACGGGGACAATTTCCCGGGAAAAGTGTCCGCTTTCCTGCGCGGCCACCGCCCGCTGATGGGATTGCAATGCCCAGGCATCTTGGTCCTCACGGGCTATGTTGAAGCGCTCGGCGAGGTTCTCTGCCGTCTCTCCCATGGAATACGGGTGATGCATCGCAGCAAGACGCGGATTGATCATGCGCCAACCGATCGTGGTGTCAAACAACTGTTGGTTCCCGGTGGGAAAACCCTTCGCCGATTTTGGCAGGACAAACGGAGCCCGTGTCATTGATTCCACACCGCCCGCCACCACGATATCGGCATCGCCGCTCTTGATGGCCTGATATCCGCGATTGACCGCCTCCAAGGAGCTGCCGCACAGCCGATTGAAGGTGGCGCCGGGAACGGTGACCGGAAATCCCGCCAACAGCAGGGCCATTCGGGCCACGTTGCGGTTGTCCTCTCCTGCTTGATTGGCCGCTCCCAACAACACATCATCCACTTCACCGGCGTCAATACCGGCATCCTGGATCACTTGCTTCAGCACCAAGGCTGCCAAATCATCCGGCCGTACATCCTTCAGTACCCCGTGATGCCGCCCAATCGGTGTGCGTCGTGCGGCGACCACTGCTACCTCGCGCATACTATTCCTCCCGTTCCACTAACGAGCTCCCTACCTCACGGCGTATCCAGGGATGGGGACGAAACCGCGGACCGTACATATCCTCAAGCGCACGAAGGCCCCAATAGACGGCGGGCCACCCAAAATGTTCCGCCCACTGAATGGGGCCTCGGGGATAATTGAGACCTAGACGGACTCCCTGATCGATATCGCGAGCCGTAAGCCCCTGTTCAAAAAATGCCGCCGCCTCGTTGATAATCGGCAGTATTTCCCGGGAAAAGATTAGGCCTACGGTGTCATCCACCCTCCGAAAAGCCCAATCGGGCCAAAGGTCGTGTAGCCATGGCAGCATGTCGTCTGAGCCGCTTACCGTCTGGGTCCTGCCACCCGCCATGACTAAAAGCGGATCGAGACCCAGGATGGGTACCGACTCATCCATCCAAATCCGTTGCGCGTGAACGGTCGCCGTGGACGCCGCGCTCACGATGCGCTTGACTCTCCGGTTGGCCAGTTCTCGCAACCGTCGGCGTTTATCTGTCAGCGGTCCCAGCGAAATTTCCACCACCAAAGACGCCGAGGACGCCGCATCCAGTTGATCGTCATCCAGCCAGGCAACGCGCCCTTTAAACGTGTCTGACCACCGCTCCCGCTCCTGGACGGTGCCACCAACGGCAAACACAGTATCACGCGTCATAGGAATAGAACCCCCGTCCGCTCTTTCGTCCCAATCGGCCCCGCTCGACCAGGCGCTCCTGTAGAGGGTGCGGCCGATAGCGGTCATCGTACGATGTCTGCTCGTAAACCGCTCGAGTCACCGATAAGTTGACATCAATGCCCACCAAATCCATGACCCGAAACGGGCCCATGGGAAAACCGACGCCCTCCATTACGGCATCCACTGTTTCAAGCGGCGCCACCCCCTCATCAACCATGCGCAGTGCCTCCAAGTAGTAGGGGCGGGCAACCCGGTTGACTAAAAATCCCGGTCGATCCGGCACCGCGACCCCGGTTTTTCCCCAACGGGCTGTGAGATCCAACGCCCGTTGCACATAGGCGGGGCTGGTATCCAGGCCGGCGATAATCTCCACCAAGGCCATGCGTGGCACCGGATTAAAAAAGTGCAGACCGCCAATGCGTTCCGGATAGCGCTGCGCTCGAGCTTGTACCGTGCTAATCGCAATGGAGGAGGTGTTGCTGGCGAGCCACGTGTCCTCCGGATATTGGTCGTCA
Organism: Sulfobacillus harzensis; assembly: GCF_012933365.1. Classification (GTDB taxonomy): domain Bacteria; phylum Bacillota; class Sulfobacillia; order Sulfobacillales; family Sulfobacillaceae; genus Sulfobacillus_B; species Sulfobacillus_B harzensis. Next base: position 77,858 of record NZ_JABBVZ010000002.1, on the reverse strand, counting down.
AGGTCATGAAAGATTTGTTGCTTGAGATGGATGTCTTCCGGGGCGGCCTCGATAACCCAGTCCACCCCCTGAACGGGTCCCGACGGATGAATTTCAAGACGGGCAAGAAGCAGGTCTACCTCCCCTTGAAGGCGCCCTTTTTCGATGCTCCGTTGAAGACGCGTCGCAATGCGGCTCTGAGCTCGCTTCCGAGCTGCTTCATCGGGGTCGGTCAGAATGACCTCCTCACCGGCTGCCAAGGCGACCTCAGCAATCCCAGTCCCCATTGTCCCCGATCCGATAATCACTACCCGCACGATTATCGCCCCCGAAAGATTGGCGTCTTTTTCTCGAAAAACGCCTGCACGGCTGAGTGATGATCTTCGGTGCGCGCCGCCACAATTTGAAAGTCCTTTTCTCGCTCCAAAGCCTCGGAGAGCCCATGGGATGCCCCGTAGGCTATTCCACGCTTAATTAGATCAAGCGCGACGGGCGGACCCGCGGCTAGGTTTCGAGCCAATTCGTAAGTAGCCTCTTCAAGCCGCTCGCGTGGCACCAACTGATTGATGAGTCCCCATTCCAATGCCGTGCGATCATCAACCATCTTCCCAGTCAGCGCCATTTCAAGCGCACGGGAGACGCCAATCAAGCGTGGCAGAAAGTAGGTAGAGCCAGAATCAGGCACCAGCCCAATGCGCACAAACGCCTGGGAAAACCGAGCACCTTCGGCTGCGATGCGGAAGTCGCAAGCTAGAGCTAACGACATCCCAGCGCCGGCAACGACACCATTAACCATGGCAATGGTGGGCTTCTCTAAGTGGTGCAACTTCATGATTAAGGGATGATAATAGCGGTCGAGGTGGGCTCCGATATCGCGCTCTCCGGGGGTCTCCTGAAAGGACTTCAAATCCTGACCCGAACAAAATCCACGCCCACGTCCGGTCAACACCAGCACCCGCACTTCCCGGTCCCGCTCAACCTGCTTGACGGCCTCGCCCAATTCCGCCAAAAGTTCATCGGTCAGCGCATTCAACGTTTCGGGACGATTTAAAGCGACGGTAGCAATGCCATCCGACCGTTCAAACTCCAACCACTGATAGGATTCCATCACGTTCCTGCCTTCCTCCGCTCACGAGGGATCAGACATGGCTTGCATCCACATGCCTATTCTCCAGGCGGCTTTTTCAATCAAAGATGGCAGGGACCGTTGAGCCTCCTTCAGGCTTCGCGGCCGGTCAAGAACGGAATAGATGCCGGATAACCCCGCACCATACAAGGCGGCGTACCCCGTGCGCATTTCCAGGGTCAGCGCCACCGCTGGCACCCCAGCGTCCCGGGCCATCCGCGCCATCATTCCGACCGCACCATTAAGCCCCCCCTCGCTCAACATCGCCCCGCCCGTCATTACCCAATCCACCTGCCACATAATCTCCGTCATGGACGCCAACTCGGCCAAATATTCAGCACCTGGCCGAAATTGCGAGCCCAAGAACGCCAGGGCTATTCCCAGTCCGCCCCCCACCCCAGTCCCGGGCAGACCCCTGAGCGGCATTGCAATGTGCTCCGCAAGCAAATCGCCGAACCGGTGGGAGGCATCCAGCAATCCCCCATAAATTAAGTCTAGTCGAAAATCCTCCCGTTTTACACGGTCATTCCAACTGACCATCTCATCTGTTAAGGCAACAATGGGAATGGCGGGCGGGTCCATATCATCAAATCGCACCTCCTCCAGATGGAGAAGCGGACGGATGCCTTTAGCCAAGGCATCCCCTTTATCATCCAATGGTTGAACGCCGAAAGCCTGCAGAAGACCATGGCCGCCATCCGCCGTCAGTACGTCGCCTAAGGCGATAACCATTTGCCGGGGCTGATACCTGAGCAGTGAACGAATCATGGCGCCCAACGGGTAACTGTCATGATATGTATGACGCAGAGGATTAGGACCATCGGGCGCACCTAGGGCGTCTTTAGCGTCAAAAATAACGGTGCCGTCCGGCAACCAAGCCCATTTCACGTCCCGAGGTCGGCCGGTTGGCAAAACCAGGCGTTCATGGCGAACGCGGCCTTTGCCATACCGCACGGCCAAATCGGTCGTCCCAGCTCCGCCGCTGGACCATGGATACATGAGCAATTCGTCATGAGGAAATACTGGTTGTAAGCCGCGCGCCATGGCCTGCGCCACAGCCAAAGCTTTCATGGTGGGATGGAAGCGATCGGGCGCTATCAAGATTCTCATCGCAAAAAATGGCCCAATAGCAACATAATGTCTCCACGGGGACAAAAATGGAGCTGGCGGTCGGACTTGAACCGACGACCTACGGTTTACGAAACCGTTGCTCTACCGACTGAGCTACGCCAGCAATCGAATGGTATTATACTATGACGCCATTCAGCCATTCAAGTGTTAATCAATCCCACTCACGCGCTGTGTCCAACCATTCGTGTCCGCTTCTGATGATGAGTAACCGCACCGTGGGATAATAGCGCCAAAGGGTTTGGGGGGGAAATCCCATGTCATCCACGGAACCCAAGAGTTTAGATAGAACGACAGACAATTCGCTGTGGTCGGTTGCCGACACATGGTCTAAATTTTTGTATCCCTTTCTCTTTATCCACCGCGAGACGCCAAAAGTTCAGGCCTCGGGCCAAGATTTTGTCCAGGTCTTGATGTCGGATGTCCACCATCCCGTAATCTGGCATCCTCGTCCCTTCGGGGACCGGGAGCTGGACAACTTTTTGCCCTACGTCCAGCAGTATCTAACGGAGCCGTCCATTCATCAACGCTTTGTCTTACATGAAGTATGCCTCATGCCCCAGGCTGTCTATGTATTTGAAGAGGACCCAGCGCAGGAGCTTCGATTTTGCATTCGCGATGTGACGCTGCACGTGTTTTTTAATGGGGTCGCCTGTTTAGCGATTGAAATTCAGCCGGACGATGTCTCCAAAATCGCCATCGACCAGGTAGAGGAGATGAACGCGCGTCTCGCCTCATTTGTCAATGGGGCCCCGTTTCATCTGGAGAAACCGCGCGGCACCGCCACCTCAAACGCCTTCAGCATTGCCGGCCTATGTCAACAGCGAGGTGTGCTAACCATGCGGCGCTTGATTGATGACCTCCTCGGAACCTTTTCCACGTCCCACAGTCCCGTGGTCATTACGCCTATGGCCGGTCGCTTCCTGCCCATCTACGGTGCTTTGCTGCTCCATCCCCGGTCTGCTGAAAATTCGGGGTGGCTCGACCGGCGGTTTCAAGAGTTTGCCGAACATCACTTGACCATTCTGCGAAAGACCTATACCCCCAACAACATCAGCACATTTTCGCAAATCCACATGGAGGACGCCCAGCATCACTATGTCCCTTATCACAACGTCATCCATAGTCAAAGCTTGGATGGGGGATTCATTCTCGCCTACCAAAATGGCCTGGAACACTTTGCTGGTCAGCCGGCGCCGGCGATGGAATCCTTTCGCACCAGTTACTTTGACATGATGCTGATTCCCTTTCACCAACGGCTCAGCATCATTCGGTATGCCATGGCCGCCGCCCAAGCCGGACTCTCCCCAGAACGGGGGGCCGAACTGCGCCAGTTGCGAGAGGAGATTTATGACTTTACCTCGCGCTGCTACTTTAGTCAGGCCTCTGTCAGCGAAGAGCGCAACCATATCTATATGCGCTGGCAGGAAGAATTCCACGTGGTACGCATGTACAATGACCTCAAGGAAGAGGTCCATGATATTGACAACTATTTAGCCGACCTCGCCCGCGAAAAAGACAGCGAAGTGCGCGAAGCCGCCGCCCGGCGGGATTCCCGCAACATTCAGTTGTTTGGGTTGGTCACGCTCATCTTTTTGCCAGTAAGCCTCCTCCTTTATGCCATCCCTGCAGAGCCCGTTGTGCATCGCTGGATTAATTTTGGCCTCTATCCCGGACGGTCGCTGCTGGTAGTCGGAGGGATGGTCGCGTTTGTTGTGGTTCTATTGGCCTCCATCTTCTGGTATCTTCATCGTGGCAAGGATACCTTAGAGCGATTGTAGGCGGGTTCGCCTCCTAAATAGGAAGGGGCAGCCTTAAACATCCTCCTCGCCCCAGGCAGGGATTGCGTGATGCATACACGAATCCCCGCTTCATTAATCAGGAAAAGAGGTGGCTCGTTGAAGATGCATGACGTGGCACTGTCGGGTGGCGCGCACATGAAGGTCGAAGAAGCGGGTGCCGGTCCCGCCATGATGCTCCTTCACGCTGGCGTGTCGGAACGGCATATGTGGGATCCGCAGTGGGAATGGCTCTCGCACCGTATGCGGGTAATACGCTGGGATTGGCGCGGCTTTGGCCAAACAGCGCACGTCCCCGGCCCCTTTAGTTATGGAGATGACGTGGTCCGAGTCATGGATGCCCTGGGCATCTCCAAGACATGGCTGATGGGGTGTTCTTTTGGGGGAAGCACCGCCGTTCAGGTCGCCCTCAAGCACCCCGATCGCGTCGAGGGGCTAGTGTTGGTGGGTTCAGGTGTCCCGGGCTACAATGCTGCGAATCCTCCCGAAGTCGAAGCGCTGTTTGCGCAAGCCGACGCCGCCTTCAACCAAGGGGAGATTGACCGTGCGATGGCCCTCACGGAACGCCTCTGGCTCGTAGGGCCTAAGCGACGTCCTGAGGCTGTTGACGCGGGCTATTTGGCCCGCGCTCGGGAACTGTTAGCACGCGCCGATCGTCCTGACAACGGCGCAGTCTCTCAAGACCTCGAATTTGTGGCCGTGGGTCGGCTAGGGGAAATTCGGGTACCGGTTCTGGTGGTCGTGGGGGATGCCGACGTACCGGACATTGTCAGCGCGGCACACTACCTGGCGGACAACTGTCCCGAGGCCGAGCTTCATGTGCTACACGACGCCGCACACCTACCCAACTTAGAACGACCGGTAGCGTTCAACGCTATCTTGGATGACTGGCTCACGAAAACGGTTCGCTAAGCGCGGCAATCTGCTTCCTAAGGCGCCTGAAGTCGGAAAGGACGCTGGACCATGATGGTCCCCCGCAACGGCCTTCGCTCCCGAGGGGCAAAGGCCATTGGGGGTATTGGGCCCCGACAGCTGAACCAGTCGGTCAGCGTCAATGATGAAATGTTTTGGCATGCGGGCGGCGACTGGAAAAAAGGGCACCATCTTTGTCGAGTTGATCGACAGCCCGCTTGATGTCATCTAACAGTAGATGCGCGAGATCCATCGAAAAGCTGTTCCGCACTACCACACGCATGATGGTGGTGTCTTCCATTCGCTGAGGAAGGGGATAGGCGGGCACTTGCCAACCACGCTCGCGCAAGAGATGCGACAGGTCATGCAGTGTCCAGTTGCTGTCATGAGTCTTTTTCCAGGCGAAGACCGGAATGTCGGATCCGTCACTTAAGAGCTCAAAGGGGCCCATCTTTTGTATTTCCCGGGAAAGAAAATGTGCCACCTCTTGACAAGCTTTCTGCACCTGATAATATCCGTCCCGGCCTAGACGCAGAAAGTTGTAGTATTGCAACAACACCTGCGCTCCCGGACGCGAGAAATTTAGCCCAAAGGTGGGCATGCTCCCGCCCAAGTAGGATACTTGGAAGACCAATTCCTCCGGAACCGCATGCCGATCCCGCCAGATGGCCCAACCGAGGCCCGGGTAGACCAATCCGTATTTATGCCCCGAGGTGTTGATTGACTGAACCCGGGGCAGGCGAAAGTCCCAAGGCAAATCGGGTTGAAGAAATGGAGCGACAAACCCGCCTGATGCCGCATCCACATGAACCGGAATGTCAATGCCTGTTTGCTCTTGGTATCGATCAAGCGCCGCACAAATGTCCGCTACGGGCTCATAAATCCCCGTGTACGTGACTCCCATGACGGGCACGACGGCAATGGTGTTCTCGTCGACCACTTCCAGCACCCCGTCTGGGGTGAGATGGGGGCGTTCGGGGGTGACATCAACATAGCGCGGCTCGACTTCGAAATAGGCGGCAAACTTCTCCCAAACCACTTGTACGGCCGAACTAAATACGATGTTGGGATGCTCGGTCGACTTCCCCTGTTCGCGCTGCTTTTTTTGCCAGCGCCTTTTTAAAGCAAGTCCTCCGAGCATGCAAGCCTCGGATGATCCGGTCGTGGAGACACCTAAGGCCTGATGCGGATTGGGTGCGTGCCATAAATCAGCCATAATGCGAATGCAACGATCTTCAATGGATGCGGTCTGCGGGTATTCGTCCTTATCAATCATGTTTTTGTCCGCCGTTTCGGCATAAAGCCGCTGCGCCTCCGGCTCCATCCAGGTGCCGACAAACGTGGCGAGGTTCAAGCGGGCATTGCCGTCAAGTGCAATTTCATCATGGACAATCTGATAGGCGGTATCCGGCAACAATCCCCGTTCCGGAAGCCGATAACGAGGAACCGTCGTTTCGCCACTTCGCGCATACAACGGGTTGATACTTACTTCATTGGACGGGTGCTGACCTGGATGCTGATGAGTCGCCATCAAATCCCTCCTCGGGCTCATTGTCCTTCCAGGCATTGGCAAGGACAGCCCCATTATAGCCTAAGAGCCCGCTCGGGTGAGGTAACCAGGCTTCTCCGCCGTTTGATGGGTATACTCAAGCAGCTTTTTGGTGGTTTCCAGGGATGCACTCCCAGTTGGCGACACACCCACCATCTCCTGAAACTTCTTTACCGCCGCTTCGACGTCGCTGTTGTAAACGCCGGAAAGGGACCCGCGATAAACTTTGGCAAGCCGTAAAAGCCGCTGTAGCTCCACCACATCTTGCCCGATCGTTCCTGGCTTCAACGGCCGTCGGATTCGCGTATACGGGGTAATGCCCTCAACAATGACCGACGTCCCAACCTTGACGAGGGTATAGACCTGCTCCACATCGCGGTTGTACATGCGGAAGCACCCGTGCGAGGCCACGGTGCCTACCGACCACGGCTTATCCGTGCCATGGATGCCGTAAATCCCCCATGGGGTGGAGATTCGCATCCAGCGGGTGCCGAATCCATCCCCCCACACCGCCTTCTGAATAATCGTAAATTCACCGCGAGGACTAGGCGTGGATGGTTTGCCAACGGCCACCGGATAGACCTGAAAGAGGTGATTGTTGCGATATAGGTAGAGGCGTCGCTTTAGCACATTGATGATAATCTTAGTATGAATCGATTGTGCTCGGGCGGTGTGTGCCACCATCCCCAACGAGGACATCCCGGCGATCCACACGACGGCCAATCCGATTACCCCAATGATAAGCCAACGCTTCATGGGCGCACCTCCCATGACGCCCATAACGTAGCGGCTAGCCAAAAGGCTGCCATGACTTTAGCGGTGGGGAAGTCCAACAACGACCACATCGATCCGGATCCCATCCAGGTGGTAAAAGCTCCTGACGGCAAGGTCACAATGATGAGGGCCGGGATCCCATGACAGACCAGCCGAAGCCGATCAAAATGGACCCGAAGCCCTTGCCGTGCCAGCCGGACCAGGCGCCACCCCTCCGCCATTCCAAACGCCGCGACCGGCCATAACACCATTTGCACCACCATCCACTCGGGACGCTGATCAATGGGTAGATCCCGAAATCCCCAGGTCAGAACCATTAAGCCAATAATCATCAAAATCGCCGACGCCACCATCAGCACCCGCCGAACCACGCCCATCCCCCCTTCATCCGGGCCTATTTCTGCCAAACACTATGTCCTGTCCCGGAGGTCTAGACCATAAACGTGGGACATACGGTAACCGTGTGGAAGGAGGGCGTTCGTTATGGCTTGGTTGACCGTAATCGCCAGTATCCTCATTGCTGGGCCAATGGCGCTCTGGATGACGGGCGTGGGACCAAGCATGATGTTGGTTATCAGCTTCACGGGGCTCGTGCTGACAGCGCGGCTCTATGCCGTGGCCGCCGGCATCGCCGAGTCATCGCAATCCGCGGCGACTTTAGGCCTTTTCTCCGGCCTTATCGGCAGTCTTGTCGGGGAGCTCTTGCTTCACCTGTCCTCACGCAGTGCGCTAACCACCGCGTTTGCCGCCTATGCGAGCCTAGGCGCAGAATTATATCGGCTCGACGTGCTAAGCCGGTGGTGGCCCTTTTTGTTTGTGGCGCTGAACGGTCTTTTTTACGCAGGATTGGCGTTGCTCATCCGCCATTTGGTCGATTACCGGCAATCCTTGTTGGGCATTGAGCCGCCACACCTGCGCTAGTCCGCTCGCTGGCCGTAGTCGGAAAATGCGCGGCGTACCGCATCCAACTGACCGGAAGTCAGGACATGGGGCTTCCCCAACAGCGACGCCTGGTATTGGATCATCGCCGTCCATTCCATCTCCTCGGCTGCACGCCAGGCCTCGGCGATCGTCTCGCCCACAGCAACCAGCCCATGATTGGCGAGGAGAAGCCCCCGTTGCTGTTCGTGGATGGCCTTGCTGACGGCATCGGCCAACTCTTGACTGCCAAAAGTGAAGTAAGGAACAACGGGAACCTGGTCACCGACGCGCGCCATCTGGTAATGGACAGCCCGAATGGGCTCGTGGAGCGTTGAAAGAATGGTGGCATAGGGCGAGTGGAGATGTACGATCCCACCGACGAAGGGGTGGTGTTGGTAAAGAGCCAGGTGCAACCGCCATTCGCTCGACGGACGCAAGTGTCCCTTCGCTGCTTGTCCGCCCGGAATCGTCATCGCGACAAGATGGTTAGCCTGAATGTCAGGCCAGGGAAGGCCTGACGGAGTAATCCAGAACCGGTCGGGATTCATCGGATCCCGAGCACTGGCATTTCCCGACGTTCCAAAGGTGGCTGCCTTTTCACCGATGCGATCCACTACAGTCAACAGTGCGTCCACAGTTTCGCCTCCGGTTACAAAAAAGCCCCCGCGGGTGGGGGCAAAAAAATGGAGCGGAAGACGGGCTTCGAACCCGCGACCTTCGGCTTGGGAAGCCGACGCTCTACCAACTGAGCTACTTCCGCGCACTCATGAGCTTATCACACCCGAGCGCGAAAAACAACCGGCGGACTCTGCCATCGAGTCCGCCGGTCTCTAGGCAAACAGATCCGTCAGCGGAATGGTATGTGATCGCTCGCGCCCCACGGAAACCAAAACGACAGGGACGCCCACTGCCTCCTCAATACGTTTCAAATACGCCTGCGCGTTTTGCGGCAGATCGCTCAACTTACGCACCTGACCAATCGATTGATCCCACCCCGGCAACGTTTCGTAAATCGGTGTGGCGTCACGAAACACCCAGGCACTGTCTGGAAATTCGGCAAGCCGTTGCCCGTGATAATCATAGGCTGTGGCGATCTTTAACGTGGGCAGCCCGTCCAGTACATCTAAGCGGGTGACCGCCAAACCCGCTAATCCATTCACCCGCACCGCATGCCGCAAAACCACCGCGTCCAACCATCCCACGCGGCGTGGCCGACCAGTGGTGGTTCCGTATTCGTGACCGCGTTCGCGGATATCATGACCGACCTCGTCTGACAACTCGGTAGGAAATGGCCCATCCCCGACTCGGGTGGTATACGCTTTGGCCACGCCATAGACTCGGTCAATCTTCGTCGGCCCAACACCCGCACCAATGGCGGCGCCGCCGGCGGACGGATGCGACGATGTCACAAAGGGATACGTTCCATGGTCTATGTCCAGCATGGTCCCTTGAGCGCCTTCAAATAAGACTTTCTCGCCTTGGTCAATGGCGTTGTTAATGAGAATGGCAGTGTCGGCCACGAACGGCTTCAGGGCTTCGCCATAGCCAAGAAACGTATCATACAGCGCATCAAAGGAGAAGGGTTCGGCTCCGTATGCTTTTATGAGCAGATGATTCTTTTCCTCAAGGACATGCTCTAAGCGTACTCGAAACTCTTCCGGATGGAGCAGATCGCCGACACGGATTCCCACTCGGGCCGCCTTGTCCATATAGGCCGGTCCGATGCCTCGCAACGTGGTGCCAATTTTTTGTTCCCCGCGGCGTTCTTCATTCACGGCATCCAATCGTGCGTGGTATGGCATTACGAGATGCGCCTTTGACGAAATTCTGAGGCGGCTGGTATCCACGTGGCGACTGTTAAGATACGCCAGCTCATCCAGCAACACCTTGGGGTCAATCACCACGCCATTGGCGATAACGCACAAGGTATTGGGATACAAGATGCCTGAAGGCACCAGATGCAATTTATATTCTTGGTCATTGACCACCACCGTATGCCCGGCATTGTTTCCTCCCTGATGGCGCACCACCACATCGGCTTGTTCCGAGAGATAATCAATCACCTTGCCCTTGCCTTCGTCGCCCCATTGCGCACCGACAACCACTACTGCTGACATAGTCTGCCTCCTTACGGTTCATCCGTCCGGGCAATGCTGAGAAACTTGCCGACGTCCTTCTTGAAAAGTAGATTGATGGTACCGGTGGGCCCATTGCGCTGCTTCGCGATAATCAGTTCGGTGACGTCGGGATTGTCCGTCTCCTTGGTGTAATAGTCTTCGCGGTACAAAAACGCCACAATGTCGGCATCCTGCTCAATAGCGCCCGATTCCCGCAGGTCGGACAGCATGGGACGCTTGTCATTACGGCTTTCCACCGCGCGTGACAACTGTGACAACGCGACCACTGGCACGTCCAACTCACGGGCCAGCGCCTTCAAGGACCGGGAAATGTCCGAGATCTCTTGCTGGCGATTTTCCGAACGGCGGCCTTGCATCAACTGCATATAGTCAATAATTACCAGACCGATGTGATGCTGCATCTTCAGCTGCCGGGCCTTTGCACGCAACTCCAAGGCAGAAATCCCTGGGGTATCGTCAATGAAAATCGGGGCTTCCGACAAATGGCCCAGTGCTCGGCTTAGTTGTCCCCACATCTCGCCGTCTAACTCACCACTTCGAAGTCGATGCGCGGGCAACTCCGATTCAGCGCTCAAAAGACGCATCGCCAGTTGGTCCCGTGACATTTCTAAACTGAAAATGGCAACGGGAATTTTTTCATGGACAGCCACGTGGCGCGCCAGGTTGAGACACAGCATGGTCTTTCCCATGGACGGGCGGGCGGCCACAATGACCAGATCGGACCGCTGCAGACCAGCGGTAAGCCTGTCCAAGTCATGAAAACCGGTCGGCACACCCACCAGCTTGCCTTTGTTTTCGTACAATTGTTCCAATCGATTAAAGGTCTCGATCAACACGTCATGAAGCTTAACGACATCGCGCTGTCCGCCCTGGGAGAGGGCAAACAACTCCTGCTGCGCCCAGTCCAACAATTCGCGGGGCGATTGTTCGCCTTTATAGCTCTCCGTCACCATATGCGTCGCTGTATCGATCAGCTTGCGCAAAGTCGCGGTCTCACGCACGAAACGGGCATAGTGGTCCACATGGGCCGCCGTTGGCACCAGACTCGCCAACTCCATGAGATAGGGGAGTCCGCCCACGCGATCCAAGAGGTTTTGTTGACGGAGCTCTTCACCGACGGTGACTACGTCAACCGGTTGTGCCCGATTGAACAATTGCATGGCCGCTTGGAAAATAAGCTGATGGGCATCCTGATAGAAGTCCTCAGGCGTGAGAATTTCCATCGCCCGGGTCAGCGCATCGGCGTGAATCAGAATTGCCCCTAGCACAGACACTTCCGCATCAGGACTTTGCGGCGGAAGACGATTAAAAGGAACGCTCACAAGAGCACCTCACGCAAAACATCTTCGACGGTGCGTACCAACCGCACCTCAGGCCCGTGATTTAACCGGAGCACGTCGCTGGCATTATCCTCAGGCACGAGCACTTGCTTCAATCCGGCCTGTGACGCACCAAAGATTTTTTCGGGAATTCCGCCGACGGGCTTAACCCGACCCGAGAGGGAGAGTTCGCCTGTCATTGCTGTATCAGTGCGTACTGGCGATCCGGTCAGTGCGCTGTATGCCGCCACAAAGATGGCCACACCGGCGGATGGACCATCAATGTTGCCCCCGCCCACAACGTTAATGTGGATATCATACTGACTTAAGTCTCGCCCCGTAATCCGGCGCAAGCAAGCCTCTGCGTTGAAGACGGAATCTTTGGCCATGCTGCCGGCGGTATCGTTGAACCGCCATCGTCCTCGACCCGGTTCATGCGCCGGAAATACGGCCGCCTCAATTTCGAGCACCAACCCGTGATAGCCCGCCACAGCAAGACCAAAAACCCGACCGGGTTCCGATTCACGGGTGATGGTGGGCTTAACCGGAGAAAGCCGCGATCGGCTGATGACGCGCTGTACCACATCACAATCCAGCACCGCAGGTTGAGCCCCTTGGGTGAGATAGGCCGTAGAGTATGCGTCGACCACCAGCGTCACCGCCCGTCGACCTTCCAACGTATAGCGGCTTATCATGTCGGCCGCCTCCGGGTCTATTTTGATCCCCAATTTGCCCGCTGCGTCCGCTACAATCCGTTGAATGTCCTCAGGCGTCAACGGATCAAAGAAGATCTCTGCGCATCGAGAGCGCAATGCTGGCGCGATATCCTCCGGCTGTCGGGTCGTGGCTCCCACGAGCACAAAATCTGCTGGAGCCCCTTCTTGAAACAGCTTGTGCACATATTGCGGCACATTAGTATCATCGGGATCGTAATAGGGGGAATCAAAGCGCACCCGCTTGTCCTCCAACACCTTGAGCAGCTTGTTTTGTAAAATGGGGTCCATCTCGCCAATTTCGTCGATAAAAAGCACGCCGCCATGGGCTTCGGTCACCAAACCGGTCTTCGGTTCAGGGATGCCACTCTCCGCCAATTCCCGGCGCGCGCCCTGATAGATGGGATCGTGTACGGACCCGAGCAAGGGATTCGTGACCTCGCGGGGATCCCAACGCAGGGTGGTCCCATCCGCCTCAACAAAAGCCGCCTCATTGACGAAGGGTGATTGGGGAAACTTTTTAGCCGCCTCTAAAACCAGACGGGCCACGGTCGTCTTACCTACGCCAGGAGGGCCATAGAGCAGGACATGCTGAGGGAACGGCGATGCCATCTTGGCCATCAAACTTTCCTTGGCAGCTTCTTGACCAACAACCTCATCCAGCGTTGAGGGTCGTACCACATCCAGGGCTGAGCCCCGTAGGCCAACCTCGTCTAAGTGAGTCAACCGCTCAAGCTTTTTCATCGTCTCAGGCGTTTCAGGTCCGCCGTCCTCTTTGAGGATTTGGTTTCGGATATCTCGCACGTACTCTTCATGGCGTTCCTGCATCCGCTCAGCGATCTTTTTTTCCAGCTCATCTTCGAGACTGCGGCGGGCAATCATGTCCGCCAACTCATCTTCCAACGACCGCAGTATTTTTGGGATCTCGCGCCGGGTCGGCACCTGTGTGATAGCCGGATCGTCCAGTACCAGCTTCTGCAGTGCCAACACCTTGAGCCCCAAATCGGATGACCGCAATTGCTTAAGGGCTTGCAACTTTCCAGCCCGCAACACCAGGCGCTCTGGGCCGTAAATCTGAATTAAGATCTGTTCGAGGGCATCAACGCGGCGTTCAAGCTCAGTAGGCCCGCGTCGTTGACTGGATTTCGTGCTTCGTGCTTCTTCTGATGACAATACTTTCGCCCCCGTTGTTAAGACTCTGCCTCCACACGCACAACTACATTGGCTGTAATCCCCGCGTACAGATGCAAAACCGCGTGGGATTCACCGAGGTGCTTGATATCTTCCATCGATATCTTCTTACGATCAACGGCATGTCCGAGGTTCCCCAGGGCTTTGGCGACGTCGGCGTTCGTAACCGCACCAAACAAGCGACCGCCTTCGCCAGCCTTTGCCTGAATCACAACAGTTTGATCCTTCAACCGGTCAGCTAACTGCTGCATCTCTTGACGCTCTTGGTCCCGCTTCTTCTTTTCATGGAGCTTCTTATCATTCAACGCGCGCTCCCGGCCACTGGTGGCCTCTACCGCTAAGCCTTTGGGAATCAAAAAGTTTCGCGCGTACCCGTCTTTGACCTCTTTAATTTCCCCAGCTTTGGCTACACCCTTAACATCCGCTTGAAATATTACCCGCATTTTAAGGTCCCTCACTCCCTGTTCGAACAGTTGCACCTTTGTGACCTGACGCCGTGCGTTAGCCCTCGCGACGACTGAGATACCGCGCGAGCCGGCTGAGATCACCAAACCATTCCTCCAATTCCTGATCCTCAGTGAGCGATCGGTTGAGGCGCTGGATGGCCCGGTCCTCAAGACGCGGAGGACTGATCCCGAGCCGCATGCCCAGTACGTAGGTGGTGATCAGAATGCCGGACAGAGCATCCCGTACTCGGTCCTCGGGTCCGTTGATGAGAGCCCGAAACAGATCGCCTTCCTCCGATAACAACTCGGCTTTCAGCCATTCAATCGCCATCAGCTTACGAGCCGAACCGGCGTCACCAATCATCGCCGCCACCCCTGAGTTCAGGATCTAAAAAGAGCACGCCATGGCGTGCTCTTTTTAGTTACTCAATCGTAAAAGGCAAGAGCGCCATGACTCGGGACCGCTTTATCGCCAGCGTCAATTGCCGCTGATGTTTGGCACAGTTTCCGGAGATACGCCGCGGCAAAATCTTGCCTCGTTCGGTAATGTAACGTCGCAGGCGAGTCGCTTCCTTGTAGTCCACACGCTCGACCTTATCAACGCAAAAGCCGCAAACCTTCTTCTTAGGACGCCGTCCACGTTCCTTACGCATCGGTAGCCTCCTTTCCCGCCATACTTAGAAGGGGAGGTCGTCGGGAAGCTCGGACTCATCACTCCCAAACCCCGCGTCGGGGGAGGATTGGCCATCGCGCGGCCGATCGAGAAATCGTACGCTGTCACAAATCACTTCCGCAACCCGGCGTTTGGATCCATCTTGGGCCTCATAGCTGCGAATTTGCAGACGGCCTTCGACGGCGACCAATCGACCCTTGGTGAGATGATTGCCAACCGTCTCCCCTAACTTACGCCAGGCGACACAGTCAATGAAATCCGCTTCACGCTGCCCTTGTTGATTGGTAAAGGGCCGGTCAACCGCCAATGAAAAAGAGGCAACCGGAACACCTTGCGGCGTATAGCGCATTTCCGGATCTCGCGTCAATCTCCCGATAAGCACAATGCGATTAAGCATTCCCCGTGTCCTTTCCCCGTTTAGTCGTCCAAACGAACGACCATGGACCGAATGACCTCTTCGTTTATATTGAGCAACCGGGTAATTTCGTTAGCGATGGCACCATCGCCGGAGAAATTGACCACAACATAGAACCCTTCGGTAAAGTCATCAATCGCATAGGCGAGTTTGCGGCGACCCCATTTGTCGGTCTTTTCCACAGTCCCACCGGCGCCTTCGACTATTTGCTCAACCTTTTCAATAGCCGACTGTTGCGCTTCTTCGCCAAGGTCCGGTTTCAAAATGTACATGAGCTCATATTGAGCCAAATCTGTCACCTCCTCCACGGACTCCCTTGCGGGGGGCTCTGCAGCGAGCAGAGCAGGGTGGTGTGGGTGGAATACCCAAGCGCAGTTAGTATAACAGGTTGGCCATTTGATAGCAATGATGGCCGTTCGACATGAACGGCCAAGAGAAAATGTTCCTCGAGGAACACTTACGGCTGTGCGGAGGGAAAATGTTTTTTCACCGCACGTTCAAAGTCTTTTCGAGGCATCATAATGCGGTGCCCGCATCCCAGACACTTCAATCCAAAGTCAATACCGGTACGCCAAATCTGCCATGAATGGCTCCCGCACGGGTGTGCTTTTTTGAGCTCCACCGTGTCGTTTATTTCATACTTGGGCTTGTCCATCCGGTTCCTTTCACGACTCCTGCCAGCGGCACACTCGATTGATAAAGGGCCTTGGCGACAGCTTCACGCAACTGGCATCCTAACTGATATGCATTAGCATAGCGCACCGGCGCACTGACTGCCCAGACCACTGCCGCCGGTTGGATATCAACAACACCGACCAACTTTGTGCCGGGAACCTCATGGGCCACCTCAGCGACCATCTCTTCGAAGACCTGCCGGGCTCGGTCAGGGCTGGCACTGGGATCCAATGGGATGTTGACGGTGACTGAGGTGGGGCGCCGCGTATGGTTTTGGACCTCAAGGACCAAGCGGTTTGGCACCACCGTCTCTTCACCGGTGGGACCCGCCAGGCGAGTAATACGAATTCCCAATTCCAAGACCGTCCCCGTAAGACTGAGATTCGGCAAGGAAATTTGATCACCCACGGCATACTGATCTTCATACAGAAGAAAAAGGCCGGTCACTACATCCTGCACTAGCCCTTGAGCACCGAATCCGATAGCTAAACCAACGATTCCCGCCCCAGCGAGAAGGGAGGCCGTGGGCACACCGAATAAATCCAAAACGGTAATAATTGCTGCGAAGTCGACAACATAGCGCACCAACGAGGTCAACAAACGATAAAAGGTGGCGCGCCGGGCCCGCCGCATTTCGTCTTCGGGCGTCCGTGCGGACTCTAACCCACCAATAATGCGGTTGACGATCCGGACGAAAACGCCTGCGGCGACAATAATAAGAACCGCTTCTACCCCGTGCAGCTGCCAATGCGGGGGCAGGTGCAGCGTTTTCATAGATATTGCCCCCCCGGTATCTTGGCAATGCGACTAAACAGCCCCATAAGGGTTCGCGCGACCGGAGCGTGGTGGATTTCCTGGCTAAGACCCGAATGGTCGATGGCAGGAACCGCGAGCAACAGCGTAAGAATCAAGCCGGCGACCACCCCATGCTCAGCGATCCCCGCAAGGATCCCACCTAAGCGGTTGAGGAACGCGGTCAAACGAAACGCCCGCACGCCCTGGCTTATCACTGATCCGACTGTGCGACCCACAAACTCCAAGGCACCAATAATCAGGAGGAAAATCAATAAGCCAATAAGCGTGTGGGCGAGATGCCACGCTTCCTGCCGCGCACCCGGAATAGCCGAGGCCGGGGTTGGGAGGTACCGCTCCACCCAGTGCCGAATGGGCGCCGCGGAAACGACCAGTTTCGTGACCCGCTTGTACATGTGAGCTGCGACAATGGCGCCGACCACGTAACCAGCTAAACTAAACCCAACCCAAACCAGCCCGCGGCGAAGTCCATACAGAGCACCCAGCAGTAGGTATCCCAACACGACCAGATCGACCCAATCCATTGCTTTGAGGCCCCCTTTACGGGTGTTGTCCGGACCATATTGCCAGTATATATGCCATAATGATTGCGACAAGGGAAGGATCGACCGGACCGCCCCCTCGATGCATCGCGATGTCTACCACAGCCCAAGCAATAAGGCCCGACACCGCCAACAACAGTGCATCGAATAGCAATCGTCCAATATTTATATTACCCCAGCGGCGCACAATCAGACCTAGCTGGGCCGCAAGACCCACAACCAAAAAGGTGAGAACAAACACCAGCGGCGTTGGCCAAGACGCCCGCGAAGCGTGCAGAAGACTGGCCGCCACCACAGGCAACATGACAATCATGACCGACCCTAAAATCCGGATCCATCCCGGTGCATGCGTTGAACGCGCTCTCATCGGTGCACCACGGTAAGAATAACAACCACCCCAATTGCTGCCGCGACCCATAGAACCACAGGCGGGATGACCGGCATCCGAAACCCGCCGCGCCGCCGAATTTCTTCTCGAGCCCGTTGATTATCCAAGCGTTGCGAGCGTTTATAGTGGGAAACAAAAGCGGAATACCGGCCTTGGCGCCGATAGGCCACACTCAAGTTACGATGTGCGGGCGGGTATTCGGGATCGCTGTCTAAGGCTAGCAAATAATGTTGAATCGACCGCTCGACTTCGCCGCGCTCAAGATAAATATTGCCGAGATTCGTGAGCGCGGGAGCGTACTTGCGATCCCACTTCAAGGCCGTCAAAAAATATTTTTCGGCTTCGTCCAGTTGCCCAGAATCAGCCAGGATAACTCCGACCTTGTTGTATCCCTCGGGACGTTCGGGAAATTCATCAAGTAGACGATTGAAAGCCCGCTCGGCGGTGTCACGGTCTCCCCGCGTCCAGGCATCGGTGCCTTCTTGCATCAATCGTTCACCGTCTGTCGTCCACTCAGCCAATAGCTATCCTCCCGAAGCCGATTGTTTAGGTCGATATACCAAGGGAATCCACAACACCACCGCAACAACCCCCATTAAGGGATAGAGTGTCGCCACCAGCCGTTGGAATCCCCAAATACTGAACAAGAAGGTTGCTCCCACCAACCATAGAACGCGACGTCCATATTGGGTCCGAAGCGCGTACGCTTCCGCGACGCCAGTCGTAAATAGCGCAATCCATAAGCTCACACCGTACAATGTACCCCAAACGGGATGCACGCGCGCAGCCAAGTCGAGCATAGGCAATGCGCCAGGCGTGTGGAGTCGGCTCAGCGCATGGTGCTCCATCAATGCCAATCCCGACAGCAACACCGCACCCCCAACCGCAGCCAAGACACTATCGCGTCGACCGGTTAGGCGGGGGCCGATGCCGATCAAAACCATAATTCCCGTGAAAATATTATACGATAGATACAACAAAGCGGACAGCGCCCAACCGTGAGCTGATCCTACGCGGAGGCGCGCCGGCTGATGCCATGTCAACAAAGCCACCATCATCACCAAGACCACGAGATAGGGGACCAAGGCGACATTCACACGAACCACTGAATCGGTCCCGCGTGCAACCACTAGCACGATGAAAAGACTGGTAGCAAGTGCCCCCCAAAACACTGGGAGGCCGATAATCTGTTGACTGGCGGCCCCACCGCCTGCGGCGACCACCCCGAGGCCGATGACCAAGAAGGCTGTCGTGACCCCTTCGGCAACCCGAACCAGGGAAGCAGGATATAAACTCTCCAATAATGCCCCGAATGAGGCGGCTCGCCCCCGGCGCCCGCTCTCCAAGGCCAAGTATCCCAGCCATGCAAACAGCGCTCCCGCAATCCCGATGCCCCATACGCCCGCCGTGCCAAAACGACCGAAGAACTGATAAATCTCTTGGCCACTGGCGAATCCGGCGCCCACCACCGCGCCGACATAGGTAAAGGCGACCCCCAAACTTCTGCCTTTCATTAACTTCCCCCCGTCCTATTGGTACATCTATATCAGGACTAGGGTAAAATAGGCATAGATTTCCGGAGACAACATTGCCACCCCACGCAAGGAGCGACGTCCGTGCCCGATCAACGTTCCCACCGGTCAACCCCGGAAAATCCGCGGGAATTCCGTACGCTGGTCGATAGGCCGCAGGCCCGGGAAGAATTAGCCTTGGCGCTGGCGCGCCTATGGAGTGATGGCGGTCCGCCGGAGGCCATCGTGTGCATCGGCACCGATCGGGCAACCGGCGATGCCCTGGGACCTTTAACCGGATCTTTTCTCCTGCAGAATCCCACCCGCGAGCTGGTTGTCCACGGAACCTTGGATGTGCCCGTACACGCCACCAACTTGCACGATATCATTCGGTCCCATCCACGGCTTCTCAAATCACGCGTGCTGGCGGTAGACGCATCGCTTGGGCGTCCCGAAGAGGTCGGACTCATCACCGCAGGACTGGGAGCCATACGCCCAGGCGCCGGTGTTAACAAAGAACTTCCGGCGCTTGGGCGCTACTATGTGACGGGGACAGTCAACATTGGAGGTTTTATGGACTATTACGTTCTACAAAACACGCGCTTGGCGCTGGTGATGCGCATGGCCCACACGATTGCCGAGGCTATCCTCTTAAGCTTGCGACTTTGACGCGATGGGCTGCGATCCGCGCACATTACGCGCCATATCGAGCGCCTGCTTCTCTTCCTGGCTCAAAACGTAACGACTCTCGTGGGATTCGACCGGCTTCGCATAGAGTCTTACTTCGTCACGACCCCACAAACTTGTGAGCACGAGACCATCTCCGTGATCATTCAAGAGCGCCGCAGAAAAGGACAGGTCCGAGCCGGTGTCCATGAACGGATTAAAACGCACTAGGCCCACGCGGTTGATAGCTTGTCCAGCCTTGGTCTCGACCGTATCAAGGCGAGCTCCGAAGGCGTCAAATCGGTCTACGGCCGCATCGACTCGCTCATGTAGTGCCGCTATTAGGGCCTCGACATTTTGCGGCTTTTCATCACCAAAAACGCGTAAATAGCGGCGTTTGACACGAGAAGCCGCCGCCAATCCCCAAATGCCGA
The DNA here is from genome assembly GCF_012933365.1 of Sulfobacillus harzensis. Taxonomy (GTDB): domain Bacteria; phylum Bacillota; class Sulfobacillia; order Sulfobacillales; family Sulfobacillaceae; genus Sulfobacillus_B; species Sulfobacillus_B harzensis. The sequence continues at coordinate 57,746 of NZ_JABBVZ010000002.1, read as the reverse complement.
AGATTAGGGCGATAACCGCCAACCCCAAGGCCCCATACGCTAAATCCACCGTAGGCAGTGACACCATGGACCCTCCTATCAATTTAAAGAAAAGACACACCCTGAAGCTTCAACCATCCTAGTATAACCGTCAGGACCAAAGCTGGGAGTAGATTGGCAATGTTAATCAACGGTTTTTCACTAAGAAAATTCACCCCGATTGCGGCGACCATCACACCACCCACCACACTCAGATCGGTGAGAATCGCTCCCGACAAGAACCCCTTAAGAAGGGAGGCCAAAATCGACAAAACGCCCTCGTAGACAAATGTCAGGGGTGCCGCTAGGACCACACCCCATCCCGCCGTCGACGTCAGCAGCAAGGCGGTCACCCCATCTAATATTGCCTTGGTTTCCAATATCGTGGGGTGGCGTGTCAGCCCCGCTTGCAAGGATCCGACAATTGCCATGGCGCCTACATTAAAGATCAGCGCGGCAGAAATAAAACCCTGCATGAAGCCTCTTTTCCCAACACGCCGCTCGATAGACTGTCCCAACACATCCAAACGTTCACTGATGCGAAGGAGTGCGCCCAGCCAAGCTCCGACAACGACCGAAACCAGCAGGTTGACGGGGTCAGCCAGCGGAAACGCCATCTTAACCCCAATGACAACGACAACAAGGCCCATCAGTCGCATCGCCTCTCGCCGGAAAGCGGCGCTTAGCCGTCCTCCCCATGCGAGGCCCAACAGAGAACCCAACAGTGCCCCGACACCGTTAACCAACGCACCGGTAAGGTGATTCATTCGCTGCTGATAGCTCCTATGCCAAATATTGGTTCCTCAATAATGTTCCTCGAGGAACATTTTTAAACCACAAATCCACCATCCGATGGCGAGGGCTCGTGATCCAGGATTGCTAAGAGACGTTCTAGCTCATCTAAACTTCGATAGGGAATTTCTATGCGGCCCTTTTGGCTGTCCCCGCGCAACGTGACCTTAGTACCCAACCGCCGTCTGAGGCCAGCCTCCACACTTTTTAAATGCACATCTTCTTGTGCCTTTGGCCGTGGAGGAAGGTCGCCCCGCTTCACGGCAGCCTCCAACTGCTTAACAGTCCAACCTTCTTCAGCCGATCGGCGCGCCAACTCGCGACGCCGCCCATCGGCAACAGACAGCAACACTTTCGCGTGGGCCACAGTTAGCGCTTGCTCAGAGATCAGACGCTGGATCTCCTCTTCCAAATTCAACAATCTCAGGTAATTGGCCACGTGACTGCGCGATTTTCCCACCCGCGCCCCGATCTCTTCTTGCGTCCACCCAAATTCGTCAATCAGCCGATTGTAAGCCAAACTCTCTTCCATCGGATTCAGATCGCTACGCTGTAAGTTTTCCACCAATGCGAGCTCAACCGCTTCTCGGTCGCTGAACTCCTTAACGACCGCCGGAATGGTGCGCAATCCCGCGGCCCGCGCTGCGCGTACACGTCGCTCACCAGCAATTAGCTGATAATGGCCGTCGACAGGACGCACCAGAATGGGCTGAATCACGCCGTGAATGCGAATCGATGCCGTTAATTCCGCCAAATCCTCTTCTCGAAAAACGCGCCGAGGCTGAAAAGGGTTGGCCTCGACAGCGCCGAGGTCAATGCCTTGAGGTGCCGTCGAGCCGTGAAGATTTTCCTGGGTGCGTTCTTCCGGCGAACGCTCAGGAATCAACGACGAGAGACCGCGGCCTAATCCCCGCGCCTTAGCCATGCTGCATCACCTCTTTAGCCAATTTTTGATAGCCTTCTGCTCCTCGGGACTTCGGGTCGTAACGCAGAATAGGCAGCCCATGACTGGGTGCCTCGCTCAGCCGTACAGCCCTGGGAATAACCGATTGGTAGACCTGTTGATGAAAATGTTTGCGCACTTCGTCAGCAACCTGCTGCGCTAAATTAGTGCGTGCGTCATACATCGTCAACAACACGCCTTCCAGCTTCAAACGCGGATTTAACCGTTTTTGCACGAGCTCAATAGTCGATAACAGCTGACTCAAGCCCTCCAATGCAAAAAACTCGCATTGCATTGGGATAATCACCGAATCGGCAGCTGTTAAAGCATTAATAGTCAGCAACCCCAGTGAGGGAGGGCAGTCGATGAAGACATAATCGTACCGATCCCGAATCAGGCGGACCTCCTTCTCAAGGAGCAATTCCCGCCCCTCCTGTTGGGACAGTTCAACCTCCGCACCCGCGAGGTCCAACGTCGCCGGTAAGAGGTGTAACCCGACCACCTCTGTCGGAATCAGCGCCTCCATGAGCGGCTCGCCGCCCAACAACACATCGTAAATGGATACGTCGACGAGTGACTTTTCTATCCCAAGTCCGGTTGTGGTATTGCCTTGGGGATCAACGTCAATGGCCAATACCCGCTTTCCTGAATCCGCCAGATAGGCAGCCAAGTTGATAACCGTCGTGGTCTTACCCACCCCGCCTTTTTGATTGGCCACCGCTATGACCCGGCTCAAACTTACCCCTCCCGATTTTTGGGAATGCGCACCCGAATCTCCCAACCCGTGGAATCTTCATGCTGCGTCATTTCCACTGCCATGCCCGCCTCTTCGACAGCACTCAGCGTCTTCTTAAACGCGTTGTAGACAATGCGGAAATCCTTGACCACAGCCTTGGTTGCCGGATGTGAATTCCTCCCACGGGCGCGATGGGCAATCCATTCTTCTGCCTGACGCACAGTCCACTTATTATCAATCATGAGAGTTAACAACGTGCGCCGTTCTTGGTCCGCTTGCAATGACAACAACACCCGCGCATGCCGCTCAGTAAGTCCCGCTTCTTGAATGCGTCGACGGATATCACGGTCCAACTGTAAAAGTCGCAGCTTGTTGGCCACAGCACTCTGACTCAGACCCATGGTCTCCGCAATTTGACTCTGCGTCCAATGAAATTCTGTGTGAAGCCGCAAAAAACCTTCCGCCTCATCCCAATATGACAAACTTTGCCGATGCAAATTTTCCACTAACGCCAGGACAGCACTGGTTTCGCCATCGGCTCGCCTGACAACCGCTGGAATCCGGGTGAGCCCTGCCATCCGAGCTGCTCGAAACCGCCGTTCGCCCGCAATTAATTGGTATCCCCGTTCAACCGGCGACACCACAATCGGCTGAATTACCCCATGATTATGAATGGACTCAACCAGTTGCGAAAGCTCTTTGGCCGATATCTGCCGGCGAGGTTGATAGGGGTTGACCTGGATTCGGTCAACAGGAACCATCTGCACCGCTGCATCGCCGTGATTTTCCACAAAACGCCTCCTGACCGACGTTGCCGTCCTTAGTCCCAGCTTTTCCCCAAGTCTTTGGCCCTCCGCGGGAATACCCTGGGAGTCGGGCCCACTTTCTCTATGACTGCAAACTGGTCATAGTCACCCTGACTACTTCGATACACACCCGAATACCATCCCTTTAGCGCGCCCCCCAAATGTTCCAACCGCCCCCGTTCCTGATCCAACTCGACGGGCCCCCGAGGACCTTTGGCCAAAAGAACCTGTCCTCCAACCCGCGTATAGGGCAATCCTAACTCCAACGACACCGCGGTTGAGGCCACCGCTCGCAAGGTTACAGCATCAAACTCCTCCCGAACCCGCGGCTCCTTAACGACCCACTGCTCCGCCCTCGCCGTAACAACCTCCACGTTATTTAATCCAAGGTCTTCAACTGCCCCGCGCAAAAAATCGCAGCGGCGCGCCCGAGAATCCAGCAATACCCAGTGAACCGACGGTTTTTGGATGGCCAAGACCATGCCCGGAAAACCCCCACCGCTTCCTATATCCAATGCCCGTTGGACGCCCGTCCGTAAAAGACAGCCCATAGCCAACGAATCAAGTACCCCGCGCTGCCACAGCAGGTCGCCCCGCCAAGCGGTTAAATTCATGGGAGCTGATTCAACTAAACGTATGTACCCTTCCAGCAAGTCCTGGCGATCGTCGGGAACGCCATATTCTGATTTGAGTCCCCGAATTTGTTCCATCGAACCCTCCTTCTATTGACATCCATATGTTACCAAAACAACACCCCACTGCCGATTACCGGGATACAAAAAAAACCGCGCATCGCGCGGCTTTTCCCTGAACTCTCACTTTTGCGTTGCCGGTGCACTACCGGCAGCTCCGCCGTTAATGGGCCTTCGCAGCAAGACAATGGTTTGAACCCACTGAAACACGTTAGATACGACATAATAGATGGAGAGACCGGCCGGAAATCGGTAGGCTACGTACCCAAATACCAACGGCATCATGTACAACATCATCTTCTGACTCGACTCCATGCCGGGTTGAGAAGGGGTCATTTGCATCGTCTGACGTTGCATGAAAAAGGTGCTAATCGCTACCAAAATGGGCAATACAAATGTATGGTCAGGCTGAGCCAGGTTGTGCCAAATCCACAATCCACCGCTCTGCCGATAGTGAAACGTCCGTAAAACGTCAAACAACCCGTACATGACTGGAATCTGGAGCAAGAGGGGGAGACAACCCGACGCGGGATTCACACCCTCCTCTTTATACATCTTGGAGATTTCCTGGTTCAGCACCTGGGGATTGCCCTTGTGCTTTTGCTGCAACTCCCGCTGCTTCGGAGCTAGTCGTGCCATCTTCTGCATGGAACGCGCCTGTGCCACACCTAATGGTAGAAGCACCAGACGAACCAACAGCGTCAGCAGCACAATGCCAATCACATAGTTCCCGGTCCAATGATAGAAGACGATAAATATCGCTTGTATCAGGCCCGTGAACCCATGCCAAATTGCTCCCATAACATCCTCCTCGTGGCCCTAAGGCACAGGGTCATACCCACCTTCGTGAAAGGGATGGCATCGGCTGATCCGCCGAATGGCCAACCATGAACCTTTCAGAGCCCCGTATTTCGATACCGACTCCACCGCATACTGGGAACAGGTAGGCACATACCGACAGGACGGCGGCGTCATGGGAGACACATACCGCTGGTATACCCGTATCAGCCCCAACACTACGTACTTCATCACAATCAACCCTTGCTGCCCAAGCACCCGGCTTGCCGGAGAACGCGCTGCATAGATTGCTCTAAATCTGTCCAGCGAGCATCCAGCACGCTTTTTTTCCCTAAAAAGATCAAATCTCCGCAGGGCTTCACGTCATCGGCATATTGGCTGTACAACGCCCTCAAGCGTCGTCGCACCCGGTTACGCCTCACGGCATTGCCAACCGTCCGCTGAGTTGCGAACCCCACCCGCGGACGCGGCCCTCGGCCTGGATAGAGAACGAAAAGGACCACGTAACGGTCCCCATACGTCCGGCCTCGTTTAAAAACCTGTCCAAATTCCGCGCGCTTTTTAAGACGCTGGTATTGCATGTGATTAAACCGCTACCCGCTTACGGCCTTTTTGGCGACGACGCCGCAGTACAGCCCGACCCGAGCGGGTACGCATGCGCTGCCGAAATCCGTGAACTTTATGGCGGTGACGCCGATTCGGTTGATAGGTGCGCTTCATCCTTAGTCACCCCCTGACACAAGGCAAATCGCATTTATTATACAGACGCCCACTCTGAGGGTCAAGGAGTGCCACCACCTGTCCCGTTTCAGGGTATGCCCAACGGGCTTCCAAAATGCACAAGATCCGCTAGGAACTCCCTCTAATTCAATTGTACCCCAAAAGGGGATCTGCTATGATGGGGGCGAGCCTCCGCTGCGTCGGAGGAATCATTATTTTTACAAGAGATATCAACAAGTTGTGGATAATCTTGTGGATTTCTTGTGCATAGCGTTCACAGGGGGAAGGAGTGCCATGATCAATATCGGCCTTGAGTCGTTGTGGGCTGATGTAGTTGACCGACTCAAGAATGAGTTGTCGACGCCGAGCTTTGAAACCTGGGTACGCTCCGTGGTACCAAAGAGTTTGGACGACAACGTGCTGACGTTGGAGGTCCCCACCGAATTTACGCGAGAACTCATTGCCGCTCGCTACACCGACTTGATGCGAGATTTGGTGCACAACACGTTTGGCCAAGCGCTGGACATTCGCATCATGGTGGCGCCGCCCAAACCGGAAACAGTCATGCCGAAAGAGTCGCGTTCTAAGGTATCAGCGCGGGAGTCTCAACCATCCGAGTATGCCTCGCGCCTCAATCCCAAATATACCTTTGAAGCCTTTGTGGTTGGCAGCTCCAACCGTTTTGCCCATGCCGCCTCGCTGGCGGTCGCGGAAATGCCTGCCCGGGCCTATAATCCCTTGTTCCTATATGGTGGTGTTGGGCTGGGGAAAACCCACTTAATGCATGCTATCGGACACGTGGTGTTGAAGCAGGACGCTGCTTTACGGGTTCTGTACGTATCGGCCGAAAACTTTACCAACGAACTCATCAACGCTATTCAAGATAATAAGATGGTGCCCTTTCGCAACCGATACCGGACCATCGACGTGCTGCTCATCGATGACATTCAGTTTGTGGGCGGTAAGGAACGGACTCAAGAAGAGTTCTTTCATACGTTCGAAGCATTACACGGCGCGCATAAGCAGATTGTGATCTCCAGCGATCGGCCGCCTAAGGATATCCAATACTTGGAGGAACGGCTTAGGTCACGCTTTGAATGGGGCCTTATTACCGACATCCAACCGCCTGATTTAGAGACGCGAATGGCTATTTTATCGAAGAAGGCCCAGTTGGAGAACTTATCGGTACCTGACGAAGTCATTCAGTTCATTGCTTCCAAAATTGACACCAACATCCGTGAATTGGAAGGTGCCCTCATTCGCGTGATGGCCTATGGATCGATTACTCGGCAGACGCTGACACCGGACTTGGCGTATGAAGCATTGAAAGATGTGATTCACGAAACTCGCAAGAAAGTCATTACGATTCGCCTCATTCAAGAGGAGGTCGCCCGCCATTTTGATCTCCGGGTAGAGGAGTTCAAAGCCAAAAAGCGTACGAAGGCGGTTGCCCATCCTCGACAAATTGCCATGTATATCGCACGTGAACTGACCGATGCCAGTTTGCCAAAAATCGGCGAGGAATTCGGGGGACGAGACCATACCACAGTTATGCATGCCTGCGAAAAAGTGTTGCGGGATCGCACTCAGGACCCGCAGCTCAATCAGACAATCCAAACTCTGATAAAACGCATTGAGTCTCATTAAGTGCGTAACGTGTGGGCAATACCGGGACAACCCTGTGTACCATGATGGAAGTTGTCCACATTATCCCAAGGACGCGTTCCCGGCCTGACGGGCTTGGGGATATCGAGGAAAGTTATCCCAAACTTATTCCCTGTCGGATGATGCAAAATGACGCGGTTTGAGTCGGTTATCCTCTTATCCCCAAGCCTTATTAAGACAACGATCTTTTAAAATATCTTTACGTATTCATCATAAGCTCGGCACTATTTGACAAAAGGAGCATTCGGGATGCACATTTACGCCACCCAAGATCAATTAGCCAAGGCCTTAGCCACGGTATCACGGGTGATTATGCCTCAGAACAATATGCCAATTTTAGCCGGCATTCAGTTGGACGCTCGGGACAACCTTTTAACCCTGACTGCCACCGATTTATTCACAACGCTCCAAAGTGAGATTGCCGCTGAAGTCACCGAACCTGGCACAATTGTTCTGCCGGCAAGTCTCTTGACCGAGCTTGTACAGCGCATTCCAACCGCGACATTGGAACTCGGGACGGAGGACAGTGGGGCGAAGGCAGTCATTAAGTACGGAAAAAACCGAGCAACGTTGCATGGATTCGGATCTGAGCGGCTTCCCGAATTTCAAGCCCTCGAGGGATCCCTAGAAACCGTTGTGATTGGCTCCGGCATTTTTACTCGTTTGGCCCGCGAATTGTTGTTCGCCTGTGCCAAAGATGAGACTCGGCCGATCTTGCGCGGGGTGTCGTTGACCTTGGATTCTGGTCGACTCATCTTCGCCACGACCGATGGCACCCGACTCTCGCACACCTGGGTCGCAGTTCCAGAGTATCGGGGTGGAGAGCGAAGTTGTGTCGTTCCTGCCAAGTTGGTGGCGGAATCAGCGCGACTCAATGCTGCCGAGGATGCCGAACTCACATTGGGCAGCAATCTCGTCCGGATTCGCACCGGTTCCAGCGTGATTGTCTCTCGCTTGTTGGATGGTCAATATCCCGATTACCAACGGGTCATTCCCCAAGAATTTGTTGTGCAAGGCCGGGTACGGGTGTCAGACTTTCGCGGTGCGCTGGAACGCGCCAACCTCATTGCTGCGCGAGACCGCACCAGTTCGGTTCGTATTCGCCACCAGGGGGGACAACTGGACATTTCGGCGTCCGCTCAGGAATTTGGGCAAACCTATGAATCGGTGGAATTTGACAGTCATGGGCAAGAACTTGACCTGCTCTTTAATCCGGTCTATCTCTTAGAGGCCCTAAAGTCCCTGGAGGGAGAAGAGGCGGTGCTGGAATTCTCCGGTGTTCAATCACCGCTGCGCATTCGTGATACTGAGAATGCGCAGTACAGTCACGTGGTGTTGCCGCTTCGACAACTCGTCTAAAATGGCCATCAACGTCTTGGATGTTAGCGCCTTTCGCAACATCGGCCGTGCCCAGGTTGAATTTTCTCCCCGGCTGACGCTTTTGGTGGGATCGAACGGACAGGGAAAAACCAACCTATTGGAAGCCGTTTATGTGCTGTTGCAAGGCCGTGATTTTCGCACCGCTCAAGAGCGCGAAGCCATCCAAGAGGGCGAGCCGGTGGCGTGGCTGCAGGCTACCGGAGAGATTCAAGGACGACCCGAAACCTGGCGGCACCGTATTCAGCGACAACCGTCCCGTCGGACGCACCAGGGCCCGGTTGTCCCGGTTGTGCTGTTTTCACCGGACGACGTTTATTTGGCCAAGGGATCCCCTGAGCGCCGGCGCCGGTTCTTGGATTTATTGCTGGCACCCCACGACAGGCATTACGCCAGGTCCATACGCGCGTACCATCGTCTCTTGCTGCAAAGGAACCGGGCCTTGAAGGAAGCGGCTCTTCAAACGGTCGTCGACGACTTTACCCCGCTCTTGGTCAAAGAAGGGCTGTACATTTGGCAACGACGTCGCGAGACGCTGGCAGCACTGCTGCCGCTCGCTATGGCCATCCATTCTCAGTTGGCGCCAGGGGAAGCGCTCGAAACGGCGCTAAAGTTCGGCGGTAGCCTCGAGCCCATTGCGGATGAAGGCTCCTACTATCAATTGATAAACGCCCGGCGCGGCGAGGAGCGGGCCAGACAGACGACGTTAGTTGGCCCTCATCGAGATGATGTGGTTTTTCGCCTTAACCAGCGCGACACTACGCTGTATGCTTCCCAGGGACAACTGCGGACTCTCGCGCTGAGCACAAAACTGGCGACCCACCGCTGGCTTTGGAACGAAACCGGGATCCGCCCGATCATTTTGCTGGACGACGTGCTCTCCGAACTTGATTCGGCGCGTCGCGAGGCTCTCTTGGCTGCGGTATCCACGACAGAACAGCAAACCATTGTTACTGACACTGAACCGAGAAGCTACGCCTCGCTGGAGCCCAAGATTCTTCACGTGGAAAGGGGCGATGTGCGCGCATGGAATCCACCCCCGACCCGCGCCTAGGGGAGATTTTAAGTCGTCTTAGCGCACAACATGGCTGGCAGCGGGCCGAATGGCTCCGGGCTCTAGACCGGTTATGGCGGCACGTGGTTGGCGATACCGTGGCAGAGTACAGCCACATTCTCACCCTGACCAACGACGGTGTGTTGGTTGTCGCCGTGCCGTCTTCTGTATGGGCGCAGGAAATCGGCTATTACAAGCCACGCATTCTCGCCGCCATCGCTGACGAGCTGCCCCAGGCATCCATAAAAGATATTCGTACGCGGGTCAAAAGCGACTTTGCCCGACTTCCGCGGCGAAGTGAGCCGTATCGTCCCTCCCCGCATGCCCGGACTGAACATCGATTGGACCCTCACGTTGACCTCCAGGTATTGTTGGCGCGTGTTCAGGAAAACTATCAAGAAGCGGCCCACGAATGGCTTGCGAACGGCTTTGTTCCCTGCGCGCGCTGTCATGCCCCCACGCTAAAGGGCTATCGCTTGTGCGTGGCGTGTGAGTTGGACCGCCAAACTAACGCCTAAACGAGGTCATTATGTATCTGCACATTGGCCAGGACTGGATGGTTCCAATGCCGGATGTAATCGGGATATTTCAAGAGCGGCTCCTCGACGAGTCGGTGGACTTTCACCATTTGTTTCTTCGCCTGACATCTGAGGGACGCGTTAGGGGCGACCGATACGATGCTAAGTCCGTTGTGTTGACGGACGAGAACCTATACTTGACTGCTATTTCTGCCCATACCCTGATGCGTCGGGCCGAGCGGCGGGACTCCCCATTCGAATCCGTATAGGCGCTATGGTATACTGAAATTACCAGACCCGGGCGGGTCTTATTCGTATGTTTAAGGGGGATCCCCAGATAATGGCGGGCAAACAAAGTCCCGAATACACAGAAAGTCAAATTCAAGTCCTCGAGGGACTTGAGGCTGTCCGTAAGCGTCCTGGCATGTACATCGGCTCAACCAGTGTGAAGGGTCTCCACCACCTGGTTTATGAAATCGTCGACAACTCTATCGATGAGGCGTTGGCCGGTGTCTGTGACCGGATTCAGGTTACGTTGTACGCGGATGGCAAAGTAGGCGTTCGCGATAATGGTCGCGGCGTTCCTACCGGGATCCACCCCAAAGTTGGGATTCCCACTTTAGAAGTGGTTCTCACCATGCTGCACGCCGGGGGTAAATTCGGCGGCGGGGGATATAAGGTGTCCGGCGGCCTTCACGGGGTTGGTCTGTCGGTTGTGAATGCCTTGTCCTCCGAATTGGTCGCTTATAGTCGGTTCGGCGGCGCTTTAAGTGTGCAGCATTACGCCAAAGGCAAGCCCCTCGATGCCGTAAGTGAGGTGGAGAAGACCACCGAAACAGGATTTGAGGTGGTTTTTCGGCCTGACGCGGAAATTTTTGAAGACGTTCATTTTTCGTTTGACACGCTGGCGACGCGCCTTCGTGAACAAGCATTCTTGAATTCAGGCGTATTGCTGTCACTGTATGAGGAATCCACGGGTCGGCAGGTCCGGTATCACTACACCGGCGGCGTTGTCTCGTTCGTCGAGTATCTCAACCTTAACCGTGAGGTCATTCACCCTAAGCCGATTGCCTTTGGAGGAGAAAAGGATGGGGTGTTTGTTGAAGCCGCCGTTCAATACAACGATAGTTATACGGAAACATTGTTTACCTTTGCCAACACGATTCGCACCCTTGAAGGGGGGTCGCATGAGGCAGGGTTTAAGGCTGCGCTAACTCGCGTATGCAATGACTATGCCCGCCGTCTAGGACTCTTAAAAGATGCGGATCCCAACCTCTCGGGTGACGACGTTCGGGAAGGGTTGACCGTTATTCTTTCGGTCAAGCTTCCGGAACCCCAGTTCGAAGGGCAGACGAAAACCAAGCTTGGAAACTCGGAAGTTCGGGGGATTACCGAAGGAATTGTGGCTGACGGATTGTCCACGTACTTTGAGGAGAATCCTTCCATTGCCAAACGCATCTTGGAAAAGGCGATTCAGGCAGTTCGAGCCCGCGAAGCCGCCCGCAAGGCCCGGGAGCTGACGCGGCGGAAAAGCGTATTGGAATCGTCGGCGCTGCCGGGAAAATTGACCGATTGCTCAAGCAAAGATCCATCCGAATCGGAACTCTATTTGGTCGAGGGCGACTCTGCTGGTGGCTCGGCCAAGCAAGGCCGAGACCGCCAGTTTCAGGCGATTTTGCCGCTCCGGGGAAAGATTCTGAATGTGGAGCGGGCTAGGATGGACAAAATCTTAGGCAACGAAGAAATTCGGGCGATGATTACCGCTATTGGTACCGGCATTGGCAACGAGTTTGACATTACCAAGGCTCGCTACCACCGTGTGGTTATCATGACGGACGCGGACGTGGACGGCTCGCACATCCGCACCCTACTTTTAACCTTCTTCTACCGCTACATGACGCCGCTCATCGAGGCCGGCTATGTCTATATTGCTCAGCCCCCGCTTTATTTGGTGAAAAAGGGCAAGCAGGAACGGTACCTCTATGATGACGCGGCCCTGGAAAGTTTGATGAAGGAGTGGGGGGGACACGACAACATCAACATTCAGCGCTACAAGGGTTTAGGCGAGATGAATGCGGAGCAGTTATGGGAAACGACGATGAATCCCGAAACGCGGACGCTGTTGCGCGTGGAACTGGAGGATGCAGCCGCGGCGGATTGGATTTTTACCGTACTCATGGGCGACAAAGTCGAGTCCCGTAGAGATTTCATTCAAGAGAATGCGCACCAGGTGCGCAATCTTGATACCGTAGGATAATAATCGGAGGCGCTGTAAGTGGCAAATATTGGCCATGTTAGGCCCATCGACATCGAAGATGAGATGCGGCGTTCGTATATCGACTATGCGATGAGCGTTATTGTCAGCCGAGCATTGCCGGATGTGCGCGACGGGCTGAAGCCGGTTCATCGCCGCATTTTATATGCGATGCAGGAATTGGGCAATACGCCCAATCATCCCTATAAGAAATCGGCGCGTATTGTGGGAGAAGTGTTGGGCCGCTATCACCCTCACGGAGATACAGCGGTTTATGACGCCATGGTGCGAATGGCGCAGGATTTCTCCATCCGCTACCCGTTGGTCGATGGTCATGGAAATTTTGGATCCATGGATGGCGACTCCCCTGCGGCTATGCGTTACACCGAGGTGCGTTTGGCTCCTATTGCGATGGAGCTTTTGGCGGATATCGACAAGGATACGGTGGATTTTGCCCCGAACTTTGATGAGTCGACCGAGGAACCGACGGTGTTGCCAGCCAAGATTCCTAATCTCCTCATCAACGGCTCTTCTGGTATTGCGGTGGGTATGGCTACCAATATTCCTCCGCACAATCTTACTGAGGTGTGTCGTGCTGCCGAGCTGTTAATTGATCATCCGGAGGCCGATTTTGAACAGTTGCTCGCCATTTTGCCTGGGCCGGACTTTCCGACCGGGGGCATCATCATGGGCCGGGAGGGGATTCGCCAGGCTTATGCGACTGGACGCGGCATCATTACCATCCGCGGAGTAGCCCGCGTTGAGGAAACATCCAGTGGCAGGGAGCGCATCCTGATCACCGAGATTCCGTATCAGGTTAACAAAGCGAGGCTGATCGAGAAAATCGCCGACCTGGTTCACGAACGGAAGATTGAGGGCATATCTGATCTGCGCGACGAATCAGACCGTACCGGTGTTCGCGTCGTCGTCGAGCTGAAGCGCGACGCTGTGCCGAAAGTGATTTTGAACCAACTGTACAAGTACACGCCCATGCAGCAGACGTTTGGCATCATTCTGCTCGCCCTGGTGGACGGCCGGCCCATGATTCTCTCCGTTCGCGAGATGCTGGAGAACTTCATCCGCCATCGTAAGGTGGTCATTGAACGCCGGACGCGGTTTGAATTGGCAAAAGCCGAAGCGCGGGCCCATATTCTCGAGGGTTTGCGGATTGCGCTGCAGTTTCTGGACGAGGTTATTCAGTTGATTCGTTCGGCCAGCTCGGTCGACGCGGCGCGCGAGGGATTGATGTCGCGCTTTGGCCTTTCTGAAAAGCAAGCCACCGCTATCTTGGAAATGCGGTTGCAACGGCTGACCGCTTTGGAACGGGAGAAAATCGAGGCGGAATATCAAGAGGTTATGGCGCTTATCGAGCGACTGCGGGCGATTTTGGCGGACGAACGGTTGGTTTACAATCTGATCAAAGAAGATTTGCAGGAAATTCGTAGCAAGTACGGCGATGAGCGCCGAACCAAGCTAGGACCATCGGTGAAGGATATCTCTGATGAGGATCTGATCCCGGAAGAAGATATGGTGGTCACCATTACCCACCGCGGCTATATCAAGCGTCTATCGCCCAGCGTATACCGTCCGCAGAAGCGGGGTGGACGGGGCGTCAGCGGCAGCACGGTTAGGGAAGATGACTTTATTTCCCATTTGTTTGTGGCGTCAACTCACGCCTATCTCTGTTTCTTCACCAACCGCGGACGCATCTACCGCGTGAAGGTGCACGAAATACCAGAGGCTGGACGACAAGCCAAGGGCATTTCCATTGCCAATCTTATCGCATTGGAGCAGGATGAGCGGATCGCAGCTGTTCAGACCTTGACCGATACCTCCGACACCCATTTCTGGGTATTTGCCACCAAACGAGGTGTTGTCAAACGCACCGCCTTATCCGATTATGGAACTTGGCGGGGCGGTGGCATTATTGCCATTTCGCTCGACGAAAACGATGAACTTATTGGGGTTGAGCCTACCGAGGGACACAGCGATATCATGTTGGCTACCCGTCATGGCCAGGTGATCCGGTTTGAAGAGTCGCAAGTTCGCCCCATGGGACGGGCTGCTCGCGGTGTAACCGGCATCCGTCTCAAGGGCGATGATTGGGTTGTCTCATTGGCCACTGTTTCTGATCAGAAGGAATTGCTGGTTCTCACCGAAAACGGCATTGGCAAGCGCACGCGGCTAAATCAGTTTCGCATTACCGGTCGTGGTGGACAAGGCGTCATGGGTATGCGCATTACCGCGAAGACCGGAGGACTTGCAGGAATCTTGCCAGTCAATGGTGATGAGGAGTTTATGGTCATCTCCAGCGAAGGCGTGTTAATCCGTCTACAGGTCGAGTCTGTCTCGCAGCAAGGACGGGCCTCACAAGGAGTAAAAGTCATGCGCTTGGAAGATGATCACCGTGTGAGTGCCGTGGCTCTGGTTAAGGCAGACACGGAAGAGGAGTAGTCGCTCTTATATTAAAGAAGGAGGAAAATTTCGTGCAAGAACAGCGTGGCACGTATAACGTCAAAGCAGGTTTGGCGGAAATGCTGAAGGGCGGCGTGATTATGGACGTCACCACCCCCGAACAGGCCGCCATTGCCGAACGGGCAGGAGCCGTGGCGGTTATGGCGTTGGAGCGGGTTCCGGCAGATATTCGCAAAGCCGGTGGTGTGGCCCGCATGGCCGACCCGCGCATTGTCAAATCCATTCAAGAGGCCGTATCCATTCCGGTCATGGCTAAGGTACGTATTGGCCATTTTGTGGAAGCACAGGTGCTTGAGGCCCTCGAAGTTGACTACATTGACGAGAGTGAAGTGCTTACTCCGGCCGATGATCAGTATCACATTGACAAGTGGAAGTTTAATGTGCCCTTTGTCTGTGGGGCGCGTGATTTGGGCGAAGCGCTACGGCGTATTGCCGAAGGTGCCGCGATGATTCGCACCAAGGGGGAGCCCGGGACTGGCAACGTGGTTGAGGCGGTTCGGCATTTGCGTGCGGTGAATTCGCAGATTCGCCAGGTGGTGGCCACTCCGGAGCCGGAATTGCCCGACTTGGCCAAGGAATTGCGGGCTCCGTTGGATTTGGTGAAGAAAGTCAAGGAACTGGGCCGGCTCCCGGTGGTGAATTTCAGCGCTGGCGGTGTTGCGACGGCAGCCGATGCAGCGTTGATGATGCAGTTGGGGGCTGACGGTATTTTTGTGGGCTCGGGCGTCTTTAAGTCGGCGAACCCTGAGAAGACGGCGCGAGCCATCGTTCGGGCCACCTTGCACTACAACGACCCCAAAGTTATTGCTGAGGTGTCGACAGATGTTGGGGAAGCCATGCCAGGACTAGAGATGGCGACATTGGAGCCTAAGGATCGTATGCAGGATCGAGGCATCTAATGAGAATTGGAGTACTGGCTATTCAGGGAGACGTGCGTGAGCATCTTCGCCACACGGAGCGGGCTGGTGCCGAAGCCCGTGAAGTTCGCTTGCCCCGCGACTTGGACGACATCAATGGCCTGATTATGCCAGGGGGTGAGAGTACCACCATCGGAATGCTGATGGCGGAGTACGGACTCATTGACGCGCTAAAAGAACGGACCCGCGAAGGCCGCTTCCCCATCTATGGGACGTGCGCGGGACTGATTTTGTTGGCGCGGGATGTCGTCGGCCCGTCGCCGGCGCGTTTGGGCTATGTGGATATTGAGGCTGCCCGGAATGCTTATGGAAGGCAAGTCGCCTCGTTCGAGGTGGGATTGGATATTCCGTGCCTCGGTTCCGAACCATTTCCTGCCGTTTTCATCCGCGCTCCCAAGATCACACGACTAGGGCCTGATGTGACGCCTTTGGCGCGGTATCAGGGCGAGGTGGTCATGGCGGAACAAGGTCCCTACTTGGTGAGCTCATTTCATCCCGAGATGAGCCCTGATATTCGCATTCACGAGTATTTCATCAAGAAAGTGGAAAGCTTAAGTCCCGTTCGCGAGGCGACTTCTTGACTTTCCTATGGCGAGTGGCTATAGTAACGACCAATACTGAATACTGAACGATCGATGACGAAAGAACATGCTTGGGGTTCCG
The DNA here is from genome assembly GCF_012933365.1 of Sulfobacillus harzensis. Taxonomy (GTDB): domain Bacteria; phylum Bacillota; class Sulfobacillia; order Sulfobacillales; family Sulfobacillaceae; genus Sulfobacillus_B; species Sulfobacillus_B harzensis. The sequence continues at coordinate 41,318 of NZ_JABBVZ010000002.1, read as the reverse complement.
GGTATAGAGAGTCGGTGGTAGGTGAAATCCGACCCCGGGAGCAAGCTTTCCGCTTTCCGAGATTCCAGCGAGGGCTGGCGGTGGCCGCCGATATTGGCTTTGAGTGGGTTAAGCACCAACTGGGGTGGTACCGCGAGAGTTTACTCGTCCCGAGAGATTCGGGACGAGCTTTTTATTGCTTTGGAGGAGGGGTGTGGCATGATTGAGCCTATCCGACCCACCGCCGATGCCGTGGAGATTTTGGATCAGCGGGCGTTGCCTGAAAGGATGCGCTATATTCGATGCACCCGGGCAGATATGGTTGTGGACGCCATCCAATCATTGGCGGTTCGCGGGGCGCCCGCCATCGCCGTGGCAGGGCTATATGGTCTCTGGGTAGAGGCGTTGGCTCTGGCTGGGCATACGAATGGAACGGACGAATTGGAGGCCGCCAAAGACCGGATTCGCAATGCACGGCCCACAGCGGTCAATCTGGCGTGGGCTGTGGATAAAGTGTGGGCAACACGACCCGGCGAGGGAAGCGCGCTAGTCCGTTATTTACGTAGGGAGGCAGATGCTCTCTATCAAGAAGAGTCCCTGCGCAATGAGCGAATGGCACAATTTGGGGCTGCTTTGCTACCACCATCTAGTCGGGTTTTGACTCATTGCAATACCGGGTCCTTGGCCACGATTGGTCTTGGTACGGCCTTGGGCGTCATTCGTCAGGCTTACGCCGATGGGCGGATTGATCAGGTATGGGTCGATGAGACGCGTCCTTTGCTGCAGGGATCGCGGCTTACCGCGTGGGAGTTGGTGCAAGATGGCATTCCGGCGACTCTCATCACGGATAGCATGGCTGCCTCCTTAATGGCTCAAGGGAAGGTGGATGCCGTGTTGGTGGGGGCCGATCGGATCGCGGCTAACGGTGACACGGCTAACAAGATTGGGACCTACGGACTGGCCGTCTTAGCTCACTTTCACCATATCCCGTTCTACGTGGTCGCGCCCTTAAGCACGATTGACCGCACGCTGTCCAGCGGCAACGCTATCCCCATCGAGGAGCGCGCGGCTCATGAGGTGCGGGAGATACGGGGTCAGGCCATCGCACCACGCGACATGCCGGTTTTCAACCCCGCATTCGATGTCACGCCATCGTCTCTGATTTCCGCCATTGTCACGGATACGGGTGTGGCACAAGGGGATTTTGAAACCGGTATCGCGAAACTATTGGAACAAGAAGGGAAGGGAACTCCCGATGCTTGATATTCGCCGGATACGCCAAGAGCCGGATGTAATCCAGAGGCTTCTGGCAAAAAAGGGTGTTGAGGTGGACTTGGGTGAGCTGCTGACGATGGATGAAAGGCGTCGTACTCTGCTTGGGGAGATGGAGAGCTTAAAGGCCGAGCGGAACCGGTCGTCAGAAGAGGTCGCGCGGCGTAAAAAGGCTGGGGAGCCTGCAGAGGAGCTTATCTTGGCCATGCGCAACGTGGGGGAACGTATTCAACGTTTCGAGGCGGATGTACGTGCACTTGATTTGGAAATCGGAAACATTTTGTTGACCATCCCCAACACACCGCTTCCCGAAGTGCCCGACGGCAAATCGGCGGACGACAACGTCAAGGTGCGCAACTGGGGCACTGTCCCCACGTTTGACTTTGAGCCGAAGCCCCATTGGGAGCTTGGCGAGGCGCTCCACGTATTGGATTTCGAACGTGGACGGAAACTCTCGGGTGCTCGCTTTACGGTCTTCTCAGGACGTGGCGCCCAGCTTTCGCGCGCCTTGATTAATTTCATGCTGGATCACAATCGGCGTCGCGGATATGTGGAGATGGCCACTCCCTATCTTGTAAATCGTGACGCCTTGGTGGGCACGGGGCAGTTTCCGAAATTCGAAGAGGACGTGTTTCGGGTTGTTCCTCACGAGTATTATTTAATTCCAACGGCTGAAGTTACATTGACCAACCTCCACCGCGATGAGATCTTGGACGATAAAGATCTCCCTATCAGGTATACGGGGTACACCGCGTCGTTTCGCGCGGAAGCAGGGGCAGCTGGACGCGACACCCGCGGTATCATTCGTCAGCACCAGTTTGACAAGGTGGAGCTGGTCCGTTTTGTGCGTCCCGACGAGTCGGATGTGGCCTTAAACCAGATGGTGGCGGACGCAGAAGATGTGTTGCAACAATTGGGTCTTCCCTACCGGACGGTGTTGTTGTGCGGGGGCGATATGGGCTTTTCGCAAGCCATGACGTATGATATTGAGGTCTGGATGCCAAGCTATGGGCGTTATGTCGAAATTTCATCGTGCAGTAACATGGGGGATTTTCAGGCCCGCCGCGCCAATATTCGCTATCGTCCTGAAGGGTCGAAGAAGACCGAGTTTGTGCACACACTCAATGGGAGCGCTCTCGCGATTGGGCGGACATTTGCCGCCATCTTGGAGAACTTCCAACAGGAGGACGGATCCGTGCGCCTTCCGGATGTGTTGCAACCATATTTTGATGGACCATCCGTATTAAAGATCTAAGCGATGGCAGGCGTTCAAGAAACTGTCTCTTGGCTTTTTCGTGCCTGGCGGTTAAAATATAAAGATGCTGGAGGGGTAGCGTAATTGGTAACGCAGCGGTCTTGAAAACCGCCGCCCTAACAAGGCTTGCAGGTTCGAGTCCTGTCCCCTCCGCCATTTTTGTTCAATTGGCGTAAATGGTGTCCAGTAAACGCCACTTGCTACAGCAAAACAACCTATGGTACCATGGTTCGTGCTGCGGAGGGATACTCAAGTCGGTCGAAGAGGACGGTTTGCTAAACCGTTAGTAGGCTTCAAGCCTAGCGTGGGTTCGAATCCCACTCCCTCCGCCATCTTTTAGAGCTTGTACCAAGAGTTTCATTTGCTCCAGCTTAGACAAGATGTTAAAATCAATTTTGTTGTTGCGCCCGTAGCTCAGTGGATAGAGCGCCTGACTACGAATCAGGAGGCCTTAGGTTCAAATCCTAACGGGCGCACCATTAATTTTTAAGCGGTTTTCTGAAACTCGAACGGAGCCGTTTAGAGGATTCCACTCCGTAACTAACTCGTAACTCCAAGCTGCTCTTTGTGAGCAGAAACACTGAAATAAGCTATCCAATGAGAGGCCGCTTCAACGGGGACGTTGTGGGCGGGCTTTTAATAATTTATAAGGAGAGAGCAAAACTCGACCATCGTCGTCATTAGCCAACCGATCCGGTCTGGACGGGTTATATGACGCCGGACTTTTTGGTCTTCGGTTATGTAATGAAGACGGGGAACTAGGACCCAAGGGAATCCTTTTTCGGCTGCTGAAGACCCGAATCTATTGTTGACACGGGGACTGTAGGACTCGCTGATGGATTGGGTCCGTCGCGAGACCACCATCGTAATCACGCCGCTTCAGGATCCCACCAACTTCCGTTCTCATTGCATTCTGGCCCCGGTAGGCTCAGCCTCTGCCGTGCCGGTATTGGTGGCTGACGAAATAGAAGAGATAGATCCAATATGAGGGCCCTTCATAGCGTTTCCGAATAGCGGGTGGGTCCGGTTGGTGGCGGGGTTCCGTCCCGGCGGTCTTGTGGGCGCGTGCGGCGGCGGGCCGCAGGCGGAAAGCGCTAAGGCGAGTGCAACCAAGGCGAGTGCTGCCGTTGGAGAGGCTTTCCGCATCGATAATCCCTCCTTCCTTGAGCTTCAGTAGTGTTGGTTAACTTCCCCGCGGCCAGAAAAAATATGTCAGGAGCTACAGGAGGCGTGTGGCGTTCACCCAAGACACACCCGTGTTTGCCGCAAAAATGGAGGAGGCTGGCCCACCAGTGGACCAGCCTAATCTCAGAATCCGGGGGTAGTTACCCCACCTTTTCATCGTCGTCCTGATACTCAGCATCGACATGGGTCGAGGCACTCGAAGGCTGGCCTAGTTCTGCCAAGTGACGAAGCGTAAATGCGGCAACGAAAACCCAAAACGTCGCCAAGAGGACAAAAAAGGTGATGGACGCCCAGTGAAAAATCCCGGTTCCCAATGCGTGGTAGAGCAAATCCGTTCCGCCGGCGAATACTCCCAACGGGAAGGTCAACCCCCACCAACCTAAATTAAACGGCAGCGACCGTATCCAAAGATAATAACCACTGATTAGGAAACTGTGCACCATCCACCAAATACCCAGTCCCCACAGAATGAGTGCCGCTAATGTAGCCGCACCTGCGATGCTAGGCGCCAGGTGGGGAAATACCAGAACGCCATCTTTGGCGACCATCATCAGTCCCATGATGCCGGTGCCCAATGTTCCCAGCGTTATCCATGTGGAAATGGCCAATTCGCGTGGGGGCAACTTGTGAACCGCTAACCGTAAGAACAAAGTGCCGAGCAGTAAAAACGCCATCGGGACGCTGAACGCCCATAACACGATGGTTCCGATAAACACATCCTGCTGAAGCGCTAGGTTGGACAAGTGCGGCAGCATCAAGCCACTAGACGCCGCTACAACCTCCGCCGGCACGATTGGCATCAGCCAAACGGCGGTCATGCGCGATAGGTCATGATCGTGACTAATAAACATCAGAAAGGGAATGATGAATACCGAACCTAGCGCAATAAGAGCGTTGACAACCCACAAGACGGAGCCCACATGATAAGCCGACGCGCCAAAAAAGTGCGGGCCCATGTCGAAGAAGCCGTTGACCACGGTGGTCATGGCCATCGGAATGGCGCCAAAAAACATGGACTGCATGGGATGCGTGAAAATGTTCTTAACGCCCTGCGGATCGGTTGCTGCTCTAAGACCCATCAGCACCAACAGCACAGCAACCAGCGCCATGTTGAGAAACCATAAGCCCGTGCCCGCGGTCTGAAGCCACCGAGGTCCGGCCGGCAGCAAATAGGCGTCCAACGCCACAATTCCCGTTCCCATTCCAGCGGTAAACCAGTTCGGCGTGAACCCCTTAACGAGCCGCATTGACGTCACATCCTCTCAATTCCTCAAACTTACGAACGATAGGAGTATGATAAGGGGAAAATACACGGGGTGCGTTTGGTTAATCCTAACGGTCGACCGTGAATTCCGAACACAGGAGGGATATCGGGTGGACCCTCGATTGTTCGTCTTTCTTACGGTGGCGCGCCTCGGTCAGCTCACCCAAGCCAGCAAGCGTCTCAACTTGTCTCCATCCTCGGTGTCATCGCAAATTGCGGCGTTAGAGCGCGACATGGGCGCCACGCTCTTTGTGCGCGGCAGTCGCGGCATGAAGCTCACCGCCAGCGGACGCACGCTGTTTTCAGCCGCCGAACAAATGGAAGCGCTATGGAACAAAACCTCCCGCGACGTGCGGGCAACCCAGGAAGGGGTTTCGCGCGTCCGAATCGCCGCATCCCATACGACGGCGGAGTTGTTCTTGCCACGACCGCTTGGGCGTTTCCGCGCTCAATGGCCGGAGACGCTCATCAATCTGGTCATGACTAACAGTGAGACGGTCCTCGATATGGTCACCGACGGGGCTGTAGATGTTGGCATTATCGAAGGTACGCCGGTTCGCGGCCGCCTACACCACGAGAAGCTTTGGACGGACCAACTGACGTTGATTGTCTCAACCCAGCACCCGTTGGCACACCGGGAATCGGTCTCCATCCCGGATTTGACGGCCCTCGACTGGATCCTTCGGGAGGAGGGATCCGGCACGCGGCGGGTCTTCGAACGGGCTTTGGAGCATGCGGGCTTCGCCGTGAGCGAGCTCAATGTGATGATGCGATTGGCTTCCCTGCGATCGATTCTTGCCATGGTAGCCAACAACATCGGGGTCAGTGTGGTGTCACGGGCTATTTTTGGTGCAGAGGAAATTACCGTGTCGGGTGTTGTTCCAGTCTCCATCGTTGGGCTGGATTTGACCCGTACCCTGGAGGCGGTTCTGCCGGGTGCGAACATCACTACTCGGGTCGAACAGTTACTAGACCAGCTCCGACACGACGCTCGCATCCGACAAAAGGCCTAACATGCATCTCCGGACGTTATTATGCCAGCGGGGACTCCTTTGATCGGGTAAACCAGCCCTTTCTGGGGTGTTGGCATTATTCAATACCAACGTCCGTCGTCACTTTGTTGGCCCACGGGCGGGCCACGTTTTGGCAGGATTAAGAACGTGTTAAGTCGTCCAGCAATCCAGGACCAACGAGTACAATGGGGTCAACAATCATCATCGGGCATGGCCCCATGATGGCCTATATTTTGACCATCAGAAAAGGCAGGGTACAACTTCGTGGAGTCTAATGGCATGGTGAGCCAATGGCTCAGTGCACCAGAGGTACACTTTGTGTTGCAGCCTTTTGTGTCGCTCTCGAGCGCGCAGATTTTGGGCTATGAACTATTGAGCCGGCCGAGCATCGCAGGGGTCAACCTGCCCGTGGAAGAATTTTTCCGCGAAGCGAGCGAAGCGGGATTGGCGGTGCCCGTTGACCGGGTTCTCATCCCCCAGATGGTGGAATTCCTCGATGATACCCACCCGGATGGTCCAGTCTTCGTCAACTTGCATCCTGACTCTCTTCGCCATCCGGCCATTCAGTCACACCTGGAGTCCCGGATAGGCCGCATCGTGCTTGAAGTAACGGAACGCGCTGAGTGGGTCGTGGGCGAAATGGAGACATTTTTGCGCGGATGGCAGAACCAAGGCGGCCGGTTTGCCTTGGATGACTTTGGTAGCGGCTATTCCGGACTCGAAAAGCTGGTATCGGTTCGCCCCGATTACGTCAAGTTGGATGCGCGTTTGGTCCGGGGCGCTGACCGTGATCGGGTTAAGCAGAACGTGATCGAAGCGGTCAGCCAGCTGGCCTCGATTTTGTCCTTTCAGCTCGTGGCAGAAGGGGTGGAGGAGCCCGGCGAACTGGAGACATGCATTCGACTCGGGGTCTCTATAGGTCAAGGCTATTACTTTTGCCCGCCTCGCCCCTGGGAGGAGCGCCCCCAGATTAGCGCCGCGATCGAGCGCGTCATTTTGCAGCAGCACCAAAGACTGCGCGGCGTGGCGACGCCGATCCCCGCGATTTACGACAACTGGGAATATCACGCTGCCCTCATGGATGATCTCATGGAGGCAGCGGATAGCAAGGCTCGCTTGGACTTAATCTGCAAGGCGATCTACCGCACGCTTAAGCCCCATTCCGTGACCGTGATGACCGCTACAGATGAGGGGCTGAAACCATGGGTCAGCGTGGGTCACGCCCATCGTCAGCTGATGTCGTGGGAGAGTCCTTCGTTGGCGCGCCGAGCGTTTATGGACGGTACCCTGGCAATACAGCAACGAATGGAGACAGAAGCATCGGAGAGCGGCAACCAGGGGGAATTAAACCGTCTTTTGGGATCACCACAGTCCGTCGCTATTTTTCCGGTCGGCAGTCCCCCGTGGGGCGTGATTGGCGCGGATTTTCTGCTGCCCCATGCATGGTCCCCCGAACGGCTCAACGTCTTGAAAACCTTCGCCCGATTGGTGAGCTTGGTGGTTGAGCGCGAAGGCCAAACGTCGCAATATCATCGACGGTCGCGTGCCGTTCGCCAACCCGATTGCGATGATCATTGATTGCCCCGTCACGGACAGACACAGGACCTCTCAACCCCATTTGGTGGTATGCCTCCCATTTTCTAGGTTAAAATGGAGCCCGAGAAACTAGCGAGGATGGGAGTGGGAACGGTTATGCGGTGGCAAGCAATAAGGCAGGGCGCGGTGATAGTGGCGGGGATTGGCGCTCTTGCGGCGGTAATGGTGGGGTTAGAACAATTGATGCCGCCAGTTGTGCCAACGGCTCACGCGGCGGCCACCGGTCACCCTGCCCCTGCCCTAAAGCCAGTCCGGACATCAGTTCCGCCTGCGGTTCCAAAACCAAACGCGGAAGGACTCGTTCCGATCTCCTATGGGCCGTCCCTAAGTGCGATCGCCCATATCGCGCAGCAGCTACACTTGAAGATTTGGCTGCCTCGCCAAGGGGTGTCACCGGTCACGTTTCAGGAGAGCTACCGTGATGGCACCCAAGTGGACTTGCTGTACAGCAACATGATTATCATGGAGTCATCACAGACGATACCCTCAACATATCGTCCGTTGGTAACCACACCCACAAGCTTGGCCAACGGCACGTCGGGCCAGTGGGAATGGATTCCAGGCGTTGGCGGTCCTTCCCATCGTTTGATGTTCCAGTTGCAACAAACACGGGTGCGGTTGGAAATGGAAGACGGCGCTCCCTTGCATTCGGCGGTAGCAGTCGCGAATTCCTTCGTTCCGTTGAGCGCCTTGGGCTGAAGATACAAGGGGGAACATCTGTGATTCGATCGGCGATGCCGAAGGATGGGGGTCGGCGATGGCGGCACTCGCCCACGAAAAAAGGTCCAGTATGCCCAGTGCCAACCCGTTTTTTAGCGCGTAGCCCAAGATACGGTGGAAAACATACTCCATTTCTCGCCAGTTTCGTTGAGCGTCCGGATATTATTACCTTGGTGTCCGAAAATGAGGAAGGGCTGATTGACGGCTTCCTCGTTGCCACTCAAGTGCCGCCTCCACCGGTTTATGAGGCGGGGGTTCCTCCTGCTACGTCCATGACTTTTGGGTTAAAGGCGGAACTCGTTGGGATGCTGTCGGCACCGCATTGCTTAATTCGGCTCGGCGTTTGGCGCTTGATCAGTGGGGAGCGGCACAAATGGTGGTCGTGCCAGGGCAGCGTGACCGTCTTAAAAGCCAAATGCTTTCCCATCGCGGGTTTTCCGTGGCTAGTGAATATATGTGAAACCGCTCGACTAAAGTCTCCCCCGTTGGCATTAAAGTGCTAAGAATGATGGCCACGGGATTAATTAGGGACCTGTGGGGGGAAACACGATGACACTGGGACCAGTGGTTCTGGACGGGCCTGTTGTGCGATTGGAACCCACGGTTCTCAGCGTGCCGAGGCTTTATGGAACGTGGCTCAAAAAGACCGGCTGATTTGGTCATGGATGTCCCCGGAACTTGTCGGATTGCGAGACTCTCCACCGCTGGATGAAAGAGGCCATGATGACGACAATCACGCTCGGGTGTAAGCCTTTGCGGTCATCCGCAAGGGTTCCGAATCGGTCGTGGGAAGCACCCGCTATCTCAATGTGTAGACGGGGGACCGGAGGGTGGAGATTGGCTGGACCTGGTATTGCCCAACTGTAGGGGTACGCCGGATGCGAAGAGGTTGCTGCTGAAGCGGGCTTTCGAGCAGTGGGGCGCTCTCGGGGTGGAACTTCGCACCGATGACTGTAATCAATATTCTCAAGCTGCTATGACAAAACTTGGTGCTGTCTATGAGGGGACCTTGCGCGATCATCGTATACGCCCTGACGGCAGTCTCCGACATACTATGGTCTATGGCATCGTACCCGAAGAGTGGCCGGCCATCGAAGTGCGGCTCAACGCCCGTATCACGGCGAGCATCGGCTGATTACCGCTATCTCCGGCATTGACATAGGCACTCGAAGTCGGTTCAATGGTCTGGGGGGATGCCAATGAATTCCAAATTGGTCGAGACACGGTATGGAAAAGTGGAAGGGATAGAGCAGGACGGGGTTTTGGTCTGGAAGAATGTTCCCTTTGCCAGCGTACAGGGCCGGTTTCAACCACCGAAGCCACCGGTTGCCTGGACCGGCGTACGGGACGCGTCCGCCTTTGGGCCGGTATGTACTCAGACACCAGCTCCGGGGGTCTTTTCTCAAGACCAGGCGAACTATCAAAGTGAAGACTGTTTGAACCTCAATATTTGGTCGCCACGTGTTGATGGTGCCCCGCGTCCAGTGCTGGTATGGATACACGGGGGCGCTTTTGTCTTTGGCAGCGGTCAGTCCGCATGGTATGAGGGTACGTCCTTCGCGCGCCGGGGTAACATGGTCGTGGTGACTATCAACTACCGTTTGGGGCCCTTTGGCTTCTTGTATCTCGATCGCCTCGCGGGTCCGGACTATGCTGGCTCAGGCAACGTGGCATTTTTGGATCAGCAGGCGGCGCTCGCGTGGGTTCGGGAAAATATCCGTGCTTTTGGCGGGGATCCGGAACGCATTACGGTGGCGGGTCAATCCGCCGGCAGTATGAGCGTGGGCACATTGTTGGCTATGCCCTCCGCCCGACAGCATATCGACCGGGCGATTATGCAGAGCGGGGCACCCTTCTTTAAGACGGCGGACGAGGCGGATCGCATCACCCAGCACTTTCTTGGCCATCTCCAGCTAACGCCCGAGCAATGGCCTCAGCTGCTGGAACTACCCACCGAGCGGCTGCTTATGGCGCAAGGCAAATTAGAACAAGAGATATCGCTCCCGTGGGGGCCGGTTGTGGACCAGGTGGTGATCTCGCAACCACTAGAACTGGCGATTGATGCCGGAGATACGGCGGGCATTCCGTTGTTGATTGGAACCACCCGCGATGAGTTTAATTTATGGGGCGCGATGAATCCGGCTTGGAGGAGTATGCCAAGCGAGCAGATGATCGCGGTCTTTGAGCACGTGGCTGGTGGACCGTTGGATGAGCGGCTCCGGGATTATTACGTGGCGGGGAAGTCGGGCATAGATCTCTTTCAAGGTTTGATGGCATTAGCCACGGATCGCATCTTCTGGTATCCCAGTGAGCGGGTTGCCGAGCGTCAATCCCGTGTGGCGCCCGTGTGGGCTTATCGGTTTGATTGGCCCAGCCAAATCTCCGGGGGTGTGCTAGGCGCTTGCCATGCTATCGAGATTCCTTTCGTGTTCAACACCATTGATGTGCCGGGGGGTGCAGCGCTAACCGGCCAGTCGCCCAATCGGCAAGCAATTGCAGATGCGATGCATCAAGCCTGGATAGCGTATGTCCACGGCCAAAATCCTGTTGCCGAGTCGCTCCCCATTTGGCCCCCCTATCGCCCCGACGACCGTCAAACGATGATATTTGATGTTGAGAGCCATCTGATGCGTGACCCTAAGCGGGCTGAACGGGAGGTCTGGGACGCCTTGTTGTCATCTAAGGGGCCGGTTAACTGAAGCGTGGTGGGTATCCTAGAGGAAACCGTACACGAAAGGCGTCCGAAATGCGATATCTGAAGTGGCTTATCATCGCCGCGGCCGTTTTGGTGCTGGCGTTGACCAATCCAACCATGAGCCAATATTCGACGTGGGCAGTCCAAATGATTGAAGCCCATGCCGGAGGCTTGGTGGGCACCTTGTCGACGTTGTTCTCCGGCACCATTGAACACGCCGTGGCGGCCAATACCGTGCGCCACAACTATGGGGTTTTCAGCCTCTATCGTACCGCCGCGCTGGGGCACAGTTTTACGGTATTGGGCCTCTTCAATCACTTCATTCTGCTCTCCCATCATTAAAATCGGGGGCGGGATCCTGGCAGGAAACGCTCGTGTTGGCAACGAACCCTTTCGTACCTTGACAAGGAAGGGTGAGCCCATGAAAGCCTTAACATTGGCGGAACCCGGTCGCGTGGAATACCAGGACGTGGCCGACCCCGAAATTTTGGATTCCACCGACGTTCTGTTGCGGGTGACGCACTCGGCCATTTGCGGCTCGGATTTGCATGCCTATCACGGCCGTATTCAGGGCATTGAGCCGGGCGTTCCCATTGGCCATGAGTATGTGGGGATTGTCGATGCCCTCGGAAAAGACGTACACAACGTAGCTTTAGGCGATCGGGTGACAGGCTCCTTTTTTGTGGCTTGTGGCCACTGTTGGGCGTGTCGCCGCGGCTACTTTTCGCAATGTGCGGTCGTCGCCCTATTTGGATTTGGTCGCCGTCTCGGAGGGCTGGCAGGTACTCAGGCGGAGCGGGTTCGCGTTCCTCACGCCGATACCACGCTGATAAAGCTGCCAGACAATGTGCCTAGTGAAACGGGGCTTCTGGTTGGAGATATCCTCTCTACCGCCTATTTCGTCGTGGACCGCGCCCAGGTGCGGCCTGGCGACAGTGTGTGCGTCGTGGGCGCTGGCCCCGTTGGGCTTCTATGTGTGGAGATGGCCTTCATTTTTGGCGCCGCGGAAGTCTTCTCAGTGGATTTGGTCGCCTCTCGTTTGCAACAGGCCGAAGCGTTGGGAGCGCGGCCGATCATAGGCGGTGCGGATGCCGCACGGCAAATTCGACGCATGACGCAGGGGCGAGGCGCCGATGCGGTCATCGAGGCGGTGGGGTCGGCAGAGGCCTTAAAAGTGGCCATGCAGGCCGCACGCGGATTTGCGACGGTCTCGGCTGCCGGCGTCTACACCGAGAGTGCTCTTCCCATCTCGATGGGGCGTGCGTTTTCCCAAGATCTCACCATCCGGGCTGGGATGGCCAATGTGCCGGCCGTTTTTGGGGCGGTGATGGCGCTGTTAAGTCAAGGACGGCTTCATCCAGAGCATATTTTCAGCCATCAGTTGCCGTTGGCGGACGGAGCGCAAGGGTATCACTTGTTTGACCAGCACCAAGCTACTAAGGTCGTTCTGACCGTCGGACCGTAACGCTTGCGAGCTCCCGGTGTTGAGCTGGGAACTTTTTGGGCCTCCTGTTGTTGACACCTGGGGAGGCCTGCAGTATGGTCAATGTGTACCACATGTAATGGTACACGCGGGACGGAGGTGTACGCATGTGGTTTCAGGTTGATCCGCGGTCGTCAACCCCCATTTATCAGCAGGTGGTCGATGGGATTAAGGCAGCCATCGCCAAAGGATTGCTGCAAAGCGGCGACAAGGTGCCGTCTGTTCGGGAACTCGCCACGCTCATGACCCTGAACCACAATACGGTGGCCAAAGGGTACCAAGAGCTCGAGCGGGCGCATGTCATCGAAGTGGTGCGGGGGCGCGGCACATTTGTCGCCTCCCCTGGGCCTCCGCCGGACCGCGGCCGGCGCATTGAGACCATGAAAGAGGCCATGGTTCAGATGATGATTGAGGCGCATCACTTGCAACTCACGGACCATGAGCTCTTAGAGATGTTTCAGGAAGTCCAAGCGCGGTGGCGACGGGATCGAGGAGGTAACGGCGATGAGTGACATGGCGGTGGTCATGCGGGATGTGTCAAAGGCTTTCCGCGGCGTGCCGGCTTTAACGAAGGTCACGTGGCATGTTCGGCGCGGCAGCGTGCACGGCCTGATCGGAGCCAACGGAGCCGGCAAGACCACGATGCTGCGGTTGGCGTTGGGAGTCCTTTGGCCGGATGTGGGAGACATTTCGGTATTGGACGAGCAACTGGCCCGGGAAAACGCGGCCATCCGCCAACGGGTGCATTATGTGGCATCGGGCCGCCCTTTAGTGCCTAGTTTCCGTGTGGAGGAGTGGGTGCGCTACGCGAGCCTCTTGTACCAAGCATGGGACCAAGCGCTGTGCAACCGACTGCTCAAGGCCCTTGAGCTAAAGGCTGGAGCCACCATTCGCCATCTCTCCAGCGGCCAGCAGACGAGTCTACAGCTCGCTGTGGCGATTGCCTCCCACCCGCAATTGATGCTTCTGGATGAGCCCACCAACGGGCTAGACGTGGTGGTTAAACGCCAGATGCTGCAATTTATCATCGACATGGCGGCCGACCAGGGCACCACGCTGGTGATTGCGACCCACAATATCGAAGACATCGAACGCTTGGCGGATACAGTGTCCATCCTCTATCGCGGCCGGATGATTGTTGAAGAGGAACTCGAAACGTTGAAGGGATCCATGCACCGGTTACAGGTGGTGATGGCCGATTGGCGGCCAGGACTGCTGGAAGACGGACGCATCATCGCCGTAGAGCGGCATGGTCGTACGGCGGTAATCACCGTTCAAGGGCCGGCGGAACCCATGAAAGAGTACTTTAGGGCGGTCGGTGCCGACAACGTCGAGTGTCTGGACTTGGATCTCACCGAGATTTTTCGCGTCATTCTGGCGAAGGAGGGGTATAGCCGTGAAGCGCTCAACTGGGAGTCGCTCTGACCGTTCCGCCCTCTGGTATCGCGAATGGCGGGTCAACCGCAGCTTATATGTGGTCGCCCCATTTCTCATGGCGGCACCGTGGTTGCTGGAGTTTTATACCGCAACCCACCCTTGGACCCGATATACGATGATGTTTATACGAGGAATTATGTTGCGTGTGACGTATCCTAATGAATTTCGTGGGTGGGATTATATTATCGCCGGATTGCTGGGAGTTGCGGTGTTGTGGCGCGATCGGTCCCGTCTTGCGGCGCTATTGGATGGACCGGTGCCGAGGCGTCCTGCTCTTCGAATCAAGACCCAATTCGTTTTAGGATCGGTTTTCGCCGGGTGGCTTTTAGAACTGGGCGTGCTCCTGGTAATGGGGATCATCTCGGGGTTCCACGATTGGAGTGCATTTTCGCGGTACATGGCGCTAATCGGCATTTCCCAGTTGGTCTTGGCTTCCGCGGCCTTGACGGCATCAGTGATGGCTGGAAACTTGCTTTTCGCTCTCACGGGAGCAGCCGTCATCATCCTCGGTCCGCTGGTGATCGGGAGCGCTGTTATGGCAGTCGGCTCCATCATAGGACCGGGTTCGGTCACGATGGCGGGAGCGAGTTCGTTGCTCGACCACGTCTCTCCGTTCGCGTACGGATTTAGTCCCACGTTGGCTTTAGCCTATATTCCCGTTTACACGGCGGAATGTGTCGCCCTATGGGGCCTGGCTTTTCGCTGGTGGTCATCCGCTCCTTGGGAGATGTTTTCGGAGCCGCTCCTATTTTCAGGGGCCTGGAATGTCGTGTACGGGATCCTAGCCGCGCTGACGGGCGGAACCGTGACCCTGTTCTTCAGGCCTGCGTCGTCCCCGCAGTTCGGCTCCATTGCCGTTTTTGCCCTCTCCGCAGTGGTTGCCTGGTTTGTTTGGCGTGCGCTGTTCCAGCGCTTTCGGATGGGGGAGGTGGCGACACGGTGACCCCGAATAGCCTTCCATCACGCGCTGCGCTCTATCGTGAATGGCGCGTCAATCGCACCCTCTATATCGTGGCGTTTTTCGCGGCGATAGTGCCTTGGATTCTTCAGTGGCAGGGGCTGATGCAGATCGCCCGCATCAAACCGTTCTTCGCATCCAGCTTAGTTACGGAATATGCCGGGGCTGGAGCTGCCCCCCAGGCCGTCGTTGCGCTTCTGTTGGCGCTCGCCATTTTTCTCAATGATTGGGGACGCGGTCGACTGTCGTTTGTGCTGGAAGGGCCCTTGTCGCGAACCGACATACTTCAAGCGAAAATGTGGTGGGCCGGGCTTACGGTGGTGGCGGGATCCCTGGCGGCGGCGCTGACGGTCTCTTTAGGAAGCCTGTCCCTCGGGGAGCCGGGTGCGTATGGCAAGATTGCATCCACGCTGCTCCTGGTCGTGGGGATTCGCCTAGCAATGGTCGCAAGCGGACTTGCGGTGTCATCCGCCATCGGCAATCTAGTTTATGGGATTTTGGCTGCTCTCTTGGTCGCGGGTGTGCCGGGTTTAGTCGGGAACATGGCCAGCTTCGTCGCCACACTGTGTTATGGACCTAATGTTGCGATCAATTTCTGGCCCCCCTGGCTTGAGATGACCATCAACGGGGTTCAACATTTTGAGCCACTGGCGACTTCCGTCGCCTGGCGAGCCGGTTCCTGGAGGGATCTGGCTGGTTATCTCGTCTGGATCCTCATCCTTGGTGGATTGTCGTTCCGGTGGTTCAAGCGGGCGCCGTATGAACGCTTGCGGGATCCGTTTTTCTTTCGTTGGATGTGGAATTTGGTCTATGCCTTTTGGGCCTGGTGGACTGCCACGGTGACCATGGCACTATCCCGTACCACGGCGTCTCCCCATTTGGGATCAGTGGTTCTCTGGATTGGCGTGTTTGTTGTGGGCTTCTTCATTTGGCGCATGGTGATTGTGGCGATAGGCTCGTTTCGAATGAAAGGGCTGGGAGGAAGATTCTATGGAAGCAATGGACGTCATGGATGATGCGGTCATTCAATTTGACCATGTGACGAAACAATATGGAAAGGTCAAGGCGGTGGACGACCTCTCCTTTGAGGTGCGGCGCGGGGAAATCTGTGGATTTCTCGGCCCTAACGGCGCGGGCAAGACCACCAGTCTTCGTATGCTATTGGGATTAGTTCGCCCGACGACGGGACGCATCCGCATTCATGGGATTGATGTGAATGAAGACACGAGTTCGGCGCTTGCCGGCGTGGGCGCCATCATTGAGGAGTCCCATTTCTATCCCTATCTAACGGGAGAACAAAATCTACGCCAGGTTTTGCGGCTGCGGGGACTCTCCACGTCGACGGAGGTTATCGGTGCCCGGCTTGCCGAGGTGGGCCTTCGCGAGGTCGCCAATCGCCGCGTCAAGGGGTATTCCCTCGGCATGCGTCAACGTTTGGCGCTGGCGTTAGCCATGTTGCAGGAACCCGATATCTTAGTGCTGGACGAGCCCATGAACGGTCTCGACCCGGCGGCCATGCGCGAGTTTCGGCTGCATTTACAGCGGCTGCAACAATCGGGTGTAACGATTCTGCTTTCCAGCCACATTCTCTCGGAGGTAGAACAGTTGGCCACCCGCATGGTGTTTATCAATCATGGCCGGGCCGTGGGCATGGAGGAAACACATCACGACAGGTCTGTCGAGGTCCTTGTGCGGGCACGCGATGAGGCCGCATTAATGACCCACCTCGCCAATCTGGAGCATGCCGCCCGCCGGATTTCCGACGGCGGGGCGGTCGTGGCCTTGGCGCATCCCAATGACGTGTCCGGACTGATTCGCACTCTGGTCGAAGCCCAGGTTGATCTCTTGGAAGTCCGCCCATATCGGGAGAATCTTGAGGCGCAGTATCTTGCTCGGATTAACAATGAATCCCAAGACACAAATATCGCAATGGAGGGAACAGCCCATGTCGGATCGTAAGGGTCTCTTTGCTGCCTTATACCGCAATGAAGTAGAAAAACTGCTCGCGCATCGCGGCCGCATGCTACTGGTGGCTTTCCTCGTCATCGTGGTAGGCGGTAGCCTATTGATGCTTCACGGTCAAGCGTCTCAACGGCATATGATGGCGGTCAACCTTCGATCGGCGGAAAGGCAGGTAAGAGCGGACCGTCAACAGTTGAAGATGGCCACCGGGAGAGCCAAGTCGGCCGTGGAGCAGCAACTGACGTCGGACGAGAAAACGCTTCAGGAAATGAAACAACAAGTCCAGCCGACTAATGAAGTCGTGCAGCTCAAGCAATTGAAAGCAGGACTGAAAAGTATCCCGGTTGCCGACCGTGGCAGTACCCTGGAACAGATCGCGACGACGCAGTATATGGTGGGCCATGGGCTAACCCGTTACAATCCCCGCACCGAAACCGCATTCCGACTGGACGGGCAGGTACTGGGCGGGATAACGCTTTTGGTTTTCGCCTTGCTGGCGGTGGGGATTGGCGGCGATCGAGTGTCGCAGGAGTTGGAAGGCGGCACTTGGGGCGTTTTACTCTTGCACGCACCAGCCCGCCGGAAAATCTATCTCGCCAAGCTGTCGGCTTCGCTAAGCATTCTTTGGGGATTTATCGTCTCCTCGGCTCTGGGATTCTTTGTTCTCGGCAGCCTCTTTTTTGGCATCGGATCACCCATGGTTCCACATGTGGTTGGGCTTCATCTGGGATTTCAGCCGGGAACGGTGCCTCCCCAATTGACCGTTTTGGGCAGCAAATTTCATATTCTTCCGCAGTGGCAGTATGATTTAGCCGCACTGGGGTTGGCGATGCTTGCACTGGGGGTGTTGACGTCAATCGCGGTGGGGCTTTCCATGGCTTTTGGGTCCACCATTTTCGCCTTCATCGTGGGGGCCGTATTGGTGATAAGCGGATTGTTCGCAGAGCATGCCGGGGCATGGGCCGTCATCGACCCGACCACCCATTTGGTCCTGATGGAGGACTGGACCGGTGCTCTGGCCTTTCAGACAGGCATTCCCTGGCTATCCTTGGGTACGGGTCTCGCTGTCGTTGGGGCATGGGCCCTCGCCTCCGTAGCATTTGGGATTCTGTGGTCCCGGCGGCTTGATGTGTAGCGTTCCAGGACGGCTCTCGAAGCGGCGTCGGTATGTTACCATGAGAAGCAATAGGGAGGCTGCTTCATCATGGCTCGTGACAAAGAGGATAAGGGAAAATTTCGGGTATTGGCATCGCTCGGACAAATGCTGGGGCTGACAGGCGATGCTTTCGTTAATGCGATGAAAGAAGCCGTCTGGGTGCCCGGGGGAGTCGACCAATTGGCGGACTTGATTGTCCGCACGTTGAGCCCGGATGAAGTAGCCCGGCTGATTCAGGAACTACCGGACGTGGCGGAAGTGATGGCGCTGATTGGCCGGCTGTTGATTGCCCTCAACGACCGGCCCGATCGCGAGGCGCTGGGTCGGTCTGTGATTCAGCGCGCACGGCAACTAGGACCGGAGGCGGTCAAGTTTTTGTCTCCCTACTCTTGGTATCCGCCGGTCGACCAAATTCAGGAGATACTGGTTTCGCCGTATCGGCTTCATGCCGCCTCGCTGATGATGCGGATGCGTTGGGGCGGTCCCTATGAAGGCATCGAAGCGATTTGGCTTCTGCGATTTTCCGCGGGCGCGATCGGGGAGGCCTATTTTGTGACCGATTCCGAACAGCAGGATGTATTCAAGGATATGGTTTGGAAGACGCTCACCATGGATGAGGCGTTAAGTCTTTTGACGTTGGTGGGGATGGTGCAATCAGCCGTTAACAACCGTTTCCCGTTTGACGGCATGGTGGGCGTGGGCCTTTGGATGGTGCTGGCTGGCGGGCGGGAGGTGAAGCCGTGGATTGATGGCTCCTATCTTCTCGAGAACGAAATTCTCACTCCGCTTGAGGTTGCGATGGCCTACGAAAACGCCCGCAACAACGCTGATTATGCGGCGTGCTACGACATGCTGATGGACGAAGCACGGCCCACGGATATCCTCGACTATATTGCGGCGCAGGAGCGGGACCAAGCCCAGACAGGGGATCTTTGGCGACTTCAAGGCGAAATACTGGACGAGTCGTCGGATGCCGTGCGTGTGGCTCTTCACGGGTGGTATCGTCCCGATGAGGAGGAGCTTGTCGAGCGTGTCACGACAGCTCTGTTGCGGCGCGATTCCCAGGGCTACTGGCGCATTGCGGCCATGTCAGTGTCTGAGGAGGGGCCGGTCAACGACGCGGATTTAGCCCAATATCTTGCGATGAACCCGCGGTATTTTGCCCTGGCTCCGGTCGAGGATATGGACGCGTTGGCGGAGTTGCTCCCCGGGCCATCCTCTTTGCAGCAGCAACCGGGGGTGTTTCATTTCTCCCAGGGTATGGAATTTGACTATCGACGCTCATTCGATATCGGGTCGGCCAACGACATGGAATGGACCTTGATGGCTGACGAACCCCAATTTCTTTTGATCTTCGCCCGCGATGAGGTCAGTTTGAGGCGGGAACTGGCACGTCTAGAGCACGAGCAGGCCATTGGCCAGCCCGATCGTCTCGGCGTGGTAGACTTGCCCGGCCAAGAGGCGATGCAGGATGCCGCCGAAGAGGGCGTGGACGCGCTCTATGACGTCATGGAAGAGGGCGAATAAGCGGGGAGGGACTCAAGCGTCCCGCTCCCCAGCGAGATAGTGTTGATATTGGTCCCTCAGGGCTCGCTTGAGGAACTTTCCCACCGTGGTTTTTGGCACCTCATCGATGTAGAGGATGTCGTCGGGCAACTGCCATTTGGCAAATTTTTGGGCTAACAGTGCCAGCAACTCCTCTTTAGACGCCGTGGCCCCCTCCTTCAATACCACGAAGGCCAAGGGCCGCTCGTCCCATTTAGGGTGAGGGACGCCCACAACGGCCGCTTCGAAGACGGCGGGGTGGGACATGAGGGCGTTCTCCAAGTCGACGGACGAGATCCATTCTCCGCCGCTCTTAATGACATCCCGGGTTCGGTCGACGATGTGAATGTAGCCATTTTTATCAATGGTGGCGACATCGCCGGTATGCAGCCAGCCATCGACAAAAGCTTCTTCGCTGCGTGCATCGCGATAATACTCATCGGCAATCCAGGGGCCCTGAAGACACATCTCTCCAGCCGATTCGCCATCCCAGGGGACTTCCTGCCCGTCGCGCTCCAACCGAACGGTGAGGCCCGGCACCAACAAGCCTTGGGATGCTTTCGCGGCCATCTTCTCTTGGTCTGACGCGGGTACCAGAGCCCTCTTGAGGCGGGCAACGCTGGCAATGGGGCTGGTCTCCGTCATGCCATAGGCGTGGACAAAGGGGATGTGAAATTCTTCCTCGAACCGGCGTATGAGTCCTTCAGGAGCGGCCGAGCCGCCACACACCGCCTCGCGGAGAAAAAGCCGTTCACCGGTCTGTTCCAGAACCCGGGACAATCCGAGCCAGACCGTTGGCACACCGGCGGCGACGGTAACCTTTTCGTCTTTCATCAAATCCACTAAATCTCTTGGCGTAGGCGCGGGACCGGGAAGCACAATTTTTGCCCCATACCAAAGGGCGGCAAACGGCAGTCCCCAGGCATTGACGTGAAACATGGGGACGACGGGCAACACTGCGTCCTCCATGGAGAGTCCCATGGTGTTGGCCAGGCCAAGCGTCAGGCTGTGCAGGTAGATGCCGCGGTGGGTGTAGACGACGCCTTTGGGGTTTCCGGTTGTGGCGGAGGTGTAACACATGCCCAGCGGGTGATTCTCGTCCAGATCCGGATACGATGACATCGGGGTGGCTTGTTGAATTGCCGCCTCGTAATCGAGGGCGCCGGGAACATCCGGAAGCTGCCCTGGGCCGCTGAACAAAAACGCTTTGACAGTCTTAAGTTGCGGTGCCAAAGGCGCTAAGATTGGCCACAGGGTACGGTCTACAACCAGGACGCGGTCTTCCGCATGGTTGATAATATAGGCGATTTGCTCGGGTGCCAAGCGGATGTTGATGGTGTGGAGCACGGCACCCATGGCAGGAACCCCAAAGTAGGCTTCCAGATGGACGTGGTCATTCCATAAAAACGTGCCCACGCGATCCCCCAACCCTACCCCCAACGAAGAGAGGGCCCCGGACAGCCGGCGCGTCCGTTCCGCATATTCGGCATAGCTAAAACGGTAGGTATTATCATAGCCCCGTGAGACGATTTCCTCCGACGGGAAATAGGTTTCCGCGTATTCGAAGAGATGTCGCAATAAGAGCGGGGTTTTCATCATATGAGGACGCCTCCATTGGAGCAACATTATTTCTTGCATGGTAACACAGAAAATTTAGGCGTTGGTGTTGGGGAGGGAATTTTTTCTCCGTGTGTCGAAGGATGAATTAGGTGATCGCATGGCAACGCGTACTTTTGATCCTCTGGGGTTTCGGGCCCGGGTCGGCCCGGTCTGGTTTCTGGCCGCGGCCACCCTTTCGCAGACGGGAATGTCGTTTGTACAGCAAGGGATTGTGGTCATGGGCGTCTATTTCGCCGCTCTGTACCGCTTATCGTTGGCCCAAATGGGCTTGGTTACGACGGCGCTGTCACTGGGCGTGATGGTCTCTATGGTTGTGATGGGGGCGGCCGCGGATCGCGTGGGACCGCGGCGCTTGCTTTTTGGGGGAGCGTTGGCGATGTCCTTCTTCTCCCTGGGCCTCTTGGTTGTACGGGGATTTTACGGCGTGCTGGCGCTCTTGTTCTTTCTTGGCATTGCTCTGGCCATCGCGCCGGCCTCAGGAACCAAGGCGGTATTTACCGCTTTTCGCGACAGACCGCGTGGTATGGTGATGGGCATCCGGCAAACCGGCGTTCCGATTGGCGCGTTGCTGGCAGCCAGTCTTTTGCCGCGCATCGTAGATTCCGATGGATTCAACACCGTCTTTTGGGTGTTTTCAGCCGAGTTGTTGATTTTGGGCTGGGTTTTCGCCTCTCTCATGCTTCCGTGGCCCAAGCGACCTTTGGCTGCCGCGTCAAAGGGTTTTGATTGGCGTCTTTTGGCGTCTGTCTGGCGTCCCTGTTTGGTCGCCATTCTCCTCGTGTCCGGACAATATTTGGTTTTGGGATTCACGCTTAGTGATCTGCATGCGGTTCACCACCTGACATTAGCCAGGGCAGGATTGGTGTTAGCCGCGGCGCAACTGGGCGGCGGTATCGGGCGCGTGGTGACCGGCATTATCAGCGATCGGATCGGTGGACGCCGGCCGCCAGTCATTGTCGCCTGTGCAGTGACGGCCGCCGTTATGGCGTTTGTCGTGGCATGGTTGCCGGACCACACCCCGTTCGTGCTGTTGCTGGGAATCTGGCTGGTGTTCGGGGCCGGCGCCGTGGGGTGGAATGCGCTCACCATGACATGGGCGGGGGAGTCCGTACCTGCCCAAAATTCCGGATTTGCCATGAGCAGTGTGGGAACCTCCGCCTTTCTGGGCTCGGCCATTTTCCCTCCCTTGTTTGGTGCCTTCGTGGATGCTACGGGCCATTACAATTGGGGATGGGCGCTATTGGGCGTGGTTCTTCTCACCGCCGCCCTGTTGACATGGATTTTTTCCCGCTCGTCGACGTCGCCGTCCCTGACCCGCAGTGGCTGAGTTCTTCGGCCTCCATCGTGGCGAGGCATTACCGTCCTGCCTTTTCCCGCTCTCGCAACTCGATGCGGCGAATCTTCCCGCTGGTGGTTTTCGGTAAAGAATCCACGTACTCAATGGCCCGCGGATATTTGTAAGGGGCCGTGATCGCTTTCACGTGCGCTTGAAGCTCCTCGGTCAGATGCGGGGCATTTTTATCCTCAGGATTTCGCAGCACGACGAATGCCTTGACAATATGACCCCGCTCTTCATCCGGGCTGGCGACGACGGCGCATTCGGCCACCTTGGGGTGCTTCACCAATGCATCTTCCACTTCAAAGGGGCCAATGGTGTATCCGGCGGAGATAATGATGTCATCGGATCGTCCTTCAAACCAGATATATCCATCCTCATCCAGGCGCCCCTGGTCTCCCGTCGTGTACCAGTCGCCGCGAAAGGCCGCTCGAGTGCGCTCGGGATCATTTAGATAGCCCCGGAACAAGGCCGGATGGTCACGGTGGACGGCGATGTGGCCCACCACGCCCGGTCCTTGCGGCTCACCACGGTCGTTGACAATGGTCACCGGGAGGCCGGGAAAGGGCCGGCCCATGGAGCCCGGCCGGACCTCCATGTTCTCCAACGTCCCCACGAGGAGGGTATTTTCTGTCTGCCCATAACCGTCGCGTACGGTCACCCCAAAAACGCGACGAAAGGTTTCGATGACTTCCCGATTGAGCGGCTCGCCGGCTGAGGTGGCAGAGCGCAAGGATAGGGCGTAGCGATCCAATTGGGGAACCTTAGCCATCAGCCGATACTCTGTGGGAGTGGCGCATAGCAACGTCACGCGATATTCAGCCATGAGCGCAAGATATGTCTCGGGCTCGAAGCGCCCCTGATAGACAAATCCCGTGGCCCCATTGCCCAAGACGGAGACAAAGGGGCTCCAGACCCATTTGGCCCAACCGGGTCCGGCGGTGGCCCAGGCCAGATCGTCAGGTTTGGCGTCGAACCAATATGTTCCGGCCACCTTCAAATGCTCGAAGGGCCAACGGTAAGTATGCATCACGCCCTTGGGCCCGCCGGTGGTGCCGCTGGTATAGGATAAGAAGGCCAGGTCATCAGGAAGGACGCTGGTCCGGACGGGATCCGGACTGCCGTTGGATTGAAGGGCTACAAGGGACTGCCATCCCGGTGTTGAGGTGTCGGGACTGGCCAGATATCTGGTCACGGAGGGCATTTGATGGCGCACTTCTTCCACGGTGGATACCAGACTCTGATCCGCCAGGACAGCTTGAGCCTCCGCGTGGCGCACTCGATATAAGATATCGCCCGAGCGCAGCATCTCCGAGCCCGGCATAATCGTGGCCCCGGTCTTCAAAAGAGCCAAATAGCTGATATAGGCTTCTTTGCCCCGAGGCAGAAGAACCATGACCCGGGTGCCTCGCGCGATGCCCTGCTCCATCAAGCTGTGAGCGAGGCGGTTGGATGTTTCGGCGAGTTGGCGATAAGTTAAACGCTCAGTTAACTTGTCAGGCGTGACGACGACAAGCGCGTGACGATCCGGCGCCGTCTCGGCAATACCGTCAACCAGATGGGCGAAATTCATGCGGCCTCCCTCCATATGCTTTGGTTGTCTCATTTCCAGATTTGTCTGTCAACCATAACCGATCGACATCTTCTGCGGTTTATCTCTCGGTTGGCGTCAAAGACGGATATGCTAGAGTTATGGAATCACGTCGATGGCAGGCTATCTTAATTCTCTTGGTCTTGGCTCTCACCTATGGGTTGATTTTCATGGAGCGCACCGCACCCGGTCTGGTTACGCCCGAGCTGATGCGCCAGTTCCACTTGACGCCCGGAATTTTGTCATTGATGACGATCGGCCAGTATCTGGTCTATGCTGTCCTGCAAATTCCGGTGGCCCTAGGTGCGCGGCGGTTTCGGGCCGAGCATCTGCTGGTGGTGGGGACCGTGTTTGACGGGATGGGCACGGTGATGTTTGGCCTGAGCCATAGTTTCTCCATGGTGGTTGTGTCGCGAGTCCTGGTGGGCCTGGGGGATGCACTCATTTGGCTCAATATTGTCGCCGTGCTGGCGCGCTGGTTTTCTTTTGGGATATTCGGACGCGTACTAGGCATCACCGGCATGTCGGGAAATGTGGGGGCACTGGTGGCCACCATTCCGTTGGCTGTTTGGGTTGAGGCGTCGGGTTGGCGTGCTCCTTTTGCGGTGATGGGATGGACCTTGATTGCACTGGCGGCAGCAAGTTTCGTGATCTTTTGGCGGCTTCGTCCGATGCACCCAGAGGTTCGGGTACCGCAGGAACGGGCGCCGTGGGATCAGGTCTTCCGACAGCGACGCGAGCTATGGGCGGTCGCCTTGGGCCATTTTGGACTAATGGGGCCCTTCCTCGGCTTTGTTAGTCTCTATGCGGTCCCATATCTTCGCACCAACTATGGGCTCAATGAGGTTGCTGCCAGCACTTTTCTCGCATTTGGGCTTGCCGGCGCCTTGCTGGGCGGACCCCCTGCCGGGATGCTGGCTGACAAATGGGGTGTTAGAAGACCCTATGCCGCGGTAACGGTGCTTAATGCGTTAGTGTGGGTGGTGCTCGCGGTTTTTCGACTGCCGCTTAGTTTGATGGCGGTTTTGTTTATCCTCTTAGGGGCCGCCAATGGGGCTGCGGTGCTGACATTTGCGACTGTTCGCGAGCGGTTTCCTAATCCAGCCCAGGGTTTAGCCTCCGGAATCGCCAACACGGCTGGATTTTTGGGCGCTGTGCTCGTTCCCGCCGGGATGGGATTGGCGCTGTCGTTGCACGCCTCGCCGCGGGTAGAACTGATGGTGGCGGTCCCCTTTGCCCTTAGTGCCTCATTGGTCGGCGTCCTTCTTAAAACAAAGCCACAAAAATCGGCAACATTCTGATCCGCTCCTTTGTCCAGGATAATTGATTACGAGTTTTAACATTGTTATACTTCGGGTTAAGTAATCTAACGATTACAGGGAAAGAAAAGTTCCGAAGTGTTGAATAACAATTCCGCCTCATCTGTATTTTCTGTCGGTGGATAACCGCCTGTGTCGAGAATCCTCTGGAGAAGGTGGTCTTCAATGTTCCGTCAACGGTTTAGAAAGCCGTACTCGAAGCTTCTATTGGTGGCTGCAGCGGCAGGGCTTCTTAGCACGGGCTGCGGTCAGCAATATGTGATGCTGCATCCTGCCGGTCCAGTGGGTCGTCAAGAGATGCACCTCATGATTTTGGCCTCCATAGCCATGGCCATTGTTATTCTCATCGTTTTTGTGCTGTTCTTTTACGCTCTGATTCGTTTTCGCGACAAGCCCGGCAACACGGCGCCCTATCGCCCGGATTGGCATGGCCACCGCGGATTGGAAATATTGTGGTGGGTGCTGCCGGCGGTTTTGTTGACGGTTATTGCCATCCCCACCGTTAAGGTTACATATGCGCTGGACCGCATCCCGAAAGCGAAAGATCCAGTGGTCATTGATGTAACCTCGCTGACGTGGAAATGGCTCTTTCAGTATCCCGGCCAGCATGTCGCGACCGTGAACTACGTGGTCATTCCTTCGGGAGAGCCGGTCTTGTTTGAACTGACGGCCAACTCGCCCATGAACACGTTCTGGGTTCCGCAGTTGGGCGGCATGGAATATACGATGCCGAATCGCGTCCTGCCCTTGTGGCTGGAGGCCAACAAGCCCGGAACGTATTGGGGACACAGCGGCCAGTTTTCCGGAACCCAATTTGAGAAGATGTTTTTTAACGTGAAGGCGGTACCTCCGGCCCAGTTTAAAGCCTGGGCTCAAAAGACGGCGTCCACGGCTCAGCCGATGACCAACGCCGACTTTAAACAGTTGCTAAAGTTCAATACCGTTGGCGTGGAAACCTACGGGAATTATCCCAAGGACACGTTCCCATCGGTCGCGAGCGGGTTTACCTTGACCGGTGGCGGGATGTACAGCATCCAGCGCCATAAGAACGGCATTGAGTACGTTCCCATGGTGATGAGTCGCTAGGAGACGGACGCAAGGTTTACAGGTTAGATGCTGAAAGGTGGAGACGTATGCCTTCGTTTATCCCATATTTGATTCACATCCTCTTTCCACCCTCGGTACGCCTGCCCGATATTCTGCTCATTGATTTCGGGTTGGTGGTCGGTGGGTTGGGGATCCTCGGGTTTCTGACCAAGACCAAGCGCTGGGGTTGGTTATGGCGCGAGTGGTTGACCACGGTCGACCACAAAAAAATCGCGGTGCTGTATTTAATTGCGGCATTGTTGATGTTGATGCGCGGTGGCATTGACGCAATGATGATTCGGGCCCAATTGGCGCTCCCCAGCACCAAGTTCATGCCTGCCACGCAATATAACGAAGTGTTCACTACGCATGGCACCATCATGATTTTCTTCATGGCCATGCCGTTCATTTTTGCCCTCTTCAACGCAGTGGTGCCCCTCATGATTGGGGCGCGCGACGTGGCCTTTCCGCGGCTGAACGCGATGAGCTACTGGTTGTTTGCGGCCGGTGCGATTCTGTTTAACATCTCCTTCATCATTGGGGGATCTCCGAACGCCGGGTGGACGGCTTATCCGCCCTACACAGGCTTGGCGTATAACCCGGGTCCGGCCGAAAACTACTACTTTGTAGCCTTGTTGATTGCCGGTATGGGCACAACCATGACAGGCATCAACTTCCTGGTGACCACGGTCCGCATGCGGGCCCCGGGGATGACGCTGATGAAGATGCCGCTATTTATCTGGTCGGCAATGGTCACCTCGGCGTTGATTCTGTTCGCCTTCCCGCCGCTGACGGTGGCGTTGGCCATGAGCCTCTTTGACCGCATCTTTGGGTCCTCGTTCTTCACCCTGGCCCACGGTGGGATGCCCATGATGTACGTCAATCTCTTTTGGCTGTTCGGCCATCCCGAGGTTTACATTTTGGTGATTCCGCTGTTTGGGGTGTTTTCCGAGGTGGTATCCACTTACTCAAAGAAGGCGCTCTTTGGATACCCCGTCATGGTGGTTTCCATTCTAGCGATCATGTTCCTCTCGTACGGAACCTGGGTGCACCACTTCTTTACCATGGGGGCAGGTCCGGGCGTCAACGCCTTCTTCGGTTTGTCGACTATGTTGATCGCGATCCCAACAGGTGTGAAGATCTTCAATTGGATTTTCACCATGTGGGGCGGGCGCATTCAAATGACCACATCGATGCTGTATCAGTTGGCGTTCATTCCCACCTTCGTGATTGGAGGCGCCACGGGCGTGCTGTTGGCGGTCGTGCCGGCCGACTACCAATTCCACAACACCTATTTCTTGGTGGCCCACTTCCACAACGTGATTATTGGTGGGACGCTCTTTGGTCTCCTGTCCGGTCTCTACTATTGGTGGCCGAAGATGTTTGGTATGAAACTCAATGAGCGGCAGGGCAAGGTCGCCTTCTGGCTCTTCTTCATCGGCTTTTGGGTTACCTTTACGCCGCAGTACCTACTGGGACTCAAAGGCATGACGCGGCGCATCTACACCTATCCGGTGGGATTCGGATGGCATGAGCTCAACGTTATTTCCACCGTGGGAGCCTTCATCATGGGTGCGGCATTCGTGGCCTTGGTCTACAACATCATCTGGAGCTTGCTCTACGGGGAACGCGATTTGACGGGTGACCCGTGGGATGGGCGGACCCTGGAGTGGTCCATCCCCTCGCCGGCCCCGGAATACAACTTTGCCCGCATCCCTGTGGTACATGAACGGGACGCCTGGTGGGCAATGAAGCAGAACGGACAATCGCTGGCCGATTTGAAGCCCGAGGACATTCGGGACATTGAGATGCCCCGAAACTCCGCGATTCCCTTTTTGTTGGGCGTGTCGTTTTTCGTGGGGGGCTTTGGACTCACCTTCAAGTGGTGGCCCATTGCCATCATCGGCGGACTTGCGGTCGTTGCATGTCTCTTGTTCACCGGCTTTGACTACGACGACCATCATCACTTGGATGCCGAGTTTGTGCGGCGCACAGAGGCATCGCTAGGGAGGTTGCAAGGATGAGTTTGGAACTCGCTGAAGAAAAACAGGCGCAGCATCTTCCCATCGAGTTCGCCGACGAAAAGGAAAGCATCAAGATTACCGGGTTCTGGATGTTCCTGGTCACGGACGTGCTCATTTTCGGAAGCTTGTTCTCGTCCTATGCGGTGTTTCACAGTGCCGTCGCGTCCGGGCCGTCATCCAACCAGTTGTTCCAGATGGGTCCGGTGATGCTGGAGACGCTGCTCTTGTTGACCTCCAGCTTCACCATCGGACTCGGCATCTATTCGATGCGCCGCGGAAACGTCAAGGCGCTGATGGGTTGGATGATTCTTACGGTGCTCCTTGGCGCCGGGTTCGTCGGGACCGAAATTCACGACTTCGTGAGCTATGCGGCCATCGGAGCCACCTGGCACACGAGCGGATTTTTATCCGCCTTTGACATCCTGGTCGGCACTCACGGAGCCCACGTCACGTTCGGTATCTTTTGGGCAATCACGCTGCTGTTCCAACTGAAGAAGCGGGGCATTACCGCTCAGACAGCGCGCAAGGTGTTTACCTATTCGCTGTACTGGCACTTTCTGGACATCGTATGGATTTTCATCTTCACCTTTGTGTACTTGAACGGGAAAATCGTATGAGCGAGTTCGTGAGGGAAGGGAGGCGTCGACATGTCTGAGCACGCTGATAGCGCATTGACGGTCGAGGAAGCCTATCAACAAGATAATGACAAGAACCTCGCATTCCTGAAGCCGCACTTTGAGGAAGAGAAGTTCCCCACCGTGCAAATTGCGGGGTACATCGGGTCTTTAATCTTGACCTTTGCTGCCTATTTCCTGGTGATGAATCATGTACTTCCGGCGGTGATGCTGCTCGCGGTCATTCTGGTTCTGGCAGGATTGCAGGCCGCGCTGCAGTTAGGTGTCTTCATGCACTTGAAGGAGAGCCGCGGCATGGCATGGCAGTTGATTCCTCTGTACCTGGTGTTTCTGATCGCGCTAGGCATGGTGGGGATGTCCATCTGGATCATGCTCTTTAAATCCGGCGTGTCCTAAAACATTCAGGACAGTTGCAGAAAAAGCGCCCGCCCTCTGAAAAGGGTGGGCGCTTCTTTGTTGTGCCAAACGTGTGCTATTCCTTAACAACCGAGAGGTGATAGGTCGTCCCTTCGTAATTGACGTCGAACGTTCGCAGGGCCTCCTGTGCCTCGGTAAGGACGGCACCATCGCCGCCAAGAAAACGCGTGCCGTCGTCTCCCATGAGACTTACGTGCATCACCACGCCCTCAAAGATATCGTGCTTGATAATCCAATCGAGATGGACCTGGCCGTCCACCGCCAACGTCCCTTGCTGGAAAATGTCCGTCTGACGCGTATCGGGGTGGTGGATGAAGGCATCAAGCGCTTGCAAGCTATCTTCGCTAAAAGTTAAGGTGCCGCTCCAATCTGCCATGACTCACCTCCACAGATTCAATAAAGGCCGAATTGGGCCTTTAGCCGGTGCCGATCGAAGCCCACCGACGTCTGCCCATTGACGATGATGAGCGGAATGCCCCGTTCGTGTTTTCCTCTTAGACGCCGCATTTCCGCCACATTGGTCTCGTCCGTGAGGGTGTGGTCATTCCAACCGAAGCCATAAGACGAAAGAAACTCTTTCGTTCCGTTGCAGACACTTCAGGGCGGTGCCGTATAGAGGTCGACCCGTGGCAGCCATATTCTTTCGCCTAGGCCAATGTCAAGGCGCTTTTGCGCCATGGGCACGTGGACGCGATAGACGACCATGCTGGCTGCAGCATCCCCATGGAGCCAGGAGGATCGCAGTTGGGCCGTATCTCCGATGCTGGTGTCGATATCGTAGACATCAAGGCCATCATAGCGCTGGTGATCGATGACCACGACATCGGGGTGAGGCGTTGGCTCAACGTCGCTATTCAGCCGCACCCGTACGGAAAATATCAAGCGCTTCTCGTTCTTTAATTGGGTCAATTCCTGGTGGGCTTCCTCGGATTTTGCCACCACCACGAGACCGCGATCCTCCGGGGCCAACACATGAACCACCCCCGGGGCATGACTGGTTTCCATGTCAGCTAACCAGCGGTTGTTGTGCAATAACGCGTTGACCACTGTCCCGGTTCCCTCGGGGGATTGAGGGTGTACGGCCATCCCTGCCGGTTTGTCGGCAATGACCACGGTTGGCCCTTCATACCAGAGGTCCAAATCCAAGGGAGTGATCGGAATGCGCGGAGTTTTTTCCGTCGCGATCGCCTTCTTTCCAAGAATCAGCCGGAAGCCTGCGAGCTTCCATTTTGTTGGTGCCTTCTATTGTGTCCCAGATTGTCATGGCTCGCAACTCTCCGTTAAGGGGCCTTTATCCACCGTTCATCCCTAATGAGCGGCATTTGACGGGAAATATCCGGCAAAGCCCAGGTGGCCCTCAGTATGATGGGGCAAATGAGACTTTGGGAAGGAGCGGTAACCTGATGGACAATGACGGATTTACAACGAGGGGGATTGAGCGTCCGTATACCGTGGAAGATGTGGAGGCCTTGCGGCCTACGGTCATGATTGAGCACACCTTGGCGCGCCGGGGCGCAGAGCGGTTGCGTCACTTGCTGGCCAATCGGCCATTTGTGCGAGCTTTAGGCGCGGTGACGGGAAATCAAGCGGTCCAACAGGTTGCAGCGGGACTAGAGGCCATTTATGTCAGCGGCTGGCAGGTCGCGGCGGATGGAAATCTTGCATTCGATACCTATCCGGACCAATCACTCTATCCCGCGAACAGCGTTCCTGCCATGGTGCAGCGGATCAATCGGGCGCTTATGCGCGCTGATCAGGTGTATCGCACCGATCCTAAGGGGGGATCGCGTGATTGGTACGCACCGATTGTGGCTGACGCTGAAGCGGGTTTTGGTGGACCGCTCAATGTCTTTGAATTAGTCAAGGCAATGATTGAAGCGGGCGCCGCGGGCATTCATTTGGAAGACCAACTTTCCTCAGCAAAAAAGTGTGGCCATATGGGCGGAAAGGTGCTGATTCCCACCAAAGAAGCCGTTTCCCATCTGACCGCGGCCCGTCTAGCCGCCGATGTGCTTGGCGTCCCCACGGTGATTATTGGGAGAACGGATGCTAATGCCGCCACCTTGTTGACGTCAGACAGCGATCCGGCCGACCAGCCCTTCTTGACCGGAGAGCGTACCGCGGAAGGCTTCTATCGCGTGCGTGCGGGACTGGATGCCGCCATTCACCGGGGACTCGCTTATGCCCCGTATGCTGACGTCATCTGGTGTGAAACGGCCGAGCCGAACATTGATGAAGCCCGCGCATTTGCTGAAGCTATTCACGCCGAGTTTCCCGGGAAATGGTTGGCCTACAATTGTTCCCCGTCTTTCAACTGGAAGCGCAAATTGGCCGATGCTGATTTGGAGCGCTTTCAAGACAAGTTGGGGGACATGGGCTACGTGTTCCAATTCATCACCTTGGCCGGGTTCCATGCCCTCAACTGGTCCATGTTTCAGTTGGCGGACGCGTACCGAGACCACGGTATGAAGGCGTATGCTGCGTTGCAGGAGGACGAATTCCAAGGGGAACAGCGGGGCTACACGGCCGTGCGCCATCAACGGGAAGTGGGAGCCGGCTATTTCGACACCCTTATGATGGTTCTGACTCAAGGCCAATCAGAGACAACGGCACTCAAGGGCTCGACCGAGGAGGCGCAATTCAACACAGAGGAGGTGAGGTCATGATCTGCAGGGGTCAACACCCCGAGGGGCGCATGGAGATGCGAGTGTGGGCGTGCACCGATTGCCGCCAGATTTGGTGTCTCGACTGTCTTCCTGTGGCTGTCGAGGCGTGTCCGGAGTGCCATTCCCACCAAGGTCAGCCTCTAATCCTGTCGGAGGATGCGTATCACTAGAGATGGTGGTGCGACAACATTGCTGTGCCCCAACGGCGATACTGGATGAGGCCGTTTTGCACCGAATGGTGTAGTACGTGGCGCACAAGCCCGGCGATAAGGACCACCGACTGAAATGTGGCGTTTTTAACCGGGATTTGCGGCAAAATCCAAAGTAGCGCGGTTAATGCCAACACCACCACCAAAAGCGGGCGCAAGACCCGTACGAATAACGCTGCCACTACGAATGCCGCCCCCACAGTCACGAGTAGCATGGCGTCCCTCCCGTCGTTGTTTTCCCATCGTAGGAAAGGGCACGGAGGGACGCAATTTTTTAATCGGGAATTAGGCGTGATAGGTGCGAATTTCGACTTGGTGGCCGTCAGGATCGTAAACATAGACGCTAAGCCCCGTGCCCCGGGCCCCAAATCGTGGTTTAGGCTTGCCGGGATCAATGCCGTGGGCCTTCAGAGCCGCTATGATTTCCTCGATCGGATCCGAAAATTCCACGCAAAAATGGGGCGGTCCGGCGCTAGGATTGTCTGACGGGAATAGGTCGACCAGCGTGGTGCCAGCTCGGACGGAGACAAAGGGAGCCTGACCCTGTTGAAATAGATCAAGCCGCTCTGCCGGCAGGCCCAGCAAGCCACAGTAAAAGGCGAGGCTTTTCTCCATATCCCGCACTTCGAGGACTAGGTGATCAACATTTTTCGGGGTCATTGCGGCCACAGTCCTTTTCTTGTCCATTTGTCCTGGTACATGCTCTGCTCGGCCAGCCGAGTGAGTTCCGCCAATGACATCCCTAATTGGTATTCAGCGCCCCCAATGCTGATGTTGGGAAGATATGCATCCCTAAGGGTTCTTAGTTCCGGGAGCATACGGTCTAGCGGCGGTGACCCGCTCCGCAGCAGCACGGCAAACTCATCGCCGTGCAAGCGAAACACAGGCATCGAGCGTCCCAGCACTTGCTGCACTATCTGCCCCAAACCATGCGCGGTGTCTTGAATTAACCGGTCACCGGCGGCATGGCCCTGACTATCATTTACCATCTTTAAATTATCCATATCAAGAAACAACACGCCCCGGAGATTACCGCTCGCTTCCAACGTCGCCATTTCGTCTCGAAAGAAGGGGCCATTGAAGCATGACGTCAGCGTATCGCGGCGGCGGTCCAAGGATTGTTCCACCAATATGGATGCGATGGCAAGAAATGGGGTCAAAAGGGCGGCTGTGTGCTCCGTGGGGAGTCGATGGTCGGGTGGGTCGTCAGCTGTCACATTGCCCATTGTCGTGTTGTCAGACGCTAGGAGCGGGGCGTAAAGCATATCGTCCGGGTGCCAATATCCCGGCCCTTGCCACTCCACCTGGGAAGACAGCAAAAAACTATCGGGGTCACCCAGGACCATCCAAATCCGGTCATGGGGCACGAAGTACAAATTGCCTAAGTCCACTCCATAGCGTCGCACCCGCTCATATTCGTCAGGACCCAGGGTGTCATGCGTCTCGAGCCATTGCTCCTCTTCGGCGGTGATGCCAGCCCAACCAAACAACTTTTCGCCATAACTTTCCGCATAGAGTTGCACGGCAACACGCCGGAACAAGCCAGCTTCCACAATGGCCTGGGCAATCGCCGTTAATTTTTCTTTTAACGTCGGTTTTTCAATGACTTGGCGACTTCGGTGAAGGAAAACACGCAAAACCGACTCCGAATTGGGATCCAAGGGTACCTCCATTCAATCATTGGACGCTGCATTCGAGTAGAGAGATTCATACAAGATGTGATCATATAAGGATAGCCTTCGCCGCGGTGGAAAGGAATCCTCTTTTCACACTTGAAAAAGTTTACGACATTAGGCACTGGTCGTGGTGAGGTTGAGACGCTGAGCGGTCACTTCCAAAACCGCGAGCAAGGGGAGGGTGGTGCGTTTATCCCGGATGTGTGCAAGGACTTGGTGCCCTGCGCGAATAGCGGCTTGTTGGCTCACCGTTTTGGAAGATACCCATCCCGCAACCTCGACCCGAAAGTACCAGCGGTGGCCATCCCGAAGTTCTGTGGAGGCGGTGTATTCCACGTCAATGTACTCGGGGCCAAGACGGGTGATGGCTGGGGTCGGAGCCGCCACCACGAAAACATTGCCTGGAACATGGTGGAACAATGACACAGGCGAGGCGTTCAGCACCCGATCACCGTGAAACAAGAGGCAATTCCGTCCTCCTAAGCCTGCGAGGACCAAAGGGTCTTGCGTTCGCCAGACCTCTGCCAGAATGACGCTCGTGCCATTGGCATAATCGACGGCCAGTGTTTCGGATCCGGGACCCATGACGGATTCCTCGCTTTGGTGAAGGGCTACGGTGCGATGAAACCCAGCAATGCGAGGAAGATAAGCTGAAAGGCGGGTGGTGGCCACGGCAACTGGGTGCGACGGGGTTCCCGGCCCCCACTGCCCCAAAGGGGTCAGCCCCTGCCACAGCGCAAACCCCGCCACGATGGCGATGCCGAGGGGAACAGGGCGGGGAGGTCGCAAGTGCGCGGTCAATTTGGGGAACTGGGCCTGAAGATGAAACAGAGGCGAGGCCCCCAGCATGGCGGTGAATAGCATGGCCAAGAGCAGAAAGCCCAAGATTGGATGCACAATCCCTAGCGCCAGGTTGGCGTTGGTCGCGTGCAACAGGAAAAGAATGATTTGAAGCCTCAGGAAGTTCAAAACCACGGCCCCGACGGCAACGCTCACGAGCAGGGTCAACTTCCAAATGCCTGATCCGCGGAAGAAAGCGAGGACAACGGGCAGGAACAAAAGAATAGCTAGAAGGCTATCCGCGCCGCTGCAAACCTGGCTGATTTGTATGGGAATCCAGCTATGCACGCTCTGGACGAGGTAGACACCGGAGCCATGTTCTGGCCGAATCCAGGGAACCCGGTCCAGCCAGTGCATTCCCGTTAAGTCGAGCTGGTTTAGGGCCGGCATCGTCCATGCTACGATGCGGGTGTACAATGGCGGCCATGCCAAGAGCACATAGGCGAGCGGATGGATCAGGCGACGTGTGGTGCCCACGCCAAAGAGAAACCACGCCAATGAGAGAGCCCAGAAGGGCCAAATTAAAATGCCCAGGTTATCGATGGAGAAGGCCCACGGCCAGTGGTAGCTTCCGAGGGCAAGCACTAAACCGAATAAGATTATCCCCGTCATGCCCAGTATGCTGTTCAGCTCGCGATCATCGGGATATGGCGCCATCGATAAGAGTCGGAGAAATGCCCACGCGAACGCGACGACGGGAATCCATACCAGATACGCCAGCGGATTGTCAGCTAAGAAATCGGTGGTTAATGTGGACCACACATGAAACAGAGGGGCAATGGCTAACAAAATCCATAAACCCACCATCATGGGACTCAGTCGCTTAGATTCCATTCTGTCCCGGGGCCTTTTTCTTGAAGTAGACTCCAAGCAAACCCAACATAATCACCGGGATGCCAGTTGCCCAGGGGACTTCGGGAAGCTCATCTGACGGCGGTGGATCGTCATGGTCATGATTCTTATCTTTATCTTGGTCGCCATCGTCACCGGTCCCGTTTTTCTTTTGGGCCTTTTTCTTTTGTTTGCCCCCGGGAGGGCTTTTCTTATGGGCCTTTTCAAAAGTTGAGGGTTGTTGCTCGCTAACGTGTGGAGGCTTTTGTGGGGGGGACGGGGATGGGGCGGCGTACGCAAGCGGACCAATTCCCATGAATAGAATCAGCCCCAGGGGATATGCAATCCAGCGTGCGCGCGTGGCCATATTTTCCCTCTACAATCGACACATTCCGTTAATTAGTGATAAGATTTACCATATTAATGTATGATGTTTCGCCAAGGAGTGTCAATGGAATTCGGTCGGGACTTCCTAGGATACCGACGAGCCGACGTCGACGCCGCAATCGAACGACTGGAAAAACAACGCGACGACCAAGCTCGCGAGATTGATGCTCTTCGCACCCAAGTGTCCCAATTGATGCAAGCGCGTGAGGTCGACCAGGTCACCATCGCGTCGTTGCGCCGCACAATTGGCGAACTCACCCGCGATGATGGAGTCCCTTCCTCAACCGTGACCCTTCTCATTGGTCCGCTTGCGCATCTCGCTGACGTGGTGGATTTGGTCGATGAACTGAAACAGGTTGATGCCTTATCCATTCGCTTTCAGGTATTTCGTGATGGCTTCTATCGAGTCGACGGGTACGTTAGCCATCGCGGATTGTTGCTTGAGTGGCTTCAAATGCGGGAAGAGGTCACCCAGGTCAGACAGGAGAAGGATACCATCTATGTTTCGCTTAAGGGCCCAAGCCTATGATTAAGACCATCTCCACTTTAGTTTCGGTGGCAGCCCTGGTGCTGGTGGCGTCTGCCCTGATGGACGTTGGCTATTGGGTCTTTTTCACCGTGCCCTTGGCCCTGATGGCGATTGTGCCGGTTCTCTATATCTTCTCGCTGCGACGGCTTAGGCGCCATCAGCAGGAAGGTAAACGGTCATGAACGCACAGGTCGCGTCAGGGAGTTTCGACATCCACATTGAAGGCCATGTCTCACTCATCCCCTATCATACCGCTGATGGGGGGTTGGTTGACCCCGTGGATCGCAGTCTGGTAATGAACTTCGAGCGGGACGCTTTAGTAAAACATCGGGTGATTCCGCTGGCAAAGCCGGAGGACCGGCTTTGGGTCGGCTTGGAGGACCCGAAAAATAGGGATTCCGTGATGTGGCTCCAATCTTTGGGAATCCCCGTCAAGGCGTTTCTCGTTCAGGAATGGGAACTCACACTCGCATTTGACCGGGTTTATGGACTAACCGATCGCCTGGTAGACCGGCAATTGGGGGGCATCTTGCTGCAGCAAAGCAAAGTCCACGCCGACCAATTGGTGGAAGCGTTGGAAATGCAAGCGGCAATGGGTGCTCGGTTGGGCGAGGTCTTGACCAGCTTCAACATGGCCAACTTTTGGGATGTGGCCGAAGCGCTCGCATTACAAAGCGGTCTGCCGCTGGTGGAACTGGCAAGCAGCGGGCTGACCGCTCCGCCAGACGTTTGGGATGCCATGGACGAGGCCTTTTGGCTCAGAAATGCGGTGGTTCCCATTTTTCAGTCTTCCAATCAGGTCGGGATTGCCATGGTGGACCCGTGGCGTCCGGATGTTGTGAATACACTGGTGGATTCCCTCGGTTGTCCGGTGCTAGTTTACGTGACCGGCTACCGGGATGTGCTGGTGACCTACTCGCGCTACTATGGAAACCGGCATGCGACCCGCAGCCGCGAACAGATATTGGTGAAGCGACCGGACCAGTCAGCCGATTATCTCTTGTCCCGGCGTCAAAAAACGGTTTCTCTTGCCGCCACTACAGCTTTCGTGCTCTTTATGATTAAAAATTGGCTTGTCACCCTCACCTTCTTGAATGCCGTGGTGGAAGTCCTCTATGCGTTGAACACCGTGTATCGTCTATGGCTTATGTTTGTTTCGGCCAAAGAAAAGCCGTACAGCATTGTTCGCCCGGTGAGCCTGTCGGGGGCGCTGAGCGAGGACCAACTCCCTATCTATACGATCTTGGTTCCGTTATACAAAGAGGCAGCGGTGCTTCCGAAGATCGCCCAATCCATTTCCGAACTCCGTTATCCCAAGCATCTTCTTGATGTCAAGTTTCTGCTTGAGGCCGACGATTTGGATACCATGGAGGCGGCGAGAGCTGCCCACTTACCGAACTTCATTCAGATCGTGATTGTACCAACCTCAATGCCGCGAACGAAGCCTAAGGCATGCAACTATGGGTTCTGGCAGGCTCGCGGCGATTTCGTCGTAATATTTGATGCCGAGGATGCTCCTGATCCGGATCAACTGCTCAAAGCGATTGAAGTCTTTCGGGTGAGCGACGAGCGGGTGGCTTGCGTACAAGCCAAACTTTCATATTACAACCAAACGCAGAATATCCTAACGCGTTGGTTTACCAGCGAGTACGCGATGTGGTTTGACCAGCTGCTGCCGGCGTTGTTTGCTCGCAATTTGCCCATCCCGTTGGGGGGCACGTCCAACCACTTTCGTGTGTCGGTGCTGAAAGAGATCGGGGCGTGGGACCCTTTTAACGTCACCGAAGACGCCGACCTCGGTATCCGATTGGCGCGTCTCGGATACCGTACCGTGGTGATGGATTCAACAACCTGGGAAGAGGCCAATTCCGATTTTGTCAATTGGATTCGGCAGCGATCCCGTTGGGTGAAAGGCTATATCCAAACCTGGATCGTGCACATGCGTCATCCCCGTCGGTTGGTCAAGGAGTTGGGGTGGGGCGGGATGATGGCTTTTCAGTCGGTCATCTTCGGTACTCCCTTCACCTTTCTCATCAATCCCTTTCTCTGGGGAATGACCACGGTATGGTTTCTTTTGGGCGTTCCCTTTGCCCACGCCCTGTTTCCCGCTTGGGTGTACTATGCGGCATTTTTGAATTTAGTGTTCGGGAACTTTGCTTTCATGTACACCAATGTGACTGGACTGGCGACGCGTCGCGACTGGGACTTGTCCAAATATGCCACCTTAAACCCCGTGTATTGGACCTTTATGTCCATTGCCGGGTGGAAGGGCTTTTTACAATTGTTCACTCGGCCGTCGTACTGGGAAAAAACCGTGCATGGCCTCACCGACGCGAAAATGCCGCATGAGAGGCAGGTCGGATGAGCGCCGTCAGCACGGAATTACGGGACCTCTTATCAGATCCAGTCCTCATTGACCCAAGGAGGCCGACCCGAGATCCCTGGTATTTGGGCGTCAGTGGTTTTGTCGCGGCCCTGGTGGTAGCGCATCATACCCTCTTTTCCAATGGAATCATCGTTGGTGACGCGTTTTCACGCGTCCTGAGCGCTTACTATGTTTTTTTGAGGCCCCATCCGCACTTTGCAGCAATTGGCTTTGTCTGGAATCCACTGCCCAGCCTCCTGGAGGTGCCATTGACACTGCTTCACCGGTGGTGGCCTTCCTTAGTCGTTCAAGGATTTGCCGGCAACATCGTTAGCGCGGCGTTTTATGGGATTGGATTAGCGAATCTGTACCGCGCCTTGCACTGGCTTCGCGTACCGCGATGGCTGCGTTGGACGTGGACCGTGATTTACGCATTAAATCCCATGATCTTATGGTACGGGGCCAATGGGATGACCGATGGGATGTTGGCGGCTGCGCTCTTAGGCATGACCGAAGGATTGCTAGCCTATTTCGAGACGGACGCTGTCTCTGACTTGGCGCGCTCCGGCATTTGGCTGGCCGTCGGGTTTCTGTTGCGCTATGAAGCGGTGCCGGTGGCAGCTTTCGCGGGTTTGGGGCTCATTGGGGCCCTGGTCCGTCGAGGCCGTTCGCGGGCGTATATAGAGGGCATGTTGCTCGTCTTTGAACTCCCGATCGTCTACATGGCGGGCATTTGGATGTTTACCAACTGGCTCATCATGAAAAATCCCTTGTATTTTTTGCTGTCCCCCTACGGGAACGCTTCCCAAACTTTAACTGGAGTCTATGAAAATGCCCTGACACGTTTTGCTAGGGCCCATTTATGGAATGCGATACAGGTCTCAGTGCACTGGACGTTCCTGTTCGTGCCCGTTATCTTTGGCATTCTTGGCGCATTGATTGGGCAACTCAGCGGTTCGCGTAGAGCGGGTCTTCCGCTCATTGGGGCGGCTGCGGGTGCGCCAATGTTGCAGGTGATTCTGTTGTACCTGGGGCGTTCGGCAGATTGGGCACGGTTTTTTCTGTACTATATTCCCTTTGGTTTTGTTTTAGTGGCGCTGTCAGTGCAAGACATCGGG
This sequence comes from Sulfobacillus harzensis, assembly GCF_012933365.1. GTDB lineage: Bacteria > Bacillota > Sulfobacillia > Sulfobacillales > Sulfobacillaceae > Sulfobacillus_B > Sulfobacillus_B harzensis. The sequence continues at coordinate 1,149 of NZ_JABBVZ010000002.1, read as the reverse complement.
AAGCGATTTCGAATCTTTGCTGTGGTCCTTGCGACGGGGTTGCTTATAGTCGGCAATTGGACCACGTGGCGTGCGCTTCGAAATCCCGTATGGGGGAACGGCGATTACGCATACGTCAGCGATATTGTGCATGGACAGAGAGTTCATCCTTTTGTCCAAGACGAGCAAATTTCACGCTATATCAATGCGCATCCACATCTCAAAGTGTTAATCGATACGTTTACCTCATTTGATGTTGTTCCCTACGTCAAAAACCCGAACCAATTCGTCATAACGGCTGACTTGAACTTCCAATCGGCCCTTCTCAATCCGCTCGGGCAGGTTAACGCATTCCTCGTGCCCGAGCCATCAGGGACTGGAAAATTAAACGCCATCAATCGCACCTACCCTGGGCTTTGGGCGGGCAAGGTGCCATGGACCAAGTTGATTGCCACCTTTCCGGGAACAGCATATCGTCTTTATGCCATTCTTCCCGATGCGCCATAAGGGGCAGGTTGGAGAGGTTGTCCCACGCTTCGTAGATTTTCCGGACGCCGTTTTGCGCAGATTTTCGGGACCTTAGGACCGTCGAGTCGTGGAAGACGAGATCATCATGCCCGTCGTGGACATAATTTCAATGAACTGTGATGGTGGTCCACCATGTCGTCGCGTGACCCCGAAGCGTTCCAAGAAATTCGAATAGCTAATCTCATGTCATCCGGTTGTCATCCGGCTGATTTTTGTTCTCACCCCTATTTCTTACGGCGAGTGTCTGCCATGCTTTGTCCAAAATAATAGGAGGTGTCACAGGTGAGTAACCGCGGAAGACTCCACAAAATTTTGACGATAGGGGTTGGCTTGGTCGTGCCGTTGGTCGGGGCGACTGCCTTTGCCCAGACAACAACCGGAACACTCACATCGGCGCAGATGGCTCAGGCCGCCGAGGCGGCCCGCAATACCGAGATCGTCAATACGACCACAGGTTACGTGACGGACAGCAATGCGGCCCTCAAGGCACAGGGCCTCTCCGCCGCCGAAATAGCGTATGTTCAAAATACGATCCAGAAATACGATGCGGGGTTCTCCACTATCTTGCGGATTCCGGACCTAATCCACCACCCATTCCGGTAAATTCCCACCACCTCGTCCAGTAATTCGCCACCATTCGTT